>CAYIIH010000315.1:0-5204 GCA_964363225.1 uncultured Verrucomicrobiota bacterium | reverse complement strand
GTGCGCCTCCTTTTTGGGGGCCCGAACTCGGGCGCCGGCGCAAAGGCTTAATTTAGGGGGGGCGCTCCTCGGGTTGCGGCTCCGCCGCGCTGCGTTCTTTGCGGCAAACAGGAAAAGTCAAATCGTGATTTCATGGCTTCTTGGTCTGGTCAGGGTTTCTGGCTGCTGTTTCCAATTGCGCGGCTTGCCCCGGCATCAACTGCGGGCTTTGCACGGCGGTTTCCAGCGCGGCCAGAGCTTGCTGCGCTTGGAGGCGCGCTTTGAGCCGGGACAAGCCGCCGTTCAGCACCTCGGCTTGCGCGGTGGCAACGGCCAGTTTGTCCACCTCTCCGGCGGCATACCTGCGTCCCATCACCGCGCTCCGTTGCTGCAGATCCACCAGGATATTCTCGGCGGCGGCCGCCTGATCCACGGCGGCAAAATAGACCGCGGTGGCGCGGTCGATCTCACCGATGGCTTTCGCCTGGATCGCATTGAATTTTGCCGCGATCTCCTCGCGCTTCGCTTTGGCCTCGGCCATCGGACCTTGGTTCTGATTCAGAATCGGCAGGTCCAGCGAAACGCCCAGCGTCCACTTGTTCTGCTCCTGGTCCATCTCGTAGCCGGGGCGCAGATGAATGTCCGGGTACTGTTTCGCGATTTGCAGTTGGAGCGCTGACTCGCCGGCGGCGTATGCGGCGAGCGCGCCCAGCACGTCCGCGCGGTTCAGCACAGCTTGGCGCCGGAGGTGGGCTGCGGTGAGGTTGGTCGGGAACAAGCCCAAATCTGCAAACACGAAGTTCACCTCTGCCAGCGCCCGCGCCGGCACGCCCAGGGCCTCGGCCAGCCGGCCGTGCGCGTCGGCTTCCTGCCGTTGCGCGTCCTTCAGGTTAAGCTGCGCGGTGTGATGCGCGATCCGTGCCGTTGCGACTTCCACAGGCGAGACCTCGCCGGCCCGCCGCTGGCTTTCGACCAACTGCGCCACGCGGCCCAAGGTATCGGACTGATCGCGCAGCCACGCGGCCGTCTCCCGTGCCGCTTGCAGATCCAACAAAGATTGCCGCACGCGGCTGCGCACTTGCCACGCGGTGCCGGCGAGTTCGAACCGCGCCATTGCGCCCAGATGCTGCGCCTGGGCCACGCGGTGCTTGCGTTTTCCCATGGTTTCCAGGGGCACATCCAGCACGCCCCCGAGAATCCACGGCGTCAGCCCGGTGCCGAGCGCGCTCGAGTTCAATCGGGGCGTGATCGTCAGGTTCGGATTGGGCCGCTGACCGGCCGTGATCGTTCCCGCCATCGCCGTGTGCCATCGGGCTCGCGCCACATCCGTGTCGGGATGGTAATAGAAGGCCGCCAAGGTCAGCGCGTTGAGGTCCCAGCTTTCGCGGGGCCAGGCGGCTCTGACGCCGTTGGTTTCGAGTAACGCTTTCAGGCCGGCGTCAGCGAGTGAGCGTTGTTCGAAGGCATCTGCGTTCTGCACCGGTGACAGAGGTTGGGGCTGGAACCGGGCGCAGCCGCCCACGGCGGCGGCAAGGGCCACCGTCCAGGCAAGCCTCAACCACAAGCGGAATTCGCGCATAAACTGGGTGATGGTGCCAGTTGCGAACGGGTGATACAAGTCCATGCCGCAGCAAAAGCAGCAGCAAAACCGCTACTTTGGTTCCGGCTCCACCGCGCTGAGCAGTTCATGCAAGGCGTTTAGCAGTTGCTCGATAGTAAAAGGCTTGGTCAGGAACTGCGTCAAACCCAACTCGCGCAGCGCGGCTATTTTGTTCTCCTCACCCCAGCCGGTGGACGAAATGATCCTGACCTGAGGGTTGATCTTCTTGAGCCTCCGAATCATGGCCAGCCCATCCATGACCGGCATCATCAGGTCGCTCAGCACCAGTCGGATGGCGTCCCGGTGTTGCGCATACTGGGTCAAGGCCTCGGCGCCCTGGCTGGCCGTCACCACTGTGTAGCCATGTTTGACCAGAATCCGCCGCGTGACATCACGAATGCCGGCTTCATCATCCACCACCAGGATCAACTCTCCCTGGCCTCTGGGCAGCGCCGCCGGCGCCGAGGCGGCGGGCAGATAGACCTCAAAGGTGGTTCCTTGGCCCGCTTCACTCCGCACACCCACAAACCCGCCGTGGCTCTTGACGATGCCGAGCACAGTGGAGAGTCCCAGACCGGTTCCCTGGCCGAGTTCTTTGGTGGTGAAGAACGGGTCGAAAATCCTAACGATGATCTCTGGCGGGATGCCGTGGCCGGTGTCGGACACCTGCAGCAGCAGGTAGTGCCCGGCTTTCAAACCGCCCTTCTCGCGCGCGCCGTCTTCCGTCATCCGGACGTTTTGCGCCGCCAGCCTCAACGTGCCGCCTTTCGGCATGGCATCGCGGGCATTGACGCAGAGGTTCAGCAGCACCTGGTGCAATTGCGTCGCATCCCCCAGCAGCGGCCACAGGTCGGGCGGCGTCTCGGAGGCAATGGTGATCAGTTTCGGGAACGTCCCGCGAGCCATCTTCAACACTTCCTTGATTAGGTGCCGCGGTTGGATCAAGACCCGCTCGCCGGCGATGCCCCGGCCGAAAGTCAACACCTGTTTGACGACGGCTGTGCCGCGCTGAGCGCTGGTTTCGATGAGTTTCAGCACGTCCTCCGCATCCTTGGGCAGGAGTCCCTCGCGCAGCAGAGACACGCCCATCAAAATGGGGGCCAGGATGTTGTTCAAGTCATGGGCCACACCGCTGGCCAGGGTGCCGATGCTCTCCATCCGCTGGGTGCGCAGGAACTGGGCTTCGAGTTGCTTCTTTTCGGTAAGGTCCTGGATCGCGCCGCGATAGCCGAGGAGGTTGCCTTGGGCGTCGAGGATGGGATTGCCGCTGCCTTCGACGCGCAGGCGCCGGCCCGTCTTGTGAACCAGTTCGAGTTCCATCTGGTGGAACGGCTGCCTGGCCGCGATCTGTTCGGCCAGCCGTTGACTGAACTCGGCCTGCTGGTTGGGCGAAATGAGGTCGGTGAACCGCAGTTTGCCGGTGATTTCTTCCGGGTGGTAACCAAGGACTTTGTCGCTGACGACGCTGGCATAAGTGAAACGACCGGCGGCGTCCATCTCCCACACCCATTCGCCAAGATGGTCCATGACGGCCTCGAAGCGGGCTTCGCTGGCGCGCAGGGCTTCCTCGGCCCGCTTCTGTTCCGTGATGTCGCGCACCGTCGCCTGGAGCCCGGTCTTTCCCTCCAACTCCACGCGGGTCAACAACACCGTCGCGGGGAAGACTTCGCCGCTGATCCGCTGGTGGACCCAATCGAAGAAATGCGAACCCTGCTCCATCGCCGTCTCAATCATCCGCTTCGCCTTGACGGACGAAAGCTCCCCGTCCGGCTGCTGCTCCGGCGAAACTTCCCGTGGTCCCAGGGCGGTGAACTCCTGCTCGTCTTTCGCGCCGAACAGCTTGACCGTGGCGGCGTTCGCGCTGGTGAATTTCCAGTCGGGCGGGAACAGCGTCATGAGGGCATCGCGCGACGATTCGAACAGCGCCCGGTATTTCGCCTCGCTCTTCGCCAGCGCCTCTTCCGCCCGCACGCGCGCGGTCACGTCTTGCTTCACCGCGATGAAGTGGGCGATCCGGCCCTGGTCGTTGCGCACCGGCGAGATGGTGCATTCTTCCTCGTAGAAAGTGCCGTCCTTCCGTCGGTTGGTGAAATGGCCCGACCAGACCTCGCCGGAGGTGATCGTTTGCCAAAGCCGCCGGTAGAACGCGGCGTCCTGTCGGCCGCTCTTGAGCAGGCGCGGGTATTGGCCGAGGGCCTCGGCGCTCGTGTAGCCCGTGATGCGCTCGCAGGCCGGGTTGACGTATTGAATCGTGCCGGCGGGGTCCGTGATCATGATCATTTCCGCCGCCTGATCCACCGCCGTCGCCAGCCGCCGCACGGCCTTCTCCGCGAGCCTCCGTTTCCGGCGCTCGCCCGCATCGCGCAATTCCCGGTCGATGGCCGGGCCTAACCGCGCGAGCTTGTCTTTCATGATGGAGTCGCTCGCGCCGGCTTTCATGGCGGCGACGGCCTTGTCTTCACCAATCGTAGCCGAGACCAGGATAAACGGGATGTCCAACCCGCGCTCCTTCAACAATTCCAGCGCCCGCAGCCCGTCGAACTGCGGCAGGGGGTAGTCGGCCAGGATGATCTCCCAGCCTTGATCGAGCTGCGCCAGGAAATCCGGCTCCGTCTCGACGCGCTTCCACTCCGGCTCGTAGCCGGCGCGCCGCAGTTCGCGCAGCATCAATTCCGCGTCGGCCGGACGGTCTTCGAGGATGAGAAGACGGAGTTTATTGTTCATGGTTGATGGTTGATGGTTCAATGGTTCAACGGTTCAGGGGGTTGAGCCAGGTGCGGGCGGTTGATTCAGCAACAGCCAATACAAGCCCAGTTGCGCCACCGCTTCGGAGAAGTTCTCGAAGTCCACCGGCTTGACGATGTAGCTGTTCACGCCCAGCCGGTAGCTTTGCACGATGTCCTGTTCTTCGCGTGACGAGGTCAACACCACCACCGGGATGTGCTTCGTTCGTTCGTCGCCCTTCAGCCGGCGCAGAACTTCCAGCCCGTCCACTTTGGGCAGTTTCAGGTCCAGCAGAATCACCTTCGGAACAGGGTTGATCGCTTGCGGCGCGTCCGCGCTCATGCCGAAGATGAACTCCAGCGCCTCCGCGCCGTCCTTGACCCACACGAGATGGTTGGCCAGGTGGCGCTTCTTGAGCGCCCGCAAGGCCAATTCCGCGTCGCGCGGATTGTCTTCCACCAGCAGGATTTCCACTTCGTTTTCGTTTTTCATAATTTGAAAGGTTCACGGTTCAAGGGTTCACGGTTCAGCGGTTCGGGGATCGAGCGGATTTGGTATTTTTTCAGGTAGTTGAACCGTTGAACCCCTGAACCCTTGAACCGCTGAACCTGCCTCCTTCATTTCTTCAACCGGCAGCGTGAAATAGAACGTGGCGCCTTCGTTGACTTTTCCTTCGGCCCAGCACGCGCTGGCCTTCGCCGCCGAGCCGCGGCGCGTGGTCCTCCGTCAGGATGCGCGCGAACCCGTCAATCGCCCGCAGCGGCGCGCGCAGGTCGTGCGAGACGGAATAGCTGAACGCCTCCAGTTCCTTATTGGCGGCCTGGAGTTCGGCGGTGCGCTCGCGGACGCGCTGCTCCAGTCGTTCATTGAGTTCGCGGATTTCGTCCTCGACCGACTTGCC
>CAYIIH010000314.1:0-10459 GCA_964363225.1 uncultured Verrucomicrobiota bacterium | reverse complement strand
GAGCCTTCAGTCGGGGCGCGTTAGGTTCGCGCCCCTTTTCATTTCCCGCGCCGGAGGCTTCGCCATCCACCATCGGAGAGCCAAGGATGCGTCGTCGGAAAACTGGAAACGAAAAGCGAGAGGGGACTTTTGCCCGCAATCTCGCATGGTGGCGCACGCAGAAAAACCTTACCACCAAGGAAGCTTCGCAAAAGCTGGGAGTCGCTGCCTCCACCTGGTCCCAGTGGGAATCGGGCCTGCGCATCCCGTCGGTGTCGTACTTGGGCCTTCTGGCGACGGTTCTGGGCGTGCCTGCTTGTTCCTTTCTTTCCGAGGATCTGACTGAGTGTTCCAAGTGTCTAAGCCGGCCTCAGAAATGCGCGAGTCGCACCGGAATTCACGCTGCGTGAATTTGAAGCGGTTGACCCGTGCTGGTCAGGCAATAGGTTGAGAGTGGTGTCGGGTCCACTTAACAAAACAGAACGAGCTATGAAGAACACGATCATCAGAACACTGGTAGTTGCCGGTGCGGTGGCGTTCATCGCCAGCGAGGCGCAGGCTGTCACCAAGACGGTGAAAATATCCCCCCAAGCAGCAAGTGCTTTGGTGAAGATATTTCCACAAACGAGTAAGAAGAAGAAAGAGGCTGCCAAGAGTGGGCTTGTCATCTCGAAGAAGACAGGATCAGTCACGGTTTCGACATCTGGAAACAAGAAGACAATTAAGCGAACTACAGGCACTTCCTTGAAATGGAGCAAGGAAACTCGTGAAAACAGCCGCGCGGGCGTAATCACGGTTGACCTGAAGACGGGTGAAGTCAGCTATACCTATTCCATCGATCGGGGCATGACTTGGACCTACCCTGCTGGCGTGGTCGTTGGAATTCCGTGCGGCCCGTCGATTGGCGGTGGATTGACGCTGGAGGTTTCTGGGGCAGTGAATCCGGTGAGCTTGTCTGCCGCTCAAGGCCCGTATCTAGAGGCCGGAGTGGGCTGCGGGGTGGGGTGTGCGAATATTTCTCTGACGTTGAATATTTCCGGCGGCATCCGCGAGAAAGTTCCGGTGCAGTCCCGTTACGCACTGGCTGAGTTCTACGGGGAGTCGAGCGTCGATATCACCGCCAACGCTTGTGGCGTTATCAAATTCCGTTTGGCAAGCTGGAAAATTCCCGGCGCCCAATGGCAGATGGAGATTGCCCGGGCGTCGTTCTAAACGCATCGCCAACATTTCCCCGGAAGCCGCCAAGCTCGCTTGGCGGCTTTTCTTTCCAACCGCCCATGAAAACCCCGCTGAAGGTTCTGGTCTTGGTGCTGGTGGCCATTGCCGCTGCCATCCTCATCTTCAAAGCTCGGAACCGAAAACCGGACCTGCCCTTCGCCGTGGGTGGGCGAGTGCTCGCCGGGGACACTGGCGAACCTATTCCGGCAGGGCTGCAGGTCTTTATGGTGACAAACGGGGAGGCCAAGCTGGTTGAGGAGGCCACGGCGGACGCCGCTGGCGGATTCTTCGTCGGGCTTGCTGAGGCCGGTCACTACATGGTCGTGGGCCAAGCAAGCGGCTTCACGGGAGGCAGCCAGTCCGTGAACCTTTCTGCCGAGAATCCGAAGGCCGACGTTCTCCTGAGGCTGGACCGAGCCAAGCCGGGCGTGGCCAGTGATGACATCTCCGGCTTCCGATGCCTGGCTGGCCGGGTAACCGAAGAGTCCGGGGTTCCGGTTCCGACGGCGAAGCTGAGGCTCTACGGTTTTGACCCAAGCACGATGGAGTTCAACGCGCTCACCGTGCGGCAGAGGGACAGCAAGCAGCGGCGCACTTCGGTTCAGGTGAACCAGGACGGCCTCTACGAAATGTTCATTGCACCGGCCTCGCTGAGCCGCGAGCCGTTCACGATTGCCCATTGCTCGGCCCCAGGCTACGCCACAGTGACGGCGAATCCAATGAATGACAGCACGAACCTTGACTTCACCCTGTCGAGGAACACGCTGACGGTTGAGGGAGTGGTTTTGAACGCGTTCGACAGCACGCCTGTCTTCGACGCCTTGGTCCGCTTTTTCGTGAACGGCACAAACGACTCTCTCCTGTGCTACGAAGAGGCAACGACTGGCCCGAATGGCCGACTGACGATCGGCAGCCTCCCGCACGCAAAGGAAGTTGCTTATCTAGCCGGAGCGCGGGGCTACGTCACGACCAGCGGGAAAATCGCAACAGAAGACAAACAATCTGTGGAACAGATCATCCTGCTGCAGCCTGGGGGCAAGGTGGCGGGCGTGGTGTTGGACAGCCGCGAGAAGACGCCGGTGGTTGCGGCCACGGTCCACTGCATCGGGCAACTCGCAGCTCTCTCGGCGAAGACCCAAGATGACGGCCGCTTTGCATTGGATGGTGTTCCTTTTGGTCAACCGCTTCGCTTGGAGGCGGAGGCGGACGGCTTCCAGCGAAAGACCGTTGACGAATCTGCTGGCATTGTTGCCAAACCAGACGGGGCTGGTGATGAGGTTGTCATCCTCCTTGAGCCTGCGGTGCAGATTGTCGGGCGCGTATCGACCGAAGAGGGTGAGCTGGTGGCTGACGCTCTCGTCAAGTTGCAGGGCCAAGAAGATGATAGCGCCATTGGCGACGCCTACGAGCAGACTTCCGAGAGGGGCGAGTTCAAGTTCGCGGCGGTCACCCCCAAGGCAAAGTGCGTGGTCACGGCGGAACACCCCGCCTACGATTCGGTGAGCCAGAACATTGTCACGCCGCAAACGGGTGAACTGAAGATAAGTCTGGTGGTCAGCAATGGCGGCGGGCTCGCTGGCCGGGTGTTCTACGACGACGGCACGCCCGCGCCGGGATTCACCGTGCGTAGCGCGCTCGTCGCGGAGATTGATGCTGAGGGCGTCGTGGTGTTCGGGCGACAGAAGAGTGCGGACACAGGGAAGGATGGCAAATATGCCATTCGCGGTTTGAGGCCGGGGCGCCATCTCGTGTCTCTGTTTGATGGCAACAACACGAACTTTGGGGAGCAGGAGTGCGTCATCCTCAACCGTGTGGTCCACCAGATGGACTTCCGCATTCCACGGCCTGGAGCCTTAGCTGGCGCCATTCTCGACAGCGAGGGCAAGCCGTTCACCGCAGGCTGCAAGCTGAGCCTGACTGCCGAGGACAACGACTATTCAGCGCAACAAGAAATCCAAGCAGGGGTCAGCGAATATGCGTTTTCTGACCTTCAGCCCGGCCCCTACCAACTCGTTGCCAAAGGGAAAGGTGCTGGCGACTTCGGCCCTGTGAAGTTGGAAGTCCGCTCGGGCAAAGTCACGGCGCTTGATGTGCAGTTTGCCGCAGAACTGTTCTTGGAGGGCGTCGTGAAGGTGGATTCCGATGGAAGCCCGGTCCCCGGAGCGCAAGTTGAAATCTTCACAATTGACCCGAATGAAAGGCCGATGAATCCCGGCAGGCCGGACGGAAACGAGACCGGCGGAATGACGACTACGGATGAGCGTGGTGCTTTCAAAGTGGGGGGAATTTCGGCAGGCTACTACAAGCTTTGGGTCAGCCACCCGCAATTTGTGAGTCATGCCGAGGATGTGGACTACCGAGAGAAACTGTCTCCGACGAAGGAAATCCTTCTGAGCAAGGGGAGCGTGGTGACGGCGGCGATTGTTGACTTGGAGGGCAAGCCAGTTACCGGCGCCACGGTTGTGCTGGGCTCACGTCCGACGCACGAGCGATACCTCAAGGACATGACCTCCCGAGACGGCCTGGCACGCTTCGAAATTGTTCCGCCAGGCGCGTACGAACTCTGGGTGGTTTTCAGTTCACCCGACGGAACGCCCAAGCGGGTGGACGTGCCTCTTGAGTTGGCAGACGGCGAGCACAAGCAGCTTCAGGTCATGGAGCCGAAGGAATAGCAGCGCGGGAAGGCTTGAACCCGGCGTTCGCGACAGGTATGATTCGGCCATGAGTCTGTTCAAAGTCAGCGTAGTGGCACGGAACACTAAAGACGAAAGCCTGGTAAGCCTGCCGGCCGAGGTGCCGGTGGACACCGGCTCCGAATTGACCTGGCTGCCCAAGGATTTGCTGGCCGAAATTAAGGTGACGCCCGTGCGGAAGCGCAGCTTTTCCACCGCCAGCAGGCAACTGATCACGCGCGAAACCGGCTATGCCATTCTGAAAGCCGAAGGATTTGAAACCGTGGATGAAGTGGTGTTCACGGAACCCAGCGACATGGCGCTGCTGGGCGTCAGGACGCTGGAGGGCTTCGGGGTGGTGGTGAACAACATTGCTCATCGGTTTGTGGCCACCACGACACTGGTGGCGAAGGCGTGAAGAAATCTTCTGTCGTCCGCCCGGTTTTCCTGCAAGCGAGGCTTTCGTTGAACCCGTGACCGCCGGCAGGTTCTGAGGGGCAGGTTTGGTTTTCTTTCACGAACTACCCAGCGCGTCGTCATTTTCACTGAGCGTCGAAGGAAGACGTTTTTCCCCTCATAAATATTCTCATCGCGCGAACAGACGTTGATGCTCGTGAAATCCTGCGCGCTCTGAGCCGCCTCCGCCTGCGTGAAATGCACCACATATACCGACACCTTGCCCTCGGCAGCGAGCTTCTCCAGCGTCGCTTCATCTTTTCCTGCCTTTCGTTGCGCCGGCAGCCTCGTTGTCTGGCCGGGCGTGGAAGCCGATTTGCCGGCGGGGCGGCTTGGGTTCCGGCGGCGGATCGAGCAGGCGCATGATTCACTGGAGCGTCCGGGTGGGAGTGGCGCATTGCGGATTCGACGCCATGCTCATCACGAAATTGTCGCCACAAGAGAATAGCCGCGAGTTTTGCCGCCCGCGGTCACGAGTGTCAGCCTCTCCAAGAGTGCGTTGGCGATGAGCACGCGATCCGCGGGGTCGCGATGGGCAGGGCATGGCGGTTTCATGGGTTGAGGTTGTTCGCAGGCCATGGCGCGCCGGTGTGGCACTGGGAACTGGGCGGGAAAAACCGCCCATCCCAACGAAAGGCGAGCCCGAAAGCCTGTTTTGAAATCCGTGGGACCCCAGGGAATTCTAAAACAGGCTCTCAGGGGCTTAAGGGTGAGCCGTCGCCACAGCCACAAACGCGGCGGCGCGATGGTTGCCCTCTGCCACCTCTTCACGGGTCATGCCGAGATTCACGGATTCGCAAGCGGTGACTGAACCTTTGTAGCCTTGCGCCGCAGCAAGATGAAACCATTTGTAGGCTTCAATCCTTGATTCGAGCGCATTCGTGGGCGGCCACCCGACGCTGGCGCGGCGATGGCTCATCCCCAGATTGAATTGGGCCCCGGCGTCTCCCTGGCGCGCGGCCTTTTGAAACCAGATCATGGCTTGGGCGTCGTCCCGGGGCACGCCTTGGCCATTGGCATACATCATTCCAAGGTTGAATTGGGCCAGAGAATGGCTTTGGTCAGCCGCCTTGCGGTACCATTGGGCGGCTTGCACATAGTCCTGCGCCGCTCCTTCGCTGTTGGCATATTTTAACCCCAGGCTGAATTGCGCGTCGGCATCGGCATCGCCGGAGCCGGCTTCGGCTGGGGCGGCTTGCCGATCGGGCTGGGGCGTGCGGCTGAACAAATTTCGATACCAAGGTTTTTCCATGATCACCACCATAGGCGATTTGGGGACAAAC
Source organism: uncultured Verrucomicrobiota bacterium (assembly GCA_964363225.1). Classification (GTDB taxonomy): domain Bacteria; phylum Verrucomicrobiota; class Verrucomicrobiia; order Limisphaerales; family CAYIIH01; genus CAYIIH01. The sequence continues at coordinate 4,851 of CAYIIH010000314.1, read as the reverse complement.
ACAAGCGCTGCTTTTTTGACCGTGAACGGATCGCAAACGGCCCGGCACATTCGCCTGCCTCCCGGACACGACTTCACGCGCTCTCCACACGGCCTGATTCTCTGCTTGTCCTCCCGCGCGGGCCTGCTACTGTCCGCCCCCCTGTGAATATCGCGAAAGAAATACAAAAGCGGCGCACGTTCGCCATCATCTCGCATCCGGACGCGGGCAAGACCACGCTCACGGAGAAGCTGCTGCTTTACGGCGGCGCGGTGCAGCTCGCCGGTTCCGTCACGGCGCGCAAGCACCAGCGCGCCACCACGTCCGATTGGATGGAGTTGGAGCGCAAGCGCGGCATCTCGATCAGTTCCACCGTCCTGCAGTTCGATTACGACGGCTACCGCATCAACTTGCTCGACACGCCGGGGCACAAGGATTTTTCCGAAGACACTTACCGCGTCCTGACCGCCGTCGATTCGGTGGTGATGGTGATCGACGCCGCCAAAGGCCTCGAGGCGCAGACGCGCAAGCTCTTCGAGGTTTGCCGGCAGCGCGGGGTGCCGATCTTCACGTTCATGAACAAGTGCGACCGGCCCATGCGCGACCCGCTCTCGTTGCTGGACGAGTTGGAACGAGTGTTGGGCCTCGGCGCATTTCCGGTCAACTGGCCCATCGGCACCGGCTTCGAGTTTCAGGGCGTCTATGATCGGCGCGCCAGGGAGGTGCATCTGTTCGAGCGCACGGTGGGCGGCCAGTTCCGCGCGCCGGTGTCCGTCGGCGGTCTGCACGATCCGGCCATTCGCGGGCGGCTGGACGAGCAGACGTTCCGCAAGGTCGCAGAAGAGTTGGAGATTCTGGATTTGGCGGGCGAAGACTTTGATGAAGCCGCCGTGCTGGCGGGCCAGACAACGCCGGTGTTTTTTGGCAGCGGCATTAACAACTTCGGCGTGCAACTGCTGCTCGACGGTTTCCTGCGTCACGCGCCCGGCCCGCGCGGCCGCAACGGGCGGATGGCGGATGCGGGCCGTTTCGCAGTTCCGCTGGCAGGGGCTTCGGCAGCGGCGGCAGCCGCGCACGGGGAACCGCCTGAGGGCGGCATTCCGAACTGCATTGCGCCGGAGCATGCGGCCTTCTCCGGTTTCATCTTCAAGATTCAGGCGAACATGGACCCGAAGCACCGCGACCGCATCGCGTTCCTGCGCGTCTGCTCCGGCAAGTTTGAGCGCGACATGACGGTGGCCCACCCGCGCGCCGACAAGAGGGTGCGGCTCTCCAGCTCGCACAAACTTTTCGGCAACGAACGCGAGACGGTGGATGAGGCCTTCCCCGGCGACATCATCGGGTTGGTGGGCCACTCGGACTTCGGCATCGGCGACACGCTGACCACGGACCCTGGCATCCGCTACAAAGAAATCCCGCGCTTTACCCCGGAGGCCTTTGCCTATTTGCACAATCCGAACACGGCCAAGTACAAACAATTTCGCCAGGGCCTGGACCAGCTTTTGCAGGAAGGCGTCATTCAAGTTCTGCACCTGCGCCATGCGGTCAGCAAAGTGCCGTTGCTGGCGGCCGTTGGGCCGCTGCAATTTGAAGTGGTGCAATTCCGGCTCGAAAGCGAATATGGCGCGGCTTCGCGCCTGGAATCGGCGCCGTGGACCGTGGTGCGCTGGCTGCCGCCAGAGCTGGGAGAGCCGGACCTGGATGCGCTTTCGCTTCCGACCGGGTCGCGAATTGCCTTTGACATGGGGCAGAATCCGGTCGTGCTATTTCCGACCGAGTGGTCGGCCAATTACTTCGCTGAGACAAACCGGAAGGCGCCCCTGTCGAGTCTGCCGGCAGAGAGCCGGAGGAATTGAGAATTCCGGAATCCGAAGGTCGAAATCCGAAAGAAATCCGAATGCGGCGCGCGTTGGTCATCTCACTTCCAGGCGCGCAGCGGTGCGCGCTGCCGCTATGGTAAGAGACGAAAGCGGATTTGATCCTGGAAACCGCAGATGAACGCAGATGAACGCAGATAACCTCTTTCTGTCCACGGATTGAGAGCGAGCAGAACACTTCACCCACTGGGTGAAAGGCCTCGTGGTCGTAACTCCCTCTGCATCTGCGTCCATCGGCGTTTATCTGCGGTTCAACTGCTCTTTTTGGGTTGATCCTTTGCCCAGTTTCTACTTCTTGGCCGGTGTCCCGCTACTCTCCAACTCCTGGAGGCGAAGGTTGCGAAAGTCAAAAGCCAGGTTTTCGGCCTGTATTCCGATGTAACCGCGGTCCCGGTCGATGGCATCTGTTTCCCAGGCGCGCTCGCCATCCACGTCCAAGGCGAGCTTTTTGCCTTTGGCTTCGAGGCGGAACTTGACCCATTGGTTCACCGGCATTTTCGGCGTCTCGGACGGCACCACCGGAGTGGAGCCTTTGACGAGGGCGCCCAGCACACCGTAATGGAGATTCACCTGCCAGGCGTCTTTCGGCCACGGTTTGCCTTCCAGCCCCGCGCGGAGGAAAATTCCGCTGTCGTAACTCGCCACCAAGGCGCGCCATTCGAATTCCAAAATGAAATTCTGGTATTCTTTGGCCGTGCGCAGCCAGCCCATGCCGGTGACCAGGCGCAGGTGACCCTCTTTCACTTCAAAGGTGACATCGTGCATGGCGACCCAACCTGTCAGGTCTTTGCCGTTGAAAAGCGATTCCCACTTGCCTTCCTTGGCGTCGGCTCCCAACAAACTTTGACCCAACAAAAGGCAACCCAGCAAAAGGCTGCGGAGAAAATGGATTTTCATGATCGTGCTGTGACTCTTGATGATTGCAGCGTTTGCGGCAAGGAATTTTTCGTGCAGACGACGAGCGAATGTGGTTCGTCCTTGTTTCCAGGTTGGCCTTGGGTTAAACGTTTCCCGTGCGCCGGCGGAATTCGTGCGCCTTGGACCTTTGATCTGACGGTGAGAATCGGCGACCCGACATGGCAACTAAATCTGATCCAAACCAGACTTTGATATGATTCTTGAACGGTATCTGTTGAGCGCAGTCGCTTTGATGAGTTTGTTGTTGGCGACGCCAGGACTGGCCGCCGACCAGGACGAAGGCGGATTCCAGAGCTTGTTCGATGGCAAGACCCTCGAAGGCTGGAAGGCGCCGGACATGAGTTATTGGTCGGTCGAAGAGGGAGCGATCACCGGGACCATCACCAAGGAACATCCCTGCACGGTCAACCAGTATCTCGTCTGGCAGGGCGGCGACCTGGGTGATTTTGAATTGAAGATTACCTCGCGCGTGACGGGTTCACCGGGCATTAATTGCGGCTTCCAATTTCGCAGCAAGTTGCTGCCAGACCACGATATCGCGGGCTACCAGGTGGACAACAACCTCAATACCGACTGGCTGGTTCGCCTCTACGACGAGCATGGGCGCCACACCCTGGCTTACCGCGGGCAAAAGGCGGTTTTTGATGAGAACGGACAGGTCACGCACACCAAAATCCCCGGCGTCGAGGGGCCGGCCTCGTTTCGTCTGGAGGAATGGCACGAGTACCACCTTATCTGCAAAGGCTCGCATCTCACGCTCAAGGTCAACGGCCAATTGGTGGCGGCAGTGATTGACCATGATCCCAAGCAACGCGATTTGTCGGGTATCTTGGGACTGCAACTCCACAGCGGCCCGCCCACCAAGGCGCAGTTCAAGAACATCCGCCTGAAAAAGCTTCAGTGATCCCGCTCACCCAGTCCGCCGGACGGCAGCGGGTAGTGGGACTGAATCAGCTCTGGGCGTGCCTCCCCTGATCGAGCTTGGAGCCGCGCGCCAGAATCATGGCCGCGGCCAAGGCAGCCAAGGCGGCAGCAAAAAGGAAAACGGGGCGCAGGTTGTCCGACGCCTGGGCCGCCAACCGGCCCGCCACCCCGTTGGCAAACATCGGCCCCAGGCCTGAACCAAAGAGAACGAGCAGCGTTTGAGCGGTGGCTCTTACTTCGGGCCCGGCCATGGCGTTCACCAGGATGCTGACGCCGATGTGGTAGAAGACAATCACCATGCCGGCCAACAAGTAGCTGCCCGCCAAAAGCCAGGGGTTGCCCGACCAGGCGAACAGCAGGTGACGCAGCAGAAGAGCAAAACACCCCAGGAGAATGGAAGCCCGGTAGCTCCAATGATCGATGAATCGTGGCAGCCAGCGGAAAAGGATGATTTCGAAAACCACTCCAATGCATTGGGTCGGGCCGATCCAAGCTCGATCAATGCCGCAGGCTTCAAGGAAAGGAGGCGAATAGTAAACGAGGATGGAGAAAGAGGCGGCCACGAGGAAAAACGAAACCAAAATGGCAATGAAGTTCGCGTCTCGCAACAGCCGCTTCATGGCTGGCCAGTATCCCAGTTCCTGCGAACGATCAGTCCCGGGAGATCGAGCCCCGGAAGGCGTGTGCGGCAGGAACAGTGTCATCACGACCATCGCCAGGCCCAGACCGGCGCCCAGGTAAAGAACGAAGCCCAGGTCGGCCGCGCGGGCCTTGACGAGCCACAGGTAAATGGGCAAAGAAGGAATCATCCATCCCGCTGAGCCCCAGGCTCGCAGCAAGCCAAACTGCTCCCGGGGACTCTGAAGATGACGAAAACAGAGGGCGTTGATGAGCGTCAGAGTGGGATTAAAACAGGCAGAAAACAGCGAGAAGCTGATGAGCAGGCCCCAAAAGGTCTTGCTGTTGGCCAACAGAACCAGCGCCACCACCGCCACGAGGTTCAGCACGGTAAACAGTCGGTTCAGGGAAATATGCCGATCAGCCAGCATGCCCCACAGCAACGGGAACACAAGCAGTGTCGATGAAGCCGCAAAGAATAGGGCGCATTCGCGAGATGTCGGTAAATTTCTGAAATCCTGATGGTTCAGGGGGC
>CAYIIH010000313.1:0-10460 GCA_964363225.1 uncultured Verrucomicrobiota bacterium | reverse complement strand
TCGAGGAAAACATGGCCAAGCAACTCGAGTGGTGTCACGAAGCGCCGTTCTACACCCTCGGCCCGCTCACCACCGCTGAGGCAGCCGGTCAGGATGCCGCTCCAAAAACGCTGCGTCCGGCGTCGTTGCGGCGGAGCTTGCCGAGTCGCAACCACGACCACATCACCCGCGGCATCGGCGCGGCGATGATGGGCTGGTATGTCCGATGAACGCATTTTAGTGCCATGCAAAAACCACCCGAAAGATTCTTCAATGTGGAGGACTTCGTGCCGGCCTTGCGGCAGGTGTTCGAACAGCCTCCGCTCGACCCCCGGAAAATCATTTTGGCCGGCATTCCGGTCAAGAATCCCGAAGAGCATGGGGGTCTTGTGCCAGCCGGAATGGACCGCCGTTCGATTTCGCTTACCGACGGCAAGGAGTTCTGGTTCTGGGAGGCGGACTCGTTGCGCGCGTTGTTTCGCGGCCACCGGCAACCGCCGGTGCTGGGCGCTTATCCGGAGGCTTACAATGACTCGTTTGCCATTCTCGACCTGCACGCTCTGGAAATTAGCAAGTTCTTCGGAGACCGGCGGGATGCCGAGATGAGAGAGATTTACTCACTCTTGCGGCGGCGGCCGGACGGCCGGAGCCTGGGATTCGTCCACGATTACATGTGGCAGGCGGCGGCGCTGATCCTGGGCACGCGGCCTTTGAGCGAGGCCGAATTCGAGGCCATCATGGCCCGCTTGGAGCGCTCCTGCCGGACATTCGAGCGAGGTTGCACTTCCCGAAATTACATCGCCGCACTGAGGAGCACGTTCGGCCGGACCGGCGAGCGGAATTGAGCGTCCCGGCGAATCACGGTTGCACCCGGACCAGGCAGGCTGCCCCGGTTCAACTCACGATAAGAGATGCACCATTCGCTCAGGTATCAAGCTTCGCTCGTGCAACCTCGGCTCGCGGCGCAATGGCCTGGAACAGGATGCTGGCGATGATTTCTCTCGGGACGGGCGAGGGCAGCAGATAACTCATGCCGCCTGGGCGCTCCACGTGGGGGTTGGCTTGCTTGATTTGAGCGTGAAGGCAGCCCGCCAATAGCCCGACTACGTCAGTCCCGCTTGTGTGTCTCGAGTGCTGAGGGAGAGAAGTCCGTCTTTCGTATTCGTTGCGGGGCAGGGAACGTTGTTGGTTTGGAACCGAGGTCATCGAAACAGGCGCGCAATCCATCGAGAAACGCGAATCATGAAACTAGCGGACAAACCCAGACGGTTGCGGTGTTGGAGTGACGCGCCGCGCGCCTTGAGTTGCTCAACGACTTTGCCACGGCCAAACATCGCGGCGAACATCAGCGGGGTCATCCCCCCACCGTTATCGGCATCAATGTCCGCGCCGTGTTCCAGGAGCACGGTGACGATTTCCTCGTAACCTTTGAAGGCAACGCCGCCCAGCGGAGTCTGACCGCGGTCGTTGCGGCGGTCCGCTTCCGCGCCGTGTTCGAGCAGCATCCGTGTGGTTTCCATGTTGCCGTTGTAGCTCGCGAGCATAAGCAGGGTGTTGCCCTTGGCGTCAGCGAGATTCACGGGCAGGCCGTGACGGAGCATCGTGGCGAGTGATTCGGTTTCGCCGTGGCGGGCGAAACCGAGCGCCATTTGCTGCAACTCGGCGTAACGCTTTTCTTCCCCTTCGGTGATGGCGATTGGCATGGTCTCTGGTCGGGCGACGCTCTCACGTCCCCCGACCGTGTGGGTTTGCAGTTACTTCCCGGCCGCCCGGTTCTTCACGCCAAGCGCCTTCGCCACACCGGCGGCGTAGGCGGGATCGGCCCTGTGAAAGTGAACCAACTGACGCTGGACGATTTCCTCGGGCACACCAGCCATCGCGGCGGCGGTGTTCTTGAACAACCGGCCCCGCTGTTCCGGCGTCATCAGGCGGAACAGATTTCCCGGCTGCGTATAATCGTCGTTGCCGTCACGATGATTGTAGCGGTCGGCGTCGCCGGAAATCTTCAGCGGCGGTTCGGCGAAACGCGCGTCCTGCACCGGCCCGCCAAAGCTGTTCGGCTCGTAAAAGGCGCTGCCAACTTTGGGCGCGTCGAAGCGCATCGGACCGTCGGCGTGATAGGTATGCACGGCGTTCTTCGGGCGGTTGACCGGCAGCATTTCGTAGTGCGTGCCCACGCGGTAGCGGTGCGCGTCGGCGTAGGAGAAGATGCGGGCTTGCAGCATCTTGTCCGGCGACCAACTGATGCCGGGCACGATGTTCGACGGGCTGAAGGCAGATTGTTCCACCTCGGCAAAATAGTTTTCCGGGTTCCGGTTCAACTCCAGGATGCCCACGTCAATCAGCGGATAATCCTTGTGCGGCCAGACTTTCGTGAGGTCAAAGGGATTCCAGCGGTAAGTCTCGGCGTCCTTCTCCGGCATTATTTGCACGCAGAAACGCCACTTGGGATATTCTCCGCGCTCAATGGCCTCGAACAAATCGCGCTGCGAACTCTCACGATCCTTGCCGACGACAGCTTCCGCCTTCTCGTTCGTCATGAATTGGATGCCCTGTTTGGTTTTGAAATGGAACTTCACCCAGAAGCGTTCGTTCTTCGCGTTGATGAAACTGTAGGTGTGGCTGCCGTAACCGTTGATGTGGCGCAGACTCTTGGGCAGCCCGCGGTCGGACATGAGGATCGTGACCTGGTGCAGGCTTTCGGGGCTCAACGACCAGAAGTCCCACATGGCCGTGTTGCTGCGGAGATTCGTTTTCGGATGCCGCTTCTGCGTGTGGATGAAGTCCGGAAACTTGAGCGGGTCGCGGACAAAGAACACCGGCGTGTTGTTGCCCACCATGTCCCAGTTGCCTTCGTCGGTGTAAAACTTCAGTGCGAAACCACGCACGTCGCGTTCGGCATCGGCCGCGCCGCGTTCACCGGCCACGGTGGAGAAGCGCAGAAACGCTTCGGTCTTCTTGCCCACCTTGGCAAAGACGCTGGCCTTGGTGTACTGGGTGATGTCATGCGTGATGGTGAGAGTGCCGTGCGCCGCCGTGCCTTTGGCGTGGACGGTGCGCTCGGGAATGCGCTCGCGGTTCTGGTGGGCAAGCTTTTCGAGAAGTTGATAGTCTTGCATCAACAGCGGGCCGCGCGGACCGGCGGTGATGGAGTTCTGGTTGTCGGCGACAGGATTGCCGCCCGTGGTGGTCATGATGTCAGGTTTCTTAGCCATAATTGTGTTTTAGTTTTGCTCCAGTGAACCAAGTTATGAGCCATTGTTGAAATACTTTTTTCCGCTTGTTACCGTAGGCATTGCCTATGCAAACTCGCCCACGGGTATGAAATCGACTTCGCCCTGGCCAGCCAGCCGATTCAAGACGAGCGTTTGGCCGTCAAGGAGTTGTTTGCCGAGGCGTTGCTGCTGGCGCTGCCGCCGGGCCATCCGCTGACACGCAAACGCACAGTGGCTGTCGCCGACCTGGAAGGCGAACGGTTGATCGTGATGAAGGAGGGTCATTGTCTCGGCGACCAGGTGCTGGGCTGCTGCGCGAGACAGGCCGCTCCATCGCGGACATCGCGAGTGGGGCGGGCTTTGCGGACCCGAGCTGTTTCGACAAACGGCTCAAACGCGCCTACGGCCAGACGCCGAACGAATTCCGCCCCTCGACGACCCGGTAAAATTTGTCCAAAAGTTTGCTCGGCGCGTTCTAGCCCCAATCGGAGTTGGCGGGTAGGCTGGCAGTCATGCAAACACGTCTCTTTACACGTCTCTTTCCATGCCGCGCGCGCACGGCCGCGTTCACGCTCATCGAACTGCTGGTCGTGATCGCCGTTATTGCCATCCTCGCCGGGATGTTGTTGCCCGCTCTGAGCAAGGCCAAACTCAAGGCCCAAGGCGTTCACTGCATGAACAGCCTCCGGCAAATCGCGCTGGCCTGGCAGATGTATGCCCTGGACAACAATGATATCGCACTCGGCCCGGTGGCTGATGCTCGTCAGCCCGGCTGGCTCGACGGTGCCTACAAGTTCCGCACCGCCGGCTTGAAGATCACGCTCAAAAGCCCGGATGGCTCCACGCCGCGGCCCTACCCGGACCTGCCGTTCATCGGCGCGGCTGATCTGATCGACTTCCAATGGATGACGAACCACATCGCTCCCTTGCGCTGACCGCAGCAAGCCTTTGCGGCCTATGACCGAAAGCCTCTTGATTCTCGGCGGCTATCCCGGCGTGGACAACGACGCGACGGATAATTCCCCTCCGCCGGGCCCCACGGCGAGTTGTTCTCCATTTTCTCCATGAGACTGGTTCTTTCGGCGTTGTCGGTCGGGTTGCTCTCGGCGGTCATGCTTCGAGGCGAAAACTGGCCCCAATGGCGCGGGCCGCTGCTGAACGGCTCCACCACCGAAACCAACCTCAAGGCCCGCCTCAACCGGCAGACGGACTTGCGTTGGTCCACGCCACTGCCCGGCCGCAGTGGCGCGACTCCCGTGGTGTGGGGCGACTCGATCTTCCTGCCCAGTCCCGACGATCAGAAGAACCTGCTGTTGCTGTGCGTGGACCACGCCACCGGCAAGGTGCGTTGGCAGCGGGTAGTCGGCGTGGGCGATCGCGTGAACGGCAAGAACAACATGGCCTCCTGCTCCGCCGTCACCGACGGCCGGCGCGTCTATGCCCTGTTTGGCACGAGCGACTTCGCCGCGTTCGACTTCGACGGGACGCCGGTCTGGCAGATTCGTTTGCGGGAGGAGTTCGGCGCGTTTGCCGACATGTTCCTTTACGGGGCCAGCCCGTTGCTGTTCGAGGACAGGCTCTATGTGCCGCTCCTGCAACGCGACCCGCCCACTTACGGCCATGCCATGGATCAGAAGCCCGAGCGCAAGTCCTGGCTCATCTGCCTCGATCCGGCGACCGGCAAGGTCCTGTGGAGCCGCGAGCGCAAGACGGACGCGCGGGAGGAGGCGATGGAAGCCTACACCACGCCGCTGCCCGTGGCCGGCAGCCAGGGAATGGAACTTATCATCGTGGGCGCGGATTGCGTCACGGCCCACCGTCCCGCCGACGGCAGCGAGGTGTGGCGTTACACCGGGTTGAACCGGAAGAAGAATCCGGGCGGACGCATCGTGCCCAGCGCGGTGGCGTCGCCGGGATTCCTCTTCGCCATCGGCCCCAAGCGGGAGCAGCTCGTGGCCTTGCGCGGCGGCAGCTCGGGCTTGGTGGGCGAGGAGGGCGTGGCGTGGCGGACGGAGCAGAACATCCCTGACGTGCCCACACCGCTGTTCTACCAGGGCCGCCTGTTCGTCCTGGACGGCGACCGCCAGACGCTGACGTGTTTCCAGCCGGACAACGGCCGGCAGCTCTGGCAGGGCCGCCTGGGCATTCGCGAAATCTTTTACGCCTCGCCCACCGGCGCGGACGGCAAGATCTACTGTCTCAGCGAAGCCGGCACGCTGGTCGTGCTTTCCGCCGGCGCGGAACACGCGGTTCTTTCCAGCACGGCCTTCGGCGAGGGTCCTTGCATGTCGTCGGTGGTCGTGTCCGGCGGCGATCTTCTGATCCGCACGGCGGAGAACCTGCATTGCCTCCGAGCCACCCCATGAAAGGATTCCCATGAAAGCCATCGCATGCTGTTGCGTCCTCCTCACTACGACCGTGCTGCTGGGCCAGACGAAGCCGGCAGCCGACGACCCGAATCCTCTGGAAAACACGCTCGGCATGAAGCTCGTGCCGGTCCCGGGAGTGCGGGTGCTGTTTTCGGTCTGGGAAACGCGGGTGCGCGATTACCAGGTGTTCGCCGAAGACACTCACCGTGCCTGGACCCGGCCGGACTTCGCCCAGACCGCGGACGATCCGGCGGTGAACGTCTCGTGGGAGGATGCCGACGCCTTCTGCCGCTGGCTGACGGCGCGCGAGCGCAAGGCCGGACGTTTGACGGACAAGCAGCGTTATCGCCTGCCCACGGACGCCGAATGGAGTGGGGCCGTGGGCCTCGGTCCCGAGCAGGGACGCACACCCGAGGACCGGCTTCGGGCCAGCGTGGTCTGGCCCTGGGGAAGCACCTGGCCTCCCCGTAACGCCGACGGCAACTACGCCCCCGAACTGGAGACGGACAAGTTCGCCGACACCTCGCCGGTGGGCAGCTTCAAGGCCAACTCGCGCGGGCTTTTCGACCTGGGCGGGAACGTCTGGGAATGGTGCGATGACTGGTATAACGACGCCCGGGTCACCAAGGCATTGCGCGGGGGATCCTTCCACGACAGCCAGCCCAAGGACCTGCTCGCCGCCTACCGCTTCAGCGGCACGGTGCATCTGAACAACGACGACATCGGCTTCCGCTTGGTGCTCGAGGACGCCACCCCGCCGCCGTCTGCGAACCGCTCGCCACAACCCTGAACTCGAGCACGACTGTGCCAAGGTCCTTGAACGCGAACCCGCATGAAGCCAGCACTCCGGCGCGAGGACTCGTCGTTGCCCTTCTGGGTCTTTGGGCAGGCGCGGCCTCCGTGCAGGCCCAATCCGCCGGCTGGCAAAAGATCATCTGGCGCGAACCGCAGGTTCGCTATCTGCACCTGGAGGTTCGGGGCACTCCTTTCCAGGCCGGCTTCGCCTCCGCCGACATCACGCCGCCTGTCGGCTGGCGGCGCGCGGGGAATTACACCGAGTTGATCAGCACCGGCATTCACGATCCGCTGATGACGAAGGCAATGGTCATCGAGGACGGCGGGACGACGTTGGCCTTCGTCGGCAACGACCTCTGCTCCGTGCCGCGTGATCTTACGGACCGCGCGCGCCCGGGCCAGCCAGCTCACGGGTATCCCGGTGGCGCACATCGTCATCACGGCCACGCACACCCACGGCGGCCCCGAGTATCTGGGGCCGCTGCGCGAGTTCCTGCACGAGCGCGCGAAGAAGGCGAACAACGGGCGCGACCCGCACGAGCCGATTGATTACCGCGCGCAACTCGTCCAGCGCTGGGCGGGCGTGATTGCGAGCGCCTAGTCGAACCGCCAGCCCGCGTCGCTCGAAGTCGTCATCCCGCGTCTCGAAGGCGTGGCGTTCAACCGCCGCTATTGGATGAAGGACGGCTCGGTCGGCTGGATTCCGCGCAAGGGTGACACAAACATCTTCCGCCCGGCCGGCCCGGTGGACCCGGACTTCCCGTTCCTGCTCGCGCGACGCTCTGATTCCGCGGAAGCGCTCGGTTCGCTCTCGGTGTTCGCCATGCACACGGCGGTTTACGGCGGAGCGCCCTTCGGCGCGGATTTCCCGGGCCACCTGCAAACCAACCTTGCCGCCGCGTTCGGGCCGAAGTTCGTCTCCCTCTTCGGCGAAGGTTGCGCCGGCGACGTGAATCACCTCAACCCGTTCAGCCCCGACCCGCAGCACTGGACGAACCTCTCGCCCGCCATGGGCCGCGCGATGGCCGCCATCGCGCTGACCAACCTGCCTTACGCCAGCCGCATCAAGCCCGGCTCGTTCGCCGTGCGCTCGACGACCATCCGCTCTCCCGTCACGCCCATCAGCGACGAGGAGTACGAGGCGGCACGAAAGCTGATGGAGACATTGGATCAGAACGGCGCCGCTTTTCTGGCCATGGTGGATGCGTGGCGGAAAATTTTCCGCCGCCAGTTCTGGGAACAGCACCATGGCCAGTTGCCGCAGGAGGTGCAGGCCGTGCGCTTCGACGCCGACACCGCGCTCGTCACTTTGCCCCACGAGGTCTTCACCGAACTTGGCATCGCCATTAAATCCGCCTCGCCCTTCCGGCGCACCATCGTCGTCTCGCTCGCGAACGATTTGGACTTCTATATCCCAACGCGCCGCGCTTTCGAGGAGGGCAACTACGAACCCACCACCTGTCCACTCGAACCCGGCTGCGGCGAGCGCCTCGTGGCTGCCGCGGTGAAACTGCTCCACGAACTCAAGCCATGACCGCGAACCGGATCCTGCTCATCGCCGGCATCGCCTGCGGCCTGCCCTCAACCGTGCTTGCGGCCGACCTTGCCGGCCACAATCTGCTTGTCACCTCCGTGCTCACGGGCGACACCGAAGTGTTCATCGCCGATCCGACGACGGGCGATATGGTCAACGTGTCGCGCTCGCCCAAGTCCGAGGACCGCTACCCGTGTTGGTCACCGGACGGCAAACAGATTTGCGCCGACGAACAAATCCTCGGCGAAGCCCACGACCCTACCCTTTCGCCGGACGGCCAGCGCATCACCTACACCGGCCACGAGGGCGGCGGCGTAACGGTGTTCGTCATGAACCACGACGGCAGCCACAAGCGCCAAGTCGTGAAGGAAATCAGCAAGGTCGGTGCGACGTTCCCGAACTGGTCGCCGGACTCGAAGCAACTTGTCTATTCGTTTCCGGCGGGCGACGCGCTCGAACTCTTCGTCATCAACTCCGACGGCACGGACAAGCGCCCCGTCTGGGTCATCCGGCCCGACGGCACCCACGCCCAAGTCATCGAATCGCTCCGCTACCAAATGGCCATCGACGGCAGCCGCGCGTCGTGGAAACCTCAGTGAGACGGATTTGGCACTGACAAAGCTCACCACCGCTGAGGCAGCCGGTCAGGATGCCGTTCTAAAACCTTTGCGCCCGGCGCTGTTGCGGCGCAGCCCGCGCAGTCGCAACCACGATCACATCACCAACGGCATCGGCGCGTCCATGATCGGTTGGCTGCTGTTGCAACGCTGGCCGAAATCCGGTTTACTGTGGCCATGAAGCTGATTGGACTATTCACCGCCCAGACCGCCGGCCTGGGACTTCTCGCCCTCGCTGCATTGCAGTTTCAAACGATCGCGGCAGCCGCCGGCGATGAGGCAAAGGGGGCGCTCGCCGATCATTTTGCCAAGCCCCCCGCCGAATCGCGCATTTTCAAAATCATCCATTCCTGGCCCGACGACGCCAAGGCTCAGGACGGCTTGATCGCGCGTCTCCAGCAACAGGGATTTGGCGGCGTGGTCTGCAATGTGTCGTTCACGGATTATCTGGAAAGCGAATCGAAGTGGCAGGCCTTCATCCGCGCCGTCCATCAGGCGAAAGCCGCCGGCCTGGCCATGTGGCTCTACGATGAGCGGGGTTATCCCTCCGGGAACGCGGGGGGCCTCGTGTTGCGCGATCATCCGGAGTGGGAAGCGCGTGGGCTTCTGGTCGCCGATGCCGAGAGCGAGGGCGGCGAGGTCACGCTCGACCTGCCGCCTGGCCGGCCCGTCCTCAGCGCCGCTTTTCCGATCCGCGACGGCGCGATCCATCCCGGCGGCAAGCTCGATCTTTCCGGGCAGATTCGCGAGGGCAAGTTGCGCTGGCAGGCACCGGCCGGGCGTTGGCACGTCATGCTGATCACGGAAAGCCGCCTGTTCGAAGGCACACATGCAGAGATGAATCTTCATCAGAAAATCCCCTACCTCAACCTGCTCATGTCCGAGCCCACGGCGCGCTTTATTGAGGTAACTCACCAACGCTATGCCGACCGTTTGGGCCAGAACCTGGGCCGGCATTTTGTCTCCACCTTCACGGATGAGCCGTCTCTGATGAGCATGTTTCTCAGGCCGATGCCTTATCGCGTTCTCCCGTGGGCGCCGGATTTGCCGGCCGAATTCAAGAAGCGCCGCGGTTACGCGTTGGACCCAATCATTCCGGCGTTGATCGCCGAGGCCGGCTCCGAGGGTCAGAGGAACCGCTACGATTTCTGGCGGACGGTGGGCGAGTTGGTCTCGGAGAATTTCTTCGGACAAATCCAGCTTTGGTGCCGTGATCACCAAGTTCTTTCGGGTGGCCATCTGCTGATGGAGGAAGGCCTCGTCACACATGTGCCGCTCTACGGGGATTTCTTCCGATGCGCCCGGCGGTTGGACGCGCCGAGCATCGATTGCCTGACCAGCGTGCCCTCGCAAGTCCCCTGGTTTATTGCGCGGCTCCTGAGCAGCGCGGCCGAACTGGAAGGCAAAACGGTGGTGATGTCCGAGACCTCCGACCACAGCCAGCGCTATCGTCCGCCCGGAGACAAACGCCCCCCACAGGCGGTCTCCGAGGCCGAAATCCGGGGCACCTGCAACCGGCTGATGGTCAGCGGCGTCAACTGCATCACCAGTTACTACAGCTTCGCGGGCCTGATGGATGAACAGTTGCGCCGCCTCAATGACTGGGTGGGCCGCTGCTGCCTGATGCTCAGCGGCGGATATCAGGTCGCTGACATTGCGGTCCTCTACCCCGTCGAAAGCCTCTGGCCAAAGTTCCGGCCCGCGCGGAATTGGGCCAACGATTCTCCGGCCGCCTCGCGCGTGGAAAGCGCCTGGCACGCCGCCACCGACGCCTTGTTCGCTGCCCAGCGGGATTTTACGTTCGTCGATGCACGCGCCTTGACCGAAGCGAAAGTCGATTCGGGCACACTGCGGCATGGGAACCTGCGCTGGCGTGTGGTCATTCTGCCCGGCGCCGATACGCTTCCGCTACCGGCCTGGGAAAACCTGGCGCGTTTTGTCCGGAGCGGCG
>CAYIIH010000312.1:0-10486 GCA_964363225.1 uncultured Verrucomicrobiota bacterium | reverse complement strand
TTTTTGTATTGGCTGATAATTTGTCCACATTTTTGAAAAGAATTTCCAAAAATCGCGACAAAAAAATTAGCGCACCCTTTTTCGAAGGTGTTTTCAAAAGGCCCTAAAGTCCAGCTATTTAAGCACCGGAAGGCCCGCCGGGAAAATTAGAATCATTCATTGAATCTGGGGGCCTTTGGGTGTCAGTCGGGGCGGATATCGAAGCCGCCAAATTGGCTGCAAGTTTCCACGTTGGCCCAGGCTGAGAGGTATCCGGCCGAAACGGGCGAGTTTTAAAAGTCAAAGTCATGGATTCGGCAACGTCTGGAAAATCCTTATGAAGTGCTTCGAGCGAGTTGTAGATGAGTAGGAAGCCAACCGCGCCTCCGTATGGAACAAGTTTCCGCAAGGGCATCACGAATTTTTGGCCTCCTGACAGTTCTACGTTCAATGTGGGCCATGTCTGGCAAAATGGCGGCGTGAACACTGTCAGCTCACGAAGCGGGTCTTGTTGAGAAGGTGTATTCATGCGATTGAAACGGCTGCATTTCCGTCCTCCTTTTGGCCTTTAGCCTGGAGTGCTCGTTCCAGGGCTGCTTGATAAGAATGCAGCGAGCGCACATCATCGGCGTTTAGCCCGGACAGGGTCCCCGGTTTAATTAATGACAAGGCACCCCTCTCAACAGGCCTTCCATGCGGTCCACAAGCGCCAATGTCCGCTCGGCCGTTGTTGTGATCTGGGCGTACGTTTGCCGGAGTTGGTCATTCGTTTGCGCCACCTGGCCTAACGCATTCCGCAGCGCGGCAAGGGAGATCACTCGCTGACTTAGCGAGTCCGATATTCTGTCGAGCGATTTGTTGAGCTTGGTGTCGATTGTTTTTTTAGGCATAAAGTTTCAGGGTTTGCATCGGTTAATCAGATTGGTCAAAAGGGTTCTGCCACAAGTTGCTTTTGCTTGGATCTCAACGTGCGTTCGAGCGCGGCCTTATACTTCCAAAGATTGGTGTTGTCGGGGGTCGCTCCGCGCAGGACCTTGATTTTTATGGCCTGGCAATAGCTACTCCCAAAGCCAAGCGCTGCCAGTTCGCCTTCCAAAGTGCGAATTTCTTCGGCTAGATGATTATGGGTGAACCTGTCCCGGCTGGTTTCAAAGCGGGTGTTTTTCGTAGCCCAATAACCTCTTTGCCGGAAGATTGCATTGGGCCTGCAATGGGGTTGCAACTCGCTTTTATCGACTTTGCGCCAGTAGATCGCCTCGAAGTAAGCAAGAATGGTGTCAACGCTTCGATCCCCTAGCCCTGGGTCTGTGCTTGAAGTGCAGCCAGTCAAGAGTAGCAACGCTTCACGATACTCGAAATCATCCAGGCCGGCTTGGCGCTGGGCGCGTTTGATCAAACTCTTCTGGCCGTTCGATACCATAATCAAGTTGCCAACTCTCAAAGACGTTTTTCGCAACGGCGCCCGGCGCTGGGGGTGGTTACCGATACGAGCATTGGCGCATGGTTTAATCTGGGCTGAATGGCAGGCGCTGGCAGCGTGTCGCGTCTTTGTACACGCACCTTAGATCGCCGCGAATCGGCCAAGGCATCGGCCAAGGCGGTGTCTGAAGGAATCACATTGCGAATGGATTGGGCGATGTCGCTGAAGGCGACTCTCTTGCGGGAATTGTTTTGCGCCAGATACCGAGCTCGTTTGATCGCTGATTCGATCCCCGCAAGGTATTTCTGCGAACTTTGGGCGTAGCAAACAAGCGCTTCGATGCAGTCGGCGTCGCCTTCGGGCAGCAAGGCCCGCGCAACTGCCGTCAAATCCTGCTTACTCAAATTCTCCGGCAAGGCTTCATAGTGTTGAATTCGCCCAATGAATTGTTCCGATGCCCAGCCGGTCTTGCGCTCAACAATTTTCTGCGCTTTAGTGAACTGCGGCGTCGCGATCAAGGTCACCGGCACGCCGTAATTGACCAGTGCTGTCATCAGCCAATTGATTCGGTTTGGCAGCGCTTCGCGGCGATTATTCTGGGGCCAGAGATACGTGGCTTCATCCAAAACCAACATCAGCTTGACGGTTTGCAGCACGTATTCAATCCGCTCCCGCATTTGGAGCGCCTTCATGGATAAAGAGCAACTGACCCCAAGGCTCTCGGCCAGTTTGCGGAAGAAGCTCAGATCGTCGTTGCTGGCCGGAACCTGGACATACCGAGCTTGACCGGGGTGCAATTCACACCAGGCTTTAGCGGCCATCGTTTTCCCGATCCGAGCCACGCCTTCCACCAGCACAAAACCGCCGCCATTTAACGAATAGTCCAAACACTCGAAAACCTTGCGGCCTATCGCGGTCACGACAAATTTGGATTTGATTTCCTGGCTTCTGGCCTTCTGAAAATCGCGCAAGGTTTGAATGAGGCTTGGAAAGTACCAGGGCGAGCCTTGGGCAACGTCGATTTCGGGGTCCAGACAAAGGCGGGTCAGGTATTCGTCAAGTGATTGGCGGCCTTCGATGCAGCAGTCCAGAAAGACTTGTGCGGGATAGCTCTCAGGCTGGGATTGCCTCTTTGCTTCACGCTCTTGAATTACGAGCACCTTGTCGGGGTCTGGAGGTATGATGGCCTCCATGCCGCTTAGCTCCCCGCGCAGCAAGAACTCGTCATGGCCACCAAGAATCTCGGCGCCGCCGCCGCACGCGGCCGCGCGGTCGGCATCGGTCAGCAAGAACTCTTGAGCGTCAAAAGGAATCTCGGCTTGAACCTGCCGAACTTGCTCGGCGCTGTAAGCCTGGCCGGGCTTAGTTCCAAATTTCTGCATTGAGACCGTGCCAACGCGATTCGGGAACATGGCGAGAATGTCGCTGGCCACTTTCTTTAATCCGCCCGGCTGGTGTGAAAGGTACTGCAGGAAGAAAAGCAGTTCGCGCTCAGCGGCGTTTTCGATCTTACTGCCGCGCCTGGCCACAAGATTGGCCAGCAAGCCTTGCTCAAACTCAACACTTGAACAAAATCGCTCCTGGTTCAGAGGCTCACCAGGTTTTGCATGACGTGTGCTGCTCATGAGTCCTCCATTTGGTTGTGTGAATCACCCGGCTCGAGATCGCCCGCTTGCAGCAGTTCAGCCAGCCGCTCTGCGGCCCTTGTTGCTTCCTCGCTTCGAGCGGCGGCGTGGGGCATCGGCATGTTCAGCCGGCCGGAAATATTCCGTACTTTATTGACCCGGTTAGCTGCCGCGCGTTGAGTGGCTTTCGCGTCTTCCTCGGCCCGTTGAAACGCTTGGCCCAGGTCGCCCGTTTGGGCATCGACCAGATTGCGGCGGAAAGGGGTCGCAAACCGCCGTTTCAAATCGCTGTAACGCACTTTGGCGTAAGATTGATGCTCTTCGATGAGGGCCAGTTCGCGCTCCAGAATGTCCGCCGGCGCGTCCATGGCCGGCACGTCGTATGAAAGCGGCAAGCAAACGGGCTTTTCGCGGTTCATATCGGTGATAACCAAAACGTCCGGCGCTTCCGGGTTGAACCAGGCCAGCACCATTTGGCCAATCAGCTTTCCGGTAATTTCATTCCTGTACGTATATGCCTGCTTGCCAAAGCGGAGAGTGATTCCGTTTTCCGTCACCTTCACTGGGCGTTTGTGGTGAGAGAGTAAGTAACGGCAGCGCGCATCGAGCTTGATCGGCGGATCGGAAGGGTTCTGATATTGTTCAAATGCTTCCTGCGGCGACTTTCCTAGCGTCATCTTTCCGCCTTGCGCTGTGGTGTTGTAACGCGCGCACAGTTCATCCAAGCGGGCAAACCATTCCTCCGCGTTGTAGAAGTGGCCGGCCGGATGAATCTTGCGGCGCTCGACTTCCAACTTGAGCTTTTGGACGCGCTCGAATTTGTCGTTGATTTCATCTCTGCCAACGTAACCAGGATCGCCTTCCAGCATGTCCTGGAAGGCGCCCAAGACACGCTCAATAGGTTTTGAGCGTGGCAGCTTGGAATGGACGAAGCGAAGGCCCAGTTCCCGAAGCCCAAGCTCCACTTCTCCAAAGCTGAATGGCGTTGCTTCCGGATCGCCGGCCAAAAGGCGCGAAGTTTTCCAGGTTCCCATCTCGAAATAAAAGCCCTTCCTGGGCAGTCCGTATTTGTCGCAGACTTTGGTGATGAGGGTGCGGATGGTCCGGGCGTTGTAATTCCGTTCGCTTTGCAGGGCGTAATCCAGAATGCAAGTGGACCGAAGATCAATCATCGGAAGGAACTGCCCCCGCATCAGCGTGAACCAGCCTTGCCCGTCCGGGACATAGTAATAAATGGGCAGGGTGCAATCGTCCGATTGATGCCAGTCACCGGCAGCGACGCCGGTCCAATCGCGCGACAGGTGGGCGCCATTGAGCTTGTGTTGACGTGGGCCGTGATGAACATCCTCCAACAACGCCACTTCATCTTTGACCGCATCGCGAACGCGACTCGGCACATAAGACTTGCTGGCTGGATTGCTCAGATAATAGCCGTCCAATTGGTCGTCCAGGCCGTCCGCGCGCAAGTCGCGCCAAGCCTGGCTGACTCTGCCACCGCATTCGAGAACGGCCTTGGCAATGATCCTGTCGCGGGTCTGCTCGGTGATTTCCGGCGCTCGAAAGCGACCTGACTTCTCTTGTCGCCGGTCAGCTATAGAAGAAGGAGTTCTTCCGCCTTCAACCCACCGGGCATATTTCCGTTCAAACTGCTTGCGCAAGGCAGGCATGGTATCGGCCAGGAAACGCGCCTTGGCAAAGAGGAAGTCCAAGAGTTTGCGTCTTTCTCGCTTTGCGGACTTGCCATTGGCAATCTGACGTTCAAAATATTCAAACGAATAAAGCCACAACATGGCTTGCTCTTCCGCCGTTGGTTGCTGGGGATTCTTGAAGGAGGCGATCAGCCTGTAAATTTCATGGCCCTCAAAGCCGACACCTGCAAAAAGTTCCTTGGGGTCAGGCTTTTTCACCAGATGCGTATCGAGATAAATTTCGAGGCGGTCCCAAAGTTCACTGCCGCGATCCCGATCAAGAGTGCGCTTCCACAAGTCCCACCAGCGGCGTGTTGAAATGGGGTGGCCAAAGGCTTCGCTGTAATGCTTGACGCCCAAGGCAGCGAACTCGCCTTCGCTCAGGGTCAGATCGTTCATGCGCTCCTGCATGGGCCGGAGTGCCCTTTGGAGTTGAACGGCCCGATTGAAAAAGCGCGGCGCCACTTCGGCCAAGGGAATGGGCGGATGCCATTCACTGGCGGGCACGGTGAGCAATTGCTCCGCATCCCGATAGCCCCGCCGCTTAGCTTCGTCCACCAGGCGTTGCTGGCAGCGCGGAGGCAAAGCCTCAAACGTCCACGCATCGGCAGGGTTGCCTGCAACCAGGACCTTGCCGGATGGCGGCGTGTGTTTGAGCCGGAAGAGAACGGAGCGCTTGGAAATGCCGAGCGCGGCGGCGATTTGCGAGGCGGTGAACCGTGCAGTTGTGTTCATGGCGGGGGGATGGGGGAAGCCAATTCAGCCGGAATAGAAGGAAGAAAGCCAGCGGCAGATCGGCTTCCGTCCCGTTGAACAGACGGAACGAATTTGGTCCCCGCCGAGAGCGTCTGCCGCTGGCCTAAAAACCGGGTTAAAGCGCGGAAGAGTGAGACTTTTCAAGAACTCGCGTGTAATGCCCTTGCATTTTGGTCGATCTTGAAATCCGCTGCTTGGACCCTCGCCGGAAATCGACGCCCTATAGGGCAAATGTGAGCGTTTCCGGGCCAAAAGATCAAAACCGCGATTTAAGAGAAGGCGGCGGCGGCCCCCAGCCAAACCCGCAAGAAGCCAGGCAAACGCCGAATCGACTGCCTGGCAAGAACCGGGTTGGCTGGAAGCAACCGGGAGCGACTCGGCAACCACGGCAGCCCACCTGCCCCATGCGACAGCAAAAGAACACATGGGGAAAGCGGGGGCGCTCCACCCCGCTTTAGATGACAGGTGAACGACTGCCGTTTTGGTTTCCGAGAGAGGCATGGGCTTTTACTCGCCTAATTTCAGGACCGCCATCGCCGCATCGGCCAAAAGCTGCCAGTCAAAGCGCTCCAAGCCGCGCATGGCAACTTCATCCGTGGCAAAGAAAACGTCGCGTGAAGTTGCAATGTCCGGGTGGCCGCGCTCGCCCAGGAACCAGTACGTCATGTCGCCAAAGAGAATCTGATACTGGCTGGCATGGGCGGCGGTGTCATAGACTGGCAGAACGCCAATCCAGCGAATGGGGAAGCCATCAAACGTCGGGCCATTGGGGCCACTGGCGATGTACGGCCTATTCGTAGTCGTGTTCATCCCGCTCAGGAACGCTTCGTGCGTGGGATGCATGTAATACGCTGAGGAAGCCAGGGCGGCGGCATCCACCTTCGTGCGCAGATTGCGGAAATCGCCGATGACAATATCCGATGGCGCGGTTTTGCCAGCGGCGAGTTGGATTTTGTAGCCGAGGGTATCCGCCTTCTTCCCAACCCCGCTTATACTTTTGTACGTGGCGGTGCCGTCTGCCAGGAATGCGACGGTATCCTCCCACTTAGTGAACTCGCGCGCCACGTAACGCGCCAGGAAGTTGCCCAAGGGCACGACGCTGTCCGCATCGATCTCCGATGGAACGCGAATGAGGCCGCCCGCTTTTTTTGCGACAAAATCGACAAAATCGATTTGTGGGCTTTTCTCCGGCACAGTTGCCGATTGGTCAATGAAGCCAAAGGACGGGCTGGTTTTCAATTTCGGGAGCTTGACGCTTCCGGTTGGGAGAGGATAGACCGTGGCGTACTGGCGGGCTTGGCCATATTTCCACATGAGCTCGACGACTTCCCGCCCGTATTCAACGGGGAGTGGAATGTCCGACGTGGTCAGCGCCGCCTTTGTTTCCATGCCAAAAGTCTGCGCGGCGAAGTTGAGCAGCTTGTCGCGATCTTCGCGGCTGCGCAGCTTGCCCTGGAATTCAGCGGAGCAGATCAAGATGCCGGCGAGGTGCCTCGCGCAAGATTCGGAGACAAGTTCACCGGGCCGGCGCGGACCGCGAACCAACGTTTCCAGGCGGGCCTTTTGCAGCCGGTTAAGTTCAGCTTTAACTTTTTCGATTTCCTTCGCGTGCTCCTGTTGCGTGTGGCGGGACTCCTGTACGCCGTCCTTGATTTCCTTCTGGCAGTCAATCATCTCCTTGAGATCTTCAGAAGAAATAACCACTCCAGTATCCATCAACAGGCAGAGTGCTATGAGCGGGATGAAGAGAGCCGCGTGAAAGCTGACCAGGTGGAAGGCGAAGACGAATAACAGCACGCCAAGAATGGCGGCTCCAATGATAATTTTCGATTTAAGTGTCATAAATGTGCGGATTGAATGTGATTTGCGTTGTGCGCCCGCAGCTCCAAAATGCTGCAAGCAAAGTGCATCGCCTATGCCCCGTCGGGCCAAGTTCCTTGGGCATGGAATGGGCGCTTGGCCCCGCTGTGGCGATGCGGAATCGCAGTGACTGCACGCCTTGGGATTTAGCTCCCCGCGTGCGGGAGTAGGTGCTAAATCCAGCCTTCTTGTCACTGCAAAAGTCATAAAAATCATTGCCGGTTCTGGCGTCTCGGGCCAACGCGGCCACCCTTGTCCTCGGGTAATCCCCCCAGGCCGGGGGTGGCAATGCCGCGCAATGATTTGCTTCGCATCGCAGCGTTGGGCTTGGCTTCGCCGGACAAATTTGGCCAAAAGTTCTTGCCTCCGGTGCATTCAGTGCTCCGCAAAATAAAACGATCGAGGCTCGCGCGCGTAATCCGCCAAGCGGGCCGATTTCGTTCCGGATGACTGACATCAATCGCCGTAAGCTGGCCGGCGCGCATCAGGCGCCTTAAATGATTCCTGCAGCACTGTAGGAACGCAGCCGCCTCGCGGACGCGCAGCAACTTTGATGGGGGAAGGTTTCTGTTCACTTCGTGTCTGCTTGCCGAAAAAGGGCCTCCAGTTCCCTGCGGTTACTGTCCAAAACGTCAAAATCGGGGTCTTGGGCGCGGACGGCCGGTCCGGGCAACCTGGGTTTTCGTGCTTCTGAGGCGCCGCACACCCGCATCTCAATCACTCCCGGACAAGGAATGCTCAACTCGACATATTTGCCAATGGGAAAGCCCGCCGCTTGCAGCCAACGCCCTTTCAAGCGCACTTTCGGCCTGCGCTTCGATTTCTCGTATGAAGCGCCGTCTTCCTCAATCATTAATCTGCGTGTGGGCATGTTTATATGATACCTTTCCTAAAAATCGCGCAGAGCTGTCGGTAACGCTGCTTCAGCGATCGACTTTGCCGATGACCGCGAAGCACCCGGTTCAAGTGCTCACGACAAACGCCCAATTCTCTGGCTGCTACCGTCTGCGTTAAGCACGATTTTTTGCTTCTGTTTCGTCTATGACGTGTCACAGTGTTCTGGAATCCATAGTCTTGGATTCCATAATTGTCAAGAGCGTATTTATGGATTCCGAAAACACACGTTTCAAGGCAGCAAGGCTCTCGCTCGGATTGACTTTGAAGGATGTGGCTTCAAAGATCAGTTATTCTGTGGGAGCTATCAGTGGCGTTGAAAATGGGCATGACACTCCAAGCGTGCGCCTCCGCACTCTTCTGATTGAATTCATGCATATCAACGAAAGCTGGCTCCGAACGGGAAAGGGAGAAATGTTTTCTATTTCTACTACTGAGGCCATTGCCGAGGCAAAGAAGCCTGATACCAAATTCTTGACGTCTGCCGAGGAAAGGCAAGTGGAAGAGACTTGGACAGAGACTCTCAGGAAGAGATTTGCGAAGATGTCACCCGAAGAAAGGGAGCGATTCGCCAAGACCTTTTCGGGGATAATCGATTTAGCACAAGCAGGTTCGAATAAAAAGTAACGACGGTTCCAAGTGGGATTTCCTCTCGGGCTTTCTCGCTAGCCTCCATTTTGGATGCGAAAGTACGTCGCCGCTGCCATCGCAGCGGTTGCTACCTGACACCCAAACCGCCGTTGGGGTAGTGCTGTGGCAAATGGATCGAAAAGCGATTTTGCCAACGGTGCAAGATGCTACGTAGCTCTTCGGTGGGGATGCGGGATTCCTGGTCAGGGTAGATTATCCCCAGGATGTGAATAAGCATGCAAAGATTTGTACGCATAAGCCCTGGACGCCTCGCAAGCCTCAGGGGACAATGGCGTCATGTCAAGTTTGACTACTCATGATGATTTGGCCAATCCGTTCAAGGATACTGAAGTCCAGAAACTGGACGGATCCCAACAGGAAATTCGATTGGCAGCCCCTCCTTGGCGCGCCGTGCAACGCGCGTTACAGAAATTCTCCAAGAGCCGCGATCCTTCTTGCGTCATACGGGCCTGCCTGCCTAGAGATCGGCGGGCGCAAAAGTGCCTGGACCGACTCACGCCGGAGAGCGCGTGGAATGTGGAAAACGTTGCGTTCGCTCTGGTGTTGGGAGAGCGGCTCGTGAAGCGATCGCTCGCTGCGGCTTGGACGATGAGCGCCAGGGCAACCTGACGAACCTACCGCCGCACTATGGGCCTTTCCAGCGACCAACGCATCGAAATCCTGATTGAACTCCTGAAGCGGGGCGATGGCGCCGTCGCGGCTGTCAAGGAGTTAAAGGAAGTCGAAGCGCAAACGCGCAAGAGCAAGGAATCCATCACCCAATTTGCGACCAGCTTCAAAGCCGCGCTGGTGGCCATCGGCGCAACGCAGCTCATCCGCAGTTCAATCGCCGCATTTTCCGAGCAAGAACTGGCCATCTCGAAAAGCAACAACGCACTCCGGGCCAGCGGCCAATTCTCCCAGCGTTACTCGCAAGAGTTGCAGGACCTCGCCGCCAGCCTGCAAAAAGTCACCCTGTTTGCGGACGAAAACATTCTGCAAACCGAGGCGCAACTGATTGCATTCGGCGCCGCGCGCAAGGACATCCCTAAACTGACCGAAACGATTTTGAATCTGGCCAGCGGCATGGGCCGCGATCTGCCCGGAGCCACGATGCTGATGGGGAAGGCCCTCGCCGGCGAATTCTCCACGCTGAGCCGCTACGGAATCATTATCGACGAGACGGCGGCGCAGAGTGAGAAACTGGCCGCCGCCACCGCCCAGATTCAAGCCCGCTTCGGCGGCCTGGCCCGCGCGGAAGCGCAGACGCTCACCGGCTCTCTCATCACGACTAAGAACGCGATGGGCGAGCTGAAGGAAATGATGGGCGAGTTCATGCTCTCTGTGCTCGATCCTTACGTGCGGAAGCTTCGCGACGCGGCGGAGGCAGCCAAAAAACTGGCCGAAACCAGGGGGCCAGTCCAAGCGCAACAATTGGATCTGCTCAACAGCCGGCGCGCTGCTTTGGAGGCTGAACTGACGGCGATGGTGCAAGCCGGTAGAATCGGGCCGAATGCCGCTGACCTAATCAAAATGCAAGTCGGCGATGTGTTCAAAGGCCGACAAGCTGCCGAGCCAAATCCGCCCATGATGACGGTGCCAGGGTTTGAAAAGAAACCGGTTTACAAAACCGT
>CAYIIH010000311.1:0-10536 GCA_964363225.1 uncultured Verrucomicrobiota bacterium | reverse complement strand
AATGTCCCCTCACATCAGTAAGGATCGAGGCCTCGGATGGAGCGAACCTGATCGTCAGCAGCAACCAGTTTAACTCCCTCACGGTCGCCTGGCCTTCGAATCCGCCGGGGTCTGCCAACGGGAGTCTGACTGTGGCCGGCAATCAATGGCCGGCCAAGGACTGGTATTCCTTGAGCAGCATTGCAGTGGATCGCCTCGCGGGCCGCGCGTTCCGCATCGAGCAGAACAGCGGTTTATTTAAACTGGCGGTTTCCGGGGCTTCGGGCAACCGGGGCGCGGCGGAGCGTATCATTCGGGGAAACCGGTCTCTCGCCAATCTTCGGCTGGTGGATGTTTCCGGCGTCACGATTGAAAGTAATCACTTCAGCACGGTCGTCGTGCCTTACCTGCCCGGTGAGGCTGCCCTGACCCTGGACCGGGGCGTGGGCAATCGCATTCAGGCAAACCAGTTCGAGGGACGAGACACGATCGATGGAATCACGTTTTGGGACCCCAGCCCTGACGGCGGGTTGGTCACTCAAAATGAGGTTTTGAATAACCGGATCAGCGGTTTTAAGATCGGGATGTTTCTCATGGCCGGGACGAGCAACGTGATCTCCGGGAATCTTTTTCGCTCCAATTCGTTTGTCAACCTCAAGATCGGTTCCGCCTCCGGTTCCGCCTCCGGCAATCTGATTTACAACAACGCCTTCATTGCCAGGCCCTTCACCATCAACAAGCAAATCTTGCTGGGCGGATGCACGGGACCGCTCTGCACGAATTATCTGAATCTGCCGCAGCCGCAGGCGGGCAGCGCGAATATCCTCCTCGGCGACCGCCTGGCGGGAAATTTCTACAGCGACTATGCGGGAGACGATCTGGACTTCGACGGCATCGGCGATTCCCCACGCTCGTTCGGTGCCACGGCTGTGGATTTGTTCCCGCTGCGCCCGCGGTTGATCGTCAACCTGGCCGATGATCGGGAGGACGCCGATCCTTTCGACGGAATTGCGGACGTGGATTCCGAGCAGGCCGGACTGCAAACGTCATTGCGGGCCGCCCTCCTCGAAGCGAGCCGGCTCAGTGGGCCCAAGCGCATCCGTTTCGAAATTCCCGGTGAGCCGCGCATCTCCATACAAAAGCCGCTGGCCTCCGTCCGCCAGCTTATCCTGAACGGGACCAACAGTCCCAGCGGCGCTCGCGTGCATCTGGATGGAGCGCAGGCTGCAACCAACACCTATGGCTTGTCTGCTGCCGAAGGTTCTGAAATTCGGCACCTGATCATTACCTCATTCCCCAGCAGCGGAATCCTGCTTTCTGGAGGCGAATTCGATACCAACATCGTGGAGAACTGTTTCATCGGTTGCACTCCCGAAGGCTTGCCGGCGGCAATCAGGGAGCGGGCATCGAAATCATCTCGGGCCGGCTAATCCGCATCGGAAACACCAACGCCGCCGCGCGCAACGTGATCGGCGGCAATGACGGACCCGCCGTTTTGGTGAAGAGCAGGACCTCGTACCCGCCGCCCTTCACCGTCGTTCAAGGCAACTGGATTGGCCTGCACCCGAACGGTCTCGAGGCGCTCGGCAACGCCATTGGCATTCAGGCCCTCAACGAGACGAGTGGGATTGTCATCGGCGGCGTGGAACCGGGCGCGGGCAACGTCATCTCCGGCAACCGTGGACCGGGCATTGGCATCGAGATGGTCTCTCGCTTACTCGGAGTCTCGATCAATGGCAACCTCATTGGCCTGTCAGCCGATGGCAAGGCGCGCGTCGGCAATGGCGGCCCGGGCGTGCAAGTCGTCAATACCCCGGAGTTAATCCAGATCGGCGATGTCCAGCCCGAGAGTCGCAATATCATCTCTGGAAACCAGGTCGGAGTGCAACTCTCCGGGGCCAGTTCCTCCACGGTGAAAATCCAAAATAACTTCATCGGCACGGATGGTGCCGGCACGAACGCCTTGGGCAATACCCAGGACGGCATCCTCTGCCAATCGTTCCGATCCGCAACCATCCGCAGCAATGTGATTTCCGGCAACGGCGGGCACGGTATCAACTTGGGCTGGACCGGGATTGTTTCGGTCGAGGTTTCCGATAACTCCATCGGCGTGGGTGTCATTGCGCGGCCTGGACTGGGAAACGGTGGTGACGGCATCCGGTTGGATTTGCGGGAGGCCGGCCAGTTTCAATCCGTTCTCATTCAGCGAAACGCGGTTTGCGACAATGGCCAGCATGGACTCGAGCTCCTGGATGACGGCGTTCAGACTAACTCCACACCCCTCGTTCAAATTACTGACAACCTGATCGGCCTGGCCAATCGTCCCTCGAGCGGCATCGGGAATCGCGGCAGTGGCGTGCGGTTGGTGCAAACAGCCTCCAACCAGATCTATAACAATGTGATCGCGTTCAACGGCCTGGCCGGACCAGAGGCCTTGGACCCCTTGGGACATGGAATTGAACTCAGTTCAGCCCACCTGACTCAGGTTCGCTTCAATCAGATTTTTTCCAACGGCCTGGCCGGGGTGACCATGAGCGGTTACTTTACGAATGATCCGGGCGCCGGCAATCGCATTTCGCGCAACTCCATTTACGATAACGGCCAATTGGGGATCGATCTGGAGTCCTTCGGCTCCGGGGTTAGCGCCAACGATCCGACCGATGCCGACCAAGGCCCCAACCTGCTGCAAAATTTTCCCGTCCTCAAGCGCGTTTACGTCGATCCGGCCAATCCGGCGCGGCAACTCGTGGAAGGATTTCTGAACAGCCGGCCGAACCGCGATTACGTGATCGAGTTTTTCTCAAACCGCGAGCGTGACCCATCCGGCTTTGGCGAAGGCGAACGATTCGTGGCCGCGCTGACCGTCAGAACGGATGCGGGAGGCCAGGTTTGGTTTACGAACAGCGTGCCTGGAGACGTCCTCAATCTGGCCTGGACCGCCACCGATGCCGAGGGAAACACCTCGGAGTTTTCGACGTATGCGCCGATCATTGTGAACATGACCACCGACGAACCGGATGCCGATCCTGCCGACGGTTTGCCGGACGTGGACCTTCGCGCTCCCGGTCTGCAAACCACGCTGCGCGCCGCCATTGAATTCGCCAACTCGGAGCCCGGCCCGGACGTCATTTTCTTTGATATCCCGGTGGAAGGCGCGCCCGTCATTCGCCCAGCCTCGCCGCTGCCGCCCATTCGTGAATCGCTGCGCATCGACGGCACGTCCCAAGGCAATCTTGGCCCTCGGCCGCGTCTCGTGGCCGGTCAGGTGGACCTGGACGGCAGCCAGGCAGGAAGCACGGACGGCTTGGTCTTGCTGGCCGAGGAACAAGTGGTTGGCGGTCTCCTCATTCACGGATTTCAGGGTCATGGTGTTCTCACGACGACCAACGTCCCCAAGCTTCATTTGGAGGCCGTGGACATCCAGGACAACGGCCGATGGGGCGTTTATTCGTTCGCCGAGGAAGTCCGTGTCAACAAGGGGGCACCGGGCGTGCTTTATCCCGCCCGAAGCAGCCGCGCGAGCTTGATCTCGCGCAACGGCAAGTCGCTGAACGGCGGCGGCGTTTATTCGCGGGACCGGTTGCTGGCCAGTATCGTCGAGGTGCTCGCGAACCAGGGCCCCGGGCTGTTCGCGCGCCAGTCCGTCAAGGTTCGCAGCGTCAAGGTCAATGATAACATCGGTCCCGGGATTCAATCCTGGTCGGACTCCATCGATGTTGATCTGGGCGAGCCGGGATTTGACGAGGAAGTCCAGGTCATGCGCAACGAAGGCATGGGCCTCGTCGCCAGCATGAATCCGATCTTCATGCCACTGGGTTCCGGGCCGGACGTTTTCCCCAACCGCATTCATTCCCTGACGTCCATGCAGGTGCGCGACAATGGCGGCTGGGGGGTTTTCACCAGCGATGGAAGCATTCTCCTGAACGCCGTTGATCAGCAGACTCCACCCACCACCACGAACCTCACGCGCGTCGTCAACAACGGGAACCGCGCTTTGCGGTGCTTCGCGGCGGGAGAAGACGGCGCGCTCGGTCAACCGTTGGAAGATCGCTGGCGCGGAGGCGGCATCGGGGTGAGCCGCGGACATATCACGGCACGGATCCTCGAGGTGCGCGACAACAAACTTGGCGCCGGCTTGGTGGCCAGTGGAAGCATCGACCTGTCCTCGGTCCGTTCCCTCGGCAATGGCGGCCCTGGAATTCAAAGCCTCCGCGGCAACATCTTGGTCGGGTTCGCCAGGGTCAATCTCGATGAAGTGAGTAACAATCAGGGCCCAGGCATCTTCGCCGGTTCCCTGTTGGCGCGGGATTTGCGCCCTACCGCGTCGCTGTCCAAACGCAGCATCGACCTCCTAATGCCGATCCGGGTCTCCGGCAATGCCGGGTGGGGCATTTACAACTAGAACGGCGACGTGCTGGTCAACCACGAGTCCACCACCGGCAATCCCTGGCGGACCGGGATCAGCGAGGTTTCGAGCAATGGCTGGCAGAGTGCCTCAGCGCGATTCCTAGACGAGTTGGGAAACTGGAAGTCCGTTCGAGGTTCGCGGCCCGGCGGAGGAATCGCGGCCACGAGCGGCTCCATCTTCGCCAACCAGGTCAACGTGCGGGGGAATGCCGGGGTCGGCTTGGCGGCGACTCTCAAGGTCAAGGTGCAGACAGGCACGATTTGCGATAATGAGGGCGGGAACTTCTCCGCGCCTGGCGGCAAGGAACTCTTGGGCGAGGTCTCCGAATGCGACAGCGACGGCGATGGCATCAGCGATGCCGTTGAAACCAAGGCCTCACCTTCAGGGGACGCGAACCAGGATGGAGTACTGGACATTCAGCAGAAACACGTTGCCGCCTTGCCAACCACGGCGGGCGCTGGCGTCGTGATCGCGAGTCCCAACGGCACGACTTTGAGCAACGTGGCGAATCAAGATAATCCTTCGTCACCCGATAGCCCGCCTGGGGCGATGTTCCCAGTGGGTATGGTTCAATTCGACGTTTCGCTTCCGACCGCAAGCAAGGCCTTGAAGGCGGCGCTGCTGCCTGCCGCGCCCTCGTCCAACCGGGTAATCCAGGTCGAATTGTGGCTGCCGGCCAGCATTGCACCGACGGCCTACTACGTGTACGGGCCCACTGCCGAGGTCCCGACGAACCATTGGTATCGGTTCGACTACGACGGCGTGACCGGGGCGGTCATCACCGGTAACCGCATCGTGCTGCACCTGGTCGATGGCAGCCGCGGCGATGATGATTTGACGGCCAACAACCTCATCCCATGGCGCAGGCGGTCCGGCAGCATGGGGCAGCTTCCAGTTGTTGAGCCCGCAGGTTGCGCCCACGGGCTGGTTCCAATTCACGATTCAGAGTGCTGCCGGACGGGTCTATCGAATAGAGAGTTCCACGAACCTGGTCGAGTGGATCGACCTTCTGACGACCAACGCGCCCGCGAGTCCGCTCGAAATCACAGACCCCAACATGCCCGCCTTCCCCAGGCGTTTCTATCGCGCCGTCCAGTTGCCGTAGGACAGCAGTGCCTGCTGGTTTTCCCGGGCGTCATTGGTCTGGATTCCAGGGCGCAACGGAATCCCGCCTGCCCAAACTCCAAATCCTCGCGGAATCATCGGCCCAGCCATGACCAGCGGCGTCCACCGCCGGGCAATCCTGCCCTCGCCCGGCCGGTCTTCTCAGCCGTTGATTTTCAAGAAACGGGCACTTCTTTGATTTCTGTCAAACTATCAGCAGCCTGTTCGGCTTATTTTTGGTTCCGATGAAGATAAAAGTCTCTTCCCTTTTCATCGCTACGAGCGCGATCGTGGCCGCAGTCCATGTCGGCCAAGCGGGTCCCATTGCGGCTTCCGGCGCCGGTGCGGCCTCGTTGGACGCCAAGCTGCAGGCGGGCCAGATCACTCAAAGAGAATGAGAGAAGCGACCTGTTTTGAAAGGACTCAACCACCGCCATGCAACCCGACCGGGAACACCTTCAACAAACGATTAAGGAAGCTCTCAAGGCCGTAAAGTTTCCAGGTTACTCCAGGGACATTGTTTCGTTTGGCGTGGTGAAAGACATCACGGCCAGCAATGGCGCCGTCAGCGTCAACCTTGAACTCAACTCGGCCAAAGCGGAAACCGCCTTTCAAGTTCAAGCGGATGCCGCAAAGGTTGTCAAGGCGTTGCCGCAGTTGCAGGGGCTGGAAGTGAAGATCGAGGTGACGAGCAGGCCGGAATCACACGCGCACTCGTCCGACGGCCAGGGGGCGGCGCTCAGTCCATTGCAGGACGAAGTGCAACAGGAAGGCCGGGTTTTTGATCCTGACCCGTTGATCGCCGCGACCATCAGGCCGGACCTCGCGCCCGGCGCGGGTTACGATGAGGACGGGCCGCCGCCGCTCGGCGGACCGACAGGCGATCGCACTTCCATCAAATGGCATGGCCAGGTTCCTGTTTTCCAATGGGAAATCGATCCTGCGGACCCGGCGCGCCAGCAATACGGCGAGTCGGAAGTCGAGCGCGGAGGCTGGATTTTTCGGATTTGGTGGCAGGTGCATCCGGCGGGGCTGGTCTATGCCTCAATCTCCGCGATTAGCGAGGAGGAAGAGGAACGGCCCCAGGCGCGGCAGCATCCTATCGGCCGCAACGTGGCGGTAAATTTGGTCTATGATTTGCGCCGGCAGGGCGTCGTCGCGATTTACGGCACGGCGCTGGATTTTCGGCCTTTCGTGGAAGTATTCCTGGAAGGCTTCGGTTTCGCAAAACTCAACGAGGCGGGCGAGTCGTTGCCCGCAGAGGAGAAAAAAACATGAGCAAAAACGGCAACAGCAACGGCAACGGTTCACGCTGGTTTCGCGTGCTCGATGAGCCGCGCGACTGGGAAGACTTCTACCGCAAACGCTGGACCTACGATCGCTCAGTCCGCACCAGCCATGGCGTGAACTGCTCCATGGCGTGTAGCTGGGAAGTCTTTGTCAAAGACGGGATTATCTGCTGGGAGCTCCAGAAGACGGATTATCCGCAAATTGATCCCGACATCCCGAACGTCGAACCGCGCGGCTGCCAGCGGGGCGTGACCGCTTCCTGGTACCCGTACAGCCCGCTGCGGCCGAAGTATCCTTACATTCGCAGGGTGCTGTGGGATTACTACCAGGAGGAGCGACAAAGAGGGAAGGACCCCGTCGAGGCGTGGGCCAGCATCGTGGAAAACGAGCAGCGGGCCAAGCAGTACAAGTCCGCGCGCGGTAAAGCGGGATGGAAGAGGGTGAGTTGGGATGAGGCAGTGGAGTTGGTGGCCGGGGCACAGATTTACACGATTAAGAAATACGGCCCCGACCACGTCGCCAACTTCGCGCCCATTCCGGCCATGAGCCTGGTGAGCTTCATCTCGGGCCACCGGTATAACAACCTGCTTGGGGGCATCTACTGCAGCTATTACGAGTGGTACCACGACCTGCCGCACGTCTCCTCCTCCATGTTCGGCGACCAGACGGAAAACTGCGAAAGCTCCGATTGGTATCATGGCACGTACTGGATCGTGGCTGGCTCCAACTTGAACATGACGCGGACGGCCGATTGCCACTTCCTTCCGGAAGCCAAATACCGCGGGAGCAAGATCGTGGTGGTCTCGCCCAACTATTCCGACGTGGCGAAGTACTCCGACCTCTGGGTGCCCGTGGTTCCGGGCAGCGACGGCGCTTACTTCATGGCGTGCATTCACGTCATCCTGAAGGAGTTTTACGTTGACAAGGAAACGCCTTACTTCACCGACTATGTGAAGCGGTACACCAACCTGCCTTTCCTGGTCGTCCTGGATCCGGATGGGAAGAAGTATCAGATGGGGCGGTTTCTCCGGGCGTCCGACCTCGCGGATTACGCCAAGGAAGAGAACGCCGACTGGAAGCTCATCATGACCGATGGCGGCGGGAAGCTGCATGTGCCCACCGGGTCCATCGGCTTCCGCTGGGAGAAGGAGCCGACTGGAAATTGGAATCTGCAACTCAAGAACGCCGTCACCAAAGAGGACTTCGATCCGTTGCTGACCCTGCTCGGGAAAGATCAACAGAAGGCGATGGTTTCCTTCAGCGACTTCACCGACACCTTCAGCATCAACATGGGACGGACGGAAGGGAAGGGGCAAAAAGCGAAAGAGATTCTGCGCGAGGTGCCGGCCCGGAAAGTCACGACGAAAGACGGCAAGGAATTGCTGGTGACGACCGCCTTTGATCTGCTCATGGCACAGGCGGGCGTCTCGCGGGGATTGGGCGGCGACTACCCGCGCGATTACAACGACCCGAAACCCTACACGCCGGCCTGGCAGGAATCGCAAACAGGAGTCAGCCGGGACCTGGCCATCCAGGTGGGGAGGGAATTTGCCGAGAACGCCGAAAAGACGCGGGGGAAGTCCCTGTTCATTACCGGCCCGGGAGTGCAGCATTGGTATCATGGCGCCTCCCTGTACTACCGCAACGAGGCGGTGATGCTGGCCCTCTGCGGTTGCAACGGCGTGAACGGCGGCAACTTCAACCATTACGTCGGCACCCAGCACACGCGGTTGAACGCCGCGTTTGTGAACCTCAGCGGCGCGCTGGACTGGTCCAGACCCCCGCGACTCATGAACACCACCTCGTTGTGGTATTTCCATACCGGCCAGTGGCGGTATGACGGCATGCCACTGGACACGCAGTGGGCCACGGGCGCCAAGAAGCTGCCGCAATACAACCACGCCGCCGACATGAACGCCCTAGCCGTCAGGCTCGGCTGGCTCCCCTTCTTCCCGCAGGTGGACAAGAAGAATCCCCTCCACCTGTATCAGGAGGCCGTCCAGGCAGGCTGCAAGACCGATGAAGAGGTCAAGCAATGGCTGGTGCAGCAGTTCAAAACAGGCAAGTTGAACTTTGCCCTGCACGACGTGGATGCGCCGGAAAACCAACTCAAGGTGCTGACCGTCTATCGCGGCAACCTTATCGGCACAAGCATGCGGGGGCATGAGCTTGCCCTGAATCACTTCCTGGGCACGCACCATAATGCCCTGTGGGAAGAGGAGCCGGCCAAGGGGCTGGTGAAGGAGATCAAGTGGCACGAATCCTCGCCCGTGGGCAAGTTGGACCTCCTCGTGAACCTCAACATCCGGATGGATTCCAGCGCCAACTATGCCGACGTGGTGCTGCCCGCCGCCTTCTGGTACGAGAAACACGACGTCACCTTCGGCGACATGCACACCTTCGTGCATCCGCTGACCCCCGCCACCGACCCGCCCTGGGAGGCGAAACACGACTGGGATGCCTTTGTGCTGATCGCCAAAAAGTTTTCGGAGTTGGCGCAAAAACATTTCCCCAAGCCGGTAAAGGACGTGGTGTTCAATGCGCTGTGGATGGACTCGCCCCAGCAGCTTGCCCAACCAATGGGAGAAGTTAAGGACTGGCGGAAAGGAGATGTCGAGCCGGTGTCCGGGAAAACGTTCCCCAGCATCGCCATCGTGGAAAGGGATTATACCAAGGTCGCGGACAAGCTGATTTCCCTGGGGCCGCTGGTCTGCCAGCCCAAAGGATATGGCGCCAAAGGGCAGTATGCCGACTTGACGCCCATTGTGGAGGAAGAGCTGAAGAACAACCAAAGCCTGACGGTGAAAGACGGCCGGGTTTACTTCGAGCGGGCCGAACAGGTGTGCGAACTGATCTGCCAAATCTCTCCCGAATTGAACGGCCGGCTGGCGCACCTCTTCTTCAAGGAGATGGAGAAGAAGGTGGGCTTGCCGCTGGCGGATTTGGTGGAGAGTGTGCGCGCAAGAAGAGTTCACTACCAGGACATCATTTCTCAGCCGCGCAGAATTCACACGACGCCCCACTGGAGCGCCATCCTCTTTGACCCCGCCACGGGGAAGCAAAGGACCTTCGGGCCGTGGACGATGAACGTCGAGCGCCTCAAGCCGTGGCATACGCTCTCGGGCCGGCAGGAGGTTTACTACGACCACCAAGGCATCCGCGAATTGGGCGAGGCGCTGCCCACCAACAAGCCGCCCTTGGATATGGTCGCCATCGGCGACATCAAGATGGACCGCGCGGAAGCCAAGTCCAAACTGTTCCGGTTCATCACCCCGCACGGCAAATGGCAAATCCACAGTTCCTTCCGGGACCACTGGCCCATGATGCAACTGTCCCGCGGCGGCCCCACCGTCTGGCTCAACCCCGACGATGCGGACGAGATCGAGGTGCAGGACAACGACTGGGTGGAGATGTATTGTCAGAACGGCATCGAAGTGGTGCGGGCGGTCGTCAGCCATCAAGTGCCAAGGAACATGGCCATCACCTACCATCAGGTGGAACGCCACATGAACGTTCCGTTCTCACCGCTCGCAAAGAAACGCAATTGCTCGGACCTGCGCGGCGGCAACAACAACGCGACCACGCGGATTCTGATGAACCCCGCCACGATGATCGGCGGCTACGCCCAGTTCAGCTACTACATCAACTACTGGGGCACCAGCCCGTCCGAGCGGGACCACGGGGTGCTGATCCGGAAGATGCCTCTGGCGGCGGGCAAACAGGGAGTCATTTATCAGGAAGACCAACTGCACCTG
>CAYIIH010000310.1:0-10563 GCA_964363225.1 uncultured Verrucomicrobiota bacterium | reverse complement strand
CCGGCATGTGTCGCGTGCCGGAGCAAGCGAAATCCTATCGAATTAGGACACTACCAAACTGAGAGCATTGGAAGGTTAACGCCGAGGTTGCTCAAGCGCGGTGAGAAGATTCCAGCCCGCAGACCCACGTCCGCAGCTACGCCCAGCGCGGTGCAGCCGCAGCCAAATGGCGGTAGGGCGAGACTCCGTCGAGCCCTGGAATTGAGTCGGGCAGGTCACGGCTCGACGGAGTCTCGCCCTACCGAGAAAGCGCACGATGGTTCGACGCTTGTTTCCAGGCCAAGTTGCGGTTAAAACATGCCTCATGAAAGCCTTCGCCCGAAAACATTGCTTCGCTTATGCCTCGATGGTTTTGCTGATCCTGGGCCTTTACTCCGCCCTCGCCGCCGACAAACCCCAAGCCGAGATCGATGTCATTCTCTGGTTCGACACGGAGGATTACCTTTTGCCGGCCGATGATGACGCGACCAAGCGTCTGGCCGAAATGCTCACCGTGCGCAGCATCCAGGCCACGTTCAAAGTCGTGGGCGAGAAGGCGCGCGTGCTCGAGCAACGCGGGCGGCGCGACGTGATTGCAGCGCTGAAGAAGCACGATATCGGCTACCATGCCAATTTCCATTCGGTTCATCCCACGCCGTCGGAGTATTTGGCCGAGTGCGGCTGGATGGATGGCTTGGCCGAGTTTGTGCGCCGGGAAGGAGGCGGCGCGGCCGATGTGCGGCGCATTTTTGGCGTGAACGTCCTTTCCTGCTATGGCCAGCCCGGTTCCTCCTGGGCGCCGCAAACCATCGGCGCCTTGAGAGAGATTGGAGTCGCTCCACACGGCGTGCCCTGTTACGTGGATGAAGGAACGCACGTGGGTTTGGACGGAAAACCGTTTTGGTATGCCAGCGCTTTGGTGGTTTACGACATGGGACCCAATTGGACCCGCATGGACCTCCACGATCCGCAAGCCGTCAAACCCGCCCAGAAGAAAGTCTCCGCCATCGCGGAAAGGCTGCGCCGAGAGGAGGGCGGCGGATTGATCAGCATTTTTTACCATCCGTGCGAATGGGTGCACCGGGAGTTTTGGGACGGCGTCAACTTCCGCCGCGGCGCCAACCCGCCGCGCGAGCAATGGAAAATGCCGCCGCAGCGCTCGGAGCAGGAAACGGAAGCGGCCTTCCATCGATTCGCAGCCTACATCGATCATATTCGCTCCATTCCCGGCGTCCGTTTCGTCGCGGCTGGTGATCTCCCGGTGATTTACCCGGACCGCACCCGGACGCAGGGGGCCGGGGCCGGCGATGTGAGCGAGTTGGCCAAACGACTTTTATCCGGGGCCGCCGCTGGAGCCGATTTCCAGGTGATTGGAGACCGGGCTTATTCCTTGGCGGACCAATTTGAACTGTTGACCTTGGCGGTGAACGAATTGATCGAAGGGAAAACCATTCACTGGCGGCTGCCGGCGACCGGGATTCTGGGCCCGGACAGCCCGCCTCCATCTCTCGGCAGGGGAACCGCGCTGAATTGGCCTGCTTTCCGGGACGCGGCGCGCGATGTGTTGGACTTTATCAAAACGCAACGCCGCGTGCCGTCGCGCGTGTTTGTGGGCGCCGATGCGGCTGCGCCGGCTGATTTTCTTGTGGCCATGGCATCCGCCTACGAGTTCTACGACAAGAATGGAAGGCTTCCCATGCAGGAGAGCGTCAAGCTGGGGCAAAGCGTGAGCGTCTTGCCGGCGCGGCACATTGCCCAAGACACGCCGGACCTTTTCGGCGGCTGGGTCATTCACAAGGAAGGATTTCGCGCTCCCAGGATTATGGAGATGGCCCGCCTGCAGGCCTGGACTTTGAAGCCCGCTCTGCGAAAATAGGGCGTAAACCCAAACAACCTTTTTATCATGAACTCAAAAGCTGTCCTTCGAATTGCTCGCTTGCCCCTCGTCCTGTTCACCACGCTGCTCCTGCTGTGGTTCGCCGCTGCCAAAGCCGACCAGGTGGAAATGGAAAATGGTGACCGTTACATCGGCAAGGTCCTTCTGGTCGATGACAAGGAAGTCCGGTTGCAGAACGAAATCCATGGTCCGATGCGGCTGCCTCGCGCCAAAGTGGTGTTGATTTCATTCCGGGAAAACGCCGCTACTGCCAAACCCGCCTCGCCACAGTCCTCCGCCGGGAAACCCGTCGCGACCGACGCCCTCCCCCAAGACCAGATCGGTGGCATTGATCCGAAGCTTCTGAAGCAGGTCGAACAAGAAATCCTCGGCGGGGCCGGTCCTGAGGCGAACAGCATGTTCACCGACATCATGAAAGGCTACATGAGCGGCGCAATCTCCCTCGAGGACATCCGGGCGCGAGCCCGGACTTCTCTCGCCGAACTGAAGTCGCTTAAAGACGATTTGGGCGAGGAAGTGGGGCCGCTGCTCGATGGTTACGTCGCCATCCTGGAAAAATTCGTCAACGAAACGAAAGAATCCGGTCCGGAAAAGGCCGGCGGCAAAGCCGCGCCCGGCGAAAAACCCAAGGCCGGCGGCGAAAAGAAGAAGCCGCAATAAGACGCGGCCTGGCGGAACTGCAACCCAATAATTCATTACTGGAGATAGCTTCCGGGGACGACATTGAGGTTGTCTCTCCCAAGCCCGGCTGCCGAACCCTCAAGACTTGATATCCCGCATCTGAAACACGGTCGCTCCCACCACCAGAAACGTCAGGTTGAATCCGAGCAAAATGCTGAGGGACTGGCCCAATTTCCACCAGGGCACCGGCTGGGCGAACATCGATTGCCAAACGTTGAGGTGGTACGTCAGGAACCAATGCTGCAGTTCCCGGAAATAGGGAATGTTTTGCATGATGAAATTCACAAAAACAAAGGAGAGGGCCAGGATCGTGGCCGCCGCCGGTTTGACATTGAAACAGGAGAACATGAAGGCCAGCCCCATGACCGTGGAAGCTTTTGTGACCATGACCCAATGCGCCAGGGCGTACTGCCGGCAGCCGGATAAAGCGTCGAAAACTCCGAATAATTCGCCGGGAACGAAAACAAAGAGTCCGCCCCATGGAAACCAGACCGAGGCAAACAACAGTCCAAATAATCCGAGGGCCAAAACCAGCAGGGCCGAAAAAATGACGCCGGCCAGCCATTTCACCAGCAACAGCCGGAGCCGCGAGATGGGCCGGGCCAGGATCATGCGCAGGGTGCCGTCCTCCGCTTCTTTGGCCACCAAATCTCCTCCCACCAGCGACACGTACAGCGGCATCAGAATGTAAGCGATGGGAAACAGCATGAACGTCGCCACCGTCAGCCCGGAAATGAATTGTTCCGCCAGATAGCCGTTCCCTTCCAGCGTTCGCTGCATGCTGACGCGCGGGCCATTCGTAAAGCGGAAGAGCACCACAATGACATTCTGCGCCAGCAGAAACATCAGGAAGCCGATGTAGGTCCGCTTCTTGCCAAAGAGCTTCCAAAGTTCGTTGCGCAGTTGGGGGAAAAACATGTTCACCATAAGCGGGAAGGCCCATCGTTTTTCATGAGAGACAAATAGAAGTTTTCCAGCGTTTGCTCTTCGTGGGCCACTTCATAGACGGCCATTCCCTGTTCGACCAGGCGCCGGACGAGCTGGTCCGTGCCGACGTTTTGCGCCAAAGCCACCCATTGCCCGTCCCGCTCGTCAGTGATGATCTTCTCCTGCCGCAGCGCCTGGACGGCGCGGGAAAAATCACCGACCCGCAGGCGCACCCAGGCGCGGTCTTTTTTGACTTCACCCAAAGCGCCGTCAAAGACCTTTTTCCCCTGGTTCATGACAGCGATTCGGGTGCAGATCTGTTCCACTTCGTTCAGTAAGTGGGAGGAGAGCAGGATCGTCAAACCGAGTTCCCGGTGCAGGCGGCCAATGGTCTGGCGCATTTCGTGAATGCCTTCGGGATCGAGGCCGTTGCCCGGCTCATCGAGGATGAGCAGCTCGGGCTGGGGCAGCAACGCTTGCGCCAAGGCCAGCCGCGCCCGCATGCCGTGGGAATACGTTTGGACCTTGGACAGCTCGCGCCCGGTCAGTCCGACCCAATCAATGACTTCGCGGATGCGTTGCGCGGGGGTCGGCGCGGAATAATGGCTGAGAATCTCCAGGTTTCGCCAGCCGCTCAGGTAATCGTAAAAGACCGGTGTCTCAAAAATGGCGCCCACCTTTTCCAACGCTTGCTGCCGGCGCGCGGTGACATCGTGCCCGCAAACCAAGACCTCGCCGGCGGTCGGCCAGACCTGGCCCAGCATGATGCCGATGGCGGTGCTTTTGCCGGCGCCATTGTGTCCGAGCAAACCATAAATCTCTCCCGCCGGAACGTGGAGTGTCAGGTCCTCCACCGCCAGCCGGGAGCCAAACCGCTTGCTGACATTGCGCAAACGGATCACTTGACGCCCTCCAACACCAGCAGGTTTTTAATGTGTCCATCCGCATAGAGGTAATTAACCCCCTTCTTGACGTCGCGCGCCCGATGGAAGGCTTCCTTGTCGAACATGACCGGAATCTGGTGCGGATCGAAATCAATGCTCAAAACCTTCAAGTGATCCGCGTCCTGGCCATTGAGGAGGCTGTTCCACGCGTAACTCGATCCGGTCTGCTCATAAATCCCCTTTTTATCGGACGGACAGCGAAAGATTTTCACCGTGCCCAGGTAATTGGACAGGACATCATCCACGGTCGGCAGCGCATTCGTCGGCGGAGGCGCATTGGTCTCAAAGAGCTTGTCGCGAGCCGCCGGCAGCCGGTTGTCGTTATCCTGGACGTACATTTGCAGAGTCAGGCCGAGTTGCCGGAGGTTGCTCAAACAGGCGGTGGACCGGCCCGCTTCCTTGGCCTTGCCCATCACCGGCAAGAGCATGCCGGCCAACAGACCGATAATCGCGATCACTACCAGGAGTTCAATGAGGGTGAAAGCCAGGTTCAACTGCTTGCGTATGGGCATCCGTTCTCCCATTCGACTCATCGCCGTCCTCGAAACAACCGGCCGCTTTCCATCATGCGCTGCAATTCCTCCAGCAGAGGGGCCATCTCCGCCTTCGTTTGGGCGGAGCTTTCACTATAAAACGTTTTCAAACCGGTCTTGATGGCTTTGTCCCGTAACTCGTCACTCAAGTCCGGAGGAGCATTTGCTGCCGTCCGGGTCATTCCCGGCTCGCTTTCCCTCATTCTTTCCTGCGCCTCTCGGAGTCCCTTCAGCGCATCATCCAGAGCTTTGCGGCGCTTTTCGACCGGCAATTCCTCGAAAGCAGTCAACATCTGCTTCAGCCCGGTCGGCATGGTTTCGTCGATGAACAGCCCCTTTTCGTCCTCGGTCATTTGCTCGAACCAACGCGCCCAGAGCCGCTCCAGCCGGGCCATCCGCCGTTCTTCCGGGGACAGAGCGTTCAATCTTCGAATCAACTCTCGAATCGCTTTGGCGCGCGCTTCGCCCTGCAATCGGCTCAAGTCCACCGACTGCGCGTAGGCCCGGACTTTGTCGGCGGTCATCTTGGAATTCCTGGAGATCTGGTAGCCAGCCACCGCGATCAGCCAGACCAGAATGAGGCTGGCCACAGCCAGAACGAGCGGGCGCTGACGAGGATTCATCACGACTGAAATCTAATGCACTCCCTGCTATAGGCGACAATAAAAAGAAGCGCCTCCTCTTCAGCCTGAGCTTGGGCGCATCTCACTTTCTTGCAGCCGGATTGACCGGCCCGAGTATGTGTTTAGCGCGAAGCGCCGTAGCGCAGATTTCCAACCTATCAGTATCTGGCCAAATCGTCGCGAGCCGCGCGCATTCTTCCGGCAGGCTGGGAACCGCAGAGACGCGATGAACGCGGAGGGGGATTCTCGGTTTGCTTTCTCTGCGTCTATCGCGTCTCTGCGGTTTACTTGGCTTCGGCCTTTGGTTGCGGCGTTGCCGCGCTACGCTGTATCACCGATTTCTAATCGGCAGAACCTCCCCAACTCGGCGCGCCTCGAACCGCCCGCGCACTGGCGGGTTGGAAACCCGCGATACAGCAAGTTGGAAACCTGTTGCGCTACAGACAGGGAATCGCACACGCTCAACACATACCCGGCACGAAGGGCCGGTGGGTGGACCAGCCCAAGGCAAGCGTAGCGCCGCCCTGGATTCAGGCCCCCCACACCAACCGCTCTGTCAGAACGGTCGTTCGAACCGGCGCTCTGACAGAGCGCGTGTCCACCTTGACGTCAACCCAGCAGCGCTCGCAATGCTCGCTGGCCCTGGGCTGGTTGACGTCAGCCTTTCAGGCTGGATTGGGTCGTCCCTCGCTCGGTCTCGCACGCCCAGGACTTGCATGAAACTGTGAAGCGCCCCCCAAGCTCTGCAGCCGGATTTCACTCTTGAAAGTTGCAGGGTGAAACTCAACACTCGCGCCCATGTTCCCTTTTCATGAGCGCCGCACTCAACGATCCGACGACTGAAAATCCATTGCCACCGGCGCTGCTGTCCCGCAATCCGCTGGCCTGGCTGACGATTTTCGGACCCGGAGCCGTGATTGCCTCGCTGACGATTGGCGCCGGGGAACTCATTTTTTCCTCCCGCGCCGGGGCTCTTTTTGGATACCGGTTGCTTTGGTTTTTCTTGCTGGTATTGCTGCTGAAATGGATCCTGGTGTTCACCACCGCCCGGCACATAGTGCTGACGGGCGCTCATCCGTTTCAACGCTGGATGGCGCTGCCCGGCCCTCGGGGCTGGTTTCCGCTGGTCCTGTTTCTCCTGGCGGTGGTTTGCTTTCCGATCTGGGTCTGCTTCCATGCCGGGACCATTGGCACCTTGCTCTCGTGGCTGGCGGGCACGGACAAATCGTGGCAGGGCGGTGCTCATTACCTTTGGGGCGCCCTCGTTCTGGGCGGAGTGCTCATCCTTTCGGCCTCAGGCGGTTACTCGGCGCTGGAGAGGATTCAACTGGTGATCGTTCTGCTGATGCTGTTGTGCGTGGGCGCTTCTCTGCTGGCCATACACCCCGATTGGATCGAGTTCTTAAAAGGACTGCTCATTCCCCAGGCGTTAGAGTATCCCTCCTGGATCACGCTGGAAACGAACCGGGAAATTGCCGCCCGGCCCGTCTGGGTGGAGACGACGACCTACGTGGGCGTGATCGGCGGCTCCAGCTATGATTATTTGGCTTATGTTTCCTACTTGCGCGACAAGCATTGGGGACGCGCGGGAATGGCGCTGGCTGCGCCGGCCGATCTGGAGGCCATGGCTCGGGATCCAAATCACGTGAACCGGCGCTGGCTGCGGGCGCCGTTGGTGGACTGCACCTTGAGCTTTCTGGCTGTCCTCATCTTCAGCGCCGTGTTCGTCGCTTGTGGAACGGTCATCCTGGGTCCGCAACACAAGGTCCCCAGTGGCGTGAATCTGCTCTCGCTCCAAGCCGAATTTGTCACGCCGATTTATCCCTGGCTGAAGCAGGTCTATTTTGCCGGCGCGTTTCTCACCATTTTGGGAACGCTTTACGGCACGATCGAAGTGGCGCCGACGGTTTTTCGCGAGCTGGTGTTTGCTCTTGATCCGGCGCGCGCACAGCGCCAGGCAGCACGGCTGCGATTATGGGCCATTCTTTGGGTGGGGCTGGGTGGATTCGCCATTTTGATCGGCAGCTTCTTTTATCATCTTCTGAGCGGCGCCTCGACGCCGCCCGGGCTGATTGCGATACTGACCCCGGCCAACCTTTTCACCGGGGTGCTCGGTTGCGGCCTGATCTGTTTGCTGAACCCCTGGATGGACCGCCGATTCCTGCCCTCGCCCTTGCGCATGAATCCGGCGATGACCGCTCTGAATGCCGCGGCTGGCGTGATTTTCCTGGCGCTGGGCCTCAAAGGTTATTGGGACTGGGACGAGCGACACTGGATGGCTTTTGGTGTTCTGGGAGGCACGTTGGCCGTGGGATGGCTTGCCGCACGGTGGTTCCAGAGACGCGCGCTGATGTCTTGACAGCGCGGCGACTGTTTACAGAAAAAGAGTCTCCGCCGCCCGCGATTTTCGGCGATAGTAAAAGTAAATCGGCGCGCCCACCAGCACGAGCACCACTCCGAAAGCCGAGTTGATCATGGCCGGTTTGCCAGCGGCCCTGGCCGCCTGGTAAGCGGCCAGATCATTCTGCACGGTCAGCGCCAGGAACAGGATGGCGAAAAGAATGAAGACCC
The DNA here is from genome assembly GCA_964363225.1 of uncultured Verrucomicrobiota bacterium. Classification (GTDB taxonomy): domain Bacteria; phylum Verrucomicrobiota; class Verrucomicrobiia; order Limisphaerales; family CAYIIH01; genus CAYIIH01. The sequence goes on along the minus strand of CAYIIH010000310.1, from coordinate 2,408 downwards.
ACGGGATGAACGGGTAACCGGGCACCCGGTAGGGACGCGGCGTTTCCGGCTCTTTGCGCCGGAGGACAAAAATCCCGTAAGCGCCCGCCGCGTAGAAAACCCAGCTCACAAAGATCAAGGTATCCGTCAGCGTGTCAAACGTGCCGCTGAAGAGCAGCAGAATGCTCCACAGCCCCTGCACCACCAGCGAAGCCGCCGGGGTGTGAAACCGCGGATGCGCCACGCCCAGGAATTGGGGAAAGACATTCCTTCTCGCCATCGAAAAATAAACGCGCGCGCTGGCCAGGATGATCGCGTTGGCCGCGCCCAACGTTGAAATCATGACCGCCACGGCAATCCATCGGCCCCCGCCTGAAAAACATTTTTCCGCCACATCCGCTGCGACCAGTTTCGATTGCGCCATGGCGTCGATGGGCAGGACGAAGGCATAGGCCAGATTCATGAGCAGGTAGAGAGCGGTGACGATGAGCATCCCGACAATCAAGCTGCGGGGAATATCGCGCTGCGGATGCTTCACTTCACCGGAGATGTAGGTGATTTTGTTCCACCCATCATAAGCCCAAAACGCGCCCTGGAGCGCCGCCGCCATGGCGCCCCATAACGCCCAGCCTTGAGGGTGAATCACGGCGCTATCCATACGCAGGTTTGCCATCTGGCCGACACGGTCCAGCCCAAGCACGGCCCCGGCCAACAGCAGCATGGCGCCGACTTTCGCGATCGTAAAAATGTTTTGCACAACCCCGCCCAATCTGACCCCCACGTAGTTCACGGCCGTCAGCGCGGCGATGAGCACCGCGGCCAGACCTTTGACGCCGATTTCCTGCAGCGGCGCGATGTCCCCGATCAGAGGCAGGTGAATGGCCGTGGCAGCGACCGGGCCGGTGATCCTGGGCAAGGCGACGAACTGGGTCGCATACTCCGCAAAAACGTAGGCGACCGCGGCAATGGAACCGGTTTGGATGACGGCAAAGACAGCCCAGCCATACAGGTAAGCGGCGAACGGGCCGTAAATACGGTCAAAATAGACGTACTGACCCCCCGTCTCCGGAATCATGCTCGCTATTTCCGCATTCGTTAGCGCGCCGAAAAGCGTGATCACTCCGCCCAAAAGCCATACGGCCAGGAGCAATTCCGGGGAACCAACCTGTGCCGCCATGACGCCCGGCTTGCGGAAGATGCCCGAACCAATCACCCCGCCGACCACAATCATGATCGTGGTGAACAGACCGAGCGAAGGCAGCAAACCCTCGTTGGCGCGTTCCACTTCAGCCTGATGCTTCAAATCGGCTCGATCGGGTTGCATGGGTTCTGAGTTGAATTGGCCCGCACCTGCCCATTAAGCAGGAAGCCTGCAACCCGGCAAAGCAAAATGCTAGCGGTTCTCATTCTGCTGCGCGAATGCATGAAGCGTTAAAGATCAGACTATAGCATCGGCATAAGTTCACCGGTTTGCGTGTTTGATCTGTCTGCCGTGCTTGTCCCAGACGGGTGGTCGCGCATCAGGCCATGGGCATGAACTTGAAGGCCCTGTCTGCCGAACGACAGACCTGTCTGCCGCAGGCAGGCGGTTTTCAGGCGCGCCTCCGCCAGGTCTTGAGGAAATCTCCCGTCTGCGGCCTGTTAAGAATCTCTTCCGTTTATTTCGGAGACACTACACTGGAGATTGCGCCGCGTGCCGCGTCCGTTACTTGTCCAGTTCCTTGATGAAGATGTTTTTGAACTGGAGCAAACTGGGCGGGCCGGTCCACTGGCCGTCGCGCTTGCCGCCATGATGCTGGAGCGCGATGCGCCCGCGCGGGGGCAGGCTGGGAATCTGAGCGTTGGGCAGGACGGTCTTGCCATTCAGCGCCACAGTGACGGCATTGCCGCGCACCGTGATTTCGAAGCGATTCCATTCGCCCGCCGGCTTGTCGGCCTGGGTGCGCGGGGTGACAGCGGCGCGCAGGTCCGGCGGGGTTTGGGGATTCGTCCGGATGCCATACATCTCGCCCGAACCGATGGGCCAGCACCAGATGTTCACCTGGTAGGTCCCGGAGCCGCGGAGGAAGATGCCGGAATCCGAATCCGGCAGCGCCAGGTGCATTTCCTTGCCGTGGATGTCCCGCGCGTGGGTGCCGTCGGGCACGAGAGAAGGAGCCAGTTCTTGCCGCTTGCGCCGGGCCAGTTCACCTTCGCCAACTTTTGGGAATCACCGGTGATCGGTGTTGACATGCCTGGCTGACGGCGCGACGGTAGCGAAGTGATGAGACCATCCGCTCGCAAGCGAAAGAAACTCGAATACCCGGGGGAAACCAACGGCAGCCGCTGGGCCGCTGAAGCACGCCGGCTCGCCAGCAAGCTCACACCGGAACAAGAAGCCGAGCATTTCCGGCGGGCGATGGTCAAGATCTATGGCAGTCAGCCCAAAG
>CAYIIH010000309.1:5964-10569 GCA_964363225.1 uncultured Verrucomicrobiota bacterium | reverse complement strand
AACTCCCAATAACAACCTGTAGTGTGAGGTGGAGTCAATAGGATACCCAGATTTCATAATACCCTCATCATGAGCGTTCTCTACTCCACCATCTTTGTCTCTGTTGTCGCTATCATCCCAGGATAGGACGTTGTCGAGTCCTCGCGAAGTCCTGATGGCCCCATCGCCGTCTCTATCGACGCAAGTGTTATAAACGAAAGGCGGCCTGAGGTACTCGCCATTGGGGTCCGCTATGAAAGTGTGGCTCGGCGGAGTTCCGTCCCTTCTACAGCGAATGCCACCGATCACGACGCCAACTTTCGTGACGGACCCCATCAAGAATCCATCAATAGACCGGTTGTCGTTTCGGTTTGCGACCCAAACGTTTCCAAATCGATCTACCGTCGTGCGTGAAGGCTGGGGGTTCAAGCTTTCTGGGGCGGTCCAGTATTCTCCGAGCACTGCTCCAGAGTTAACGTCGATGCGCGCAATTGTCCCCCGCTCAGAGCAGGCCACGTTGATGTACGGCAATGGGGTCGGATTGCTGTTAATCTGCAGTTGATCTGGCGTGGACAGGTTCAGGTTGATCCGAGTGCCTTGGGTGAAATCCGAATTGGCCGTGTAAACGCGGTCTTGACAGGTGGAAGTCACCGTCAGCCACGCTGTTGCGCTGGTTGTATAACTTGAACCCCCATTATTCCAGACAACGACGTAGTAATATCCGGCATCGGTTGTCTGCACGTTGCTCAACGTGAATTCGTGGTTCGGACTATTTGCGACGACATTGCCCTCTTTGTACCAGGTGAACCAGAAAGGATTGCTGGGGCCGTGGGGAGGCCCGCCAATAGCTCCTACGGCAAAGGTCACGCTGGAACCCGCTGACACCGTCTGACTTGCCGGTTGGAGCGTGATCTGCGGCGGACCGTTTACGGTCAGAGTCGCAAAAGAATTCTGGGGACTTCTTGTGTAGCCGAAGTCGTTAGCGACCACGACATGATAGTTGCCTGCGTGGGTATGCTGGACGCTGCTGCGCGTGTAAGAAGGGCCCGTCGCTCCGGGAATACTCGCTCCGTTAAAGTACCATTGGTAATTCAAGCCCCAGCCGGTTGCCACCACAGTAAACGTTGCACTTTGTCCTGCCGACTTCGCCTGACTGGCAGGGTCAGTGGTGATCAAAGGCTTGGAAGCCAGCCCACAGTCCGTGCTAATTGAACCCACAAAAATGCCGCCGCTGGTTGGAGTTGGGACATCGCACATGAACAGCTCGTACAAGTAAACTGTAGTGCCGTAAGCACTGATTCCAACGTTGCATGAGCGCCAAAGGCACTGCCAGAGTGTCTGAGGCAAAGAGGTATAAACCTGAACACCCGTGTTGGCATGGCGTATCTCCAACCGCTCGACGAAGGCGCTATTTGACATGTTAAAGAGTCTAAGCGCGAATGGGTACTTGTTGCTGCCAAAAGGGCTGTCGTTCAAAGGTTCCCCGACTGTAGTATCGCAAACGTGCGTCAGGACCGCGCGCGGGTAAAGCGTAGTTGGGGTTGTGAGGTAACCGCTCACCGTCAGGGAGCCGTCAGCCCCTCCGTAAGCAACGGTCGTGAATTTCAGGATTGCTCCGTGTTGAAAAGTCGTTTGATATGAAATAGTTACGGCTGAACCAATCTTGTAGGTATAGCCACTGTTAAACGTCCAGTAAGGAGTTGAATATACCAAAACCCAGTCAATCACGACTCCAGTTTCCGCGTGTTGCGCACGGGCTACTTGCATCGGACGCCGCGCGGTCGCCGTGTCACGAGCGAGTCGCAGGTCAAATGGTTTCAGTTTCATGGCTTCAGCCTTTTGTCGCTGTTGAGGCAACTGTTCAAGCTGCACCCGGAGGGCGGAATATTCAACCGTCTCAGTCAGCGTAGTCCGGTCGGCCTCTTGCTCCCAGACCTTCGCGACCGGCGCAGTTGGCGCTGGCTTATTGGCAACGGGATTGGCCTTGGGAAGCGAGAAGGCTTCACCGGCCATCATCTGCATCGCGCCAAAGTCGATCATGGTGTCAGTGAGATCGGGCTCGGCCAGGGCAGCGCGCGCCGATGGGTCTTTCTCCTCTTTGAGCAGGAAGCTATCGAGTTTAGGTTCAGGCACTTCCGCGAAATCCGTTACAACCTGAAGGCGGGCGGTCGCAGCGTCGAAGCCCTCGGGAAGGACTGGCTTCTCCCGCAAAATCACATCGGCTTCCAATGAGCCAGTCCGGTACGTGTATTGGACATCTGCCTGGATTGCATCAAAGGCATCTTTATACAAAACGCGATTGGGAGGTTGAATGACCCCCACCGTATCTTTGGCGGCCGCGATCAAGATCGTCTGGCCGGTCTTGGCGCTTTTCCAGGCGAGTCCGAGCACGGTCGCCCGGATTCTTTTTCCGTCGGGCGTGAGCAAGTCAATGGTTCCTCTTTCATCGAGAAGATGGGTGCTGAAAATCACCTTGTGCGGCCCGTGCGTGGCCGTGGCACCTTCTGGGTGCGGCTCAATCAGCTCTTGCGATTCGACCCAATCACCAGCCTCGTTGCGGTAATGAAGGCCATTCTGGAGCAGGATATACCGTCCCGTCTTGGTGACGGCCTTCCCTGACTGGTCGAGGACAGTGCGGGTGGTTTCAATCTCCTTATGGTGGGGCCCGCGATCCACCACTCTTTCGATGACATTTGAGTCCGCGATTTGTGCTGCCGCTTTTACGACATGCAATGAGAGGGAGCCACTGAGTAAAACCGAAACGATTCCGAGCTTGAATAGGCGTGCTTGAACAAAGTTAGTCTTCATGGGGTATCCACCTTTCTCTTTTCTGCTAATGAATGTCTTCATTAGAGCCGTCCTTCGACCGCATTTTGGAAAATCCTTTTCCATCGTGTCCAAGAATACGGCTGGCTGTTGGCAGGCCGCAACCGCAAAGGATAGCACAAACGCGACATTCGATAGCACAAATGCGACATGGAAAGGATGGACGCCCTTCTTTTGCAGTTAAAAGGGCAGAACCAGACTATGCAAAAAGCGAGTGCGCCAAGCCAATTTTCAAGAGATTATGCTTGCTCATCCAGGGCGTTTGCTTTAGGAATCTCAGTCACAAATAGGATCAAGAAGTGGGGCTTTATGAACAGTGTTTTGGACAGCATTTGTGATGGTGGATGGCTTTCTTTGGCAAACCAAGCCCGGTTTCATTCGTGCGCTCTGGCCCGACTGTGCGGTGTCTCGCAACGCCAACTTGAGCGATACTTCCTGCTGTCGTTTGGCTTGCCACCCAAGGACTGGTTAAATGAAGCGCGGCTGTGCAGAGCGCGCCGGCTTCTTCTCAGACACGAGGCAGTAAAGGCCGTCACCAAGGACCTCGGCTTCGCCCATCCCTCCCATTTCATTCGGGAGTTTCAACGCTTCTTCGGCTGCACACCTTTGCAGTTGGTGAAGGCCGTACAAGCTCGCGGGGCCCAAGAGCAAGCGGGGGAAACAGGGTCCACGAGCGAAGAGAACCAGTTGGAATTGATGGAAGGAAAGAACCTTTTCCTGTTATTCACAGTCCATCGGCACCGTTGCATGCACGTTCCATCACCCCCCACTATTGGTCGTGGGGATTGCGATTGGTGTAAATTGCAGTATCCGCACCTTTACGACTGCTGCCATCGGGATCACGTTCAGATTCGCTGAAACGCGCCCCTGTCATCAGCCGCCTTCCGCAGCCTTTACTGATCGGCCTTTCGGATGGACGACCCTTCGGAGGACGGCACGTGGCTTTCGCTGATACTGTGCCACGCTGCGCCGCATCGGAAGCCGCCGCCCGCGAGAGGATCACTCGTAGCGCAGGGCCTGGATCGGATCGAGCTGGGCGCCTTTGAAGGCGGGAAACAAGCCGGCGACAATGCCGACGCACGCGCTGAACAGCATGGCGACCAGCATGGCTTCGGGCGTGATCACCGGCGAGTTTTGGTTGGGCGAAATAACGGTGAGCAAATGGACCAGGCCGTAGGAGGCCGCCAGCCCGGCCAGCGCGCCCAGGATGGCGATGACGAGGCTTTCCACCAGAATCTGCACGAAGATCGCCAGACCCGTCGCGCCCACCGCCTTGAGAATGCCGATTTCCCGAATCCGTTCGTTGATGCTGGCCAGCATGATGTTCATGATGCCGATGCCCCCCACCAGCAGACTGATCGCCGCAATCAGGCCGCCGCTCAAGCGCGCGTTGCGAATCTGGGTATCGATGTTCTCGATCTGGTTTTCCTGGGTGCGAAAGTTGAAATCCTCGATGCCCTTGTGCGTCACCATCAGCACATTGCGCGCTTGCTGCAAGGCCGGCTCCAACAAGTCCATGTTGGCCACCTTCACATCGATGTCCGTCAAACGCGGATCGGGAATATTGTTGGTCCCGGACGCGGAACGGAATCGCACCCACATGGTGTTGAGCGGCATGAGCACGGTGTAATTCTTGCGATAGAAGGCCCAGCCGCCGCGGCGTCCCCAGCCGCGCATGCGCGTGGGCCCCGCCGGCTTCTCGGCGGGTTTGGACTTGGCCAGTGCGCGCTCCTTCCGTTCCGCTTCGCCCTCATACCGCGTGAACATGCCGACGATGGTAAACGGCTGGCCGTTGATCTT
>CAYIIH010000309.1:0-5864 GCA_964363225.1 uncultured Verrucomicrobiota bacterium | reverse complement strand
CCATTTCCGGTGAAACCAGGCGGAGCAACGGCGCGCTTTCTTTGAGCGCGTGAACATCGAGCATGGTCCGGCCCGGCGCTTGATCGGCCAGGTGTTCCTGTTCGGCCGGCACGGATTGTTCATCCAGCAAAACTTTGTCGGCGCCGCCCATGGCGATCATGGCTTCTTTCATGCCGTTCTCCATCCCTTTCACCAGCGCCGCCATGGCGACCAGGCTGGCCACGCCCAGAATGATGCCCAGCATGGTCAGCAGCGAGCGGAATTTGTGCGCCCAGATTTCCTTTAGCCCGACAATGACGCTGTTATAGAGGTTCATGGGCTTCCCGTTTAGCCATACCGCAGCGCTTCGATGGGATCGAGTTTGGCCGCCTTGATCGCCGGAAACAAACCGGCCAGAATGCCAATGCCGACACTGAAGCCGAAGGCCACCAGCATGGCCGGAATGGTGATCACCGGCGTATTGTCCGTCGGCGCCAGCGAACTGATCACCTGGACCAATCCAAAAGAGGCCGCCAGCCCCGCCAACCCGCCCAGGACAGCGATGACGACGCTCTCGATGATGATCTGGATGAACACATCGCTGGTGTTGGCTCCGACCGCCTTGCGAATGCCAATCTCGCGAATGCGCTCGGAGATGCTGGCCAGCATGATGTTCATGATGCCGATGCCGCCCACCAGCAAGCTGATGGCGGCGATCAAGCCGCGGCTCAGGCGGGCGTTGCGAATGAACGTGGTGATGTTCTCTATCCAGTCTTCCTGAGTCCGAAACGTGAAATCCTCGATGCCTTTGTGAGTGCTCATGAGCACGTTATGAAACTGCTGCAACGCTGGGTTGAGCAGCTCGATGTCTTCTATCTTGATCTCCAGATTCGACAACCTCGGATCGGGGGCGCCAGAACTGCTGCTGCTGCGGCCCCAGCCTCCGGAGCCGCCGCCGGAACGCAATCTGATCCACATGGTGTTGAGCGGAATGAAGATGGTGGCGTTTTTCAGATAGAAAATAAAGTGATCGCGCCGCCCGCCCCAACCCCGGCTTCGGGCCGGACCGCTTTGAACCGGCTCTTTCGGATGCTGTTTTTCAAGCTCGCGCAGTTTGCGGCCTTGTTCGCTTTCGTAATGTTGAAACATGCCGATGATGGTGAAGGGCTGGCCGTTGAGATAGATGGTTTCGCCCAGCGGAATGATTTCGCGCCCGACCTTTTCCGGCGAGCCGAACAACTCGTCGCGCGTCGCCGTCCCGATCACGCACACGCTGCGCGCCATTTCATCATCGATCTCGTTGAACATGCGGCCATGCTCGACGACGTGCTCGCTCATTTCGAGGGCGATCGGCCACACTCCGGTGCAGTTGAAAGGCCGGAATCGCTTGCCCTGGGCGGACACGGTGGCGCCGAACAACCTCATTTCGGGGGAAATCCTGGCGGCCAAAGGAGCGCTATTTTGCAGAGCATGGACATCGTTGATGGTCACTCCGACGGCTTGGTCCCGGAGATGCCGTTGTTCCACCGGGACCTCTTGGGATTCGACCCGCACTTTTTGCAGGCCGCCAACGGCAATGAGCGCTTCCTTCATCCCGATTTCCATTCCCTTGACCAGCGCCGACATGGCGACCAAACTGGAAACGCCCAGGACGATGCCGAGCATGGTGAGCAAGGAACGGAATTTGTGCGCCCAGATTTCCTTGAACCCAATGCTGATGGCCATCCACAGGTTCATAACTGCGAATCCGTTCTGGAGGCGTCGGTCAAACAATCAATCCCGGCCAGTTTTACGTCGGATTTTTCGGCGATCTTGCCGTCGCGAATCTCGATCCGGCGCGGGGTGACAGCGGCGATTTCCGGATCATGCGTGACGAGGGCGATGGTGCGGCCTTCCTGGCTGAGTTTGCGGAACAGTTCCAGAATGACTTCGCCGGTGTGGGAATCGAGATTCCCGGTCGGTTCATCCGCGAAAATGATCTTGGGATTGTTGACTAACGACCGGGCGATGGCGACACGCTGCTGTTGGCCGCCGGAGAGTTGCATGGGCCGGTGTTTGCAGCGGTTCTCCAGGTCCACCATCTTGAGCGCGGCCATGGAGCGATCCCGGCGGTCCCGGCCGGACAAGCCGCTATAGACCATCGGCAGCTCGACGTTCTGGAGCACATTCAGTTTGGGCAGGAGGTTGAAGAACTGAAAGACAAACCCGATCTTGCGGTTGCGAATGGCCGCCAGCTCGCGCGGCGACGCGTTTTCGATCATGGTGCCGTCCAGTTTGATCGTCCCCTCGGTCGGCGAATCCAGACAGCCCAGGATGTGCATCAACGTTGATTTGCCGCTTCCAGACGGACCGATGATGGAGATGAATTCGCCCTCTTCGATCTCCAGCGAAACGTCATCCAGCGCGCGGATTTCCTCGCCGCCGAGATGATAGATTTTGCTGACGTTGCGGAGTTCGACCAGGGCCATGGCGGCTGCGCTTTGCTGAATCTTAAGTGCTTCCTCCCGGCCGAGTGCCGCTGGTGCCGTTGCGGCCGGAGCCGCCGCTCTTGCCTCCTGCCGGCACGCGAGCCGGCGCGCTGCCGGTCGTTCCGGCGGGGCGGCTGCCGCCGGGCTGAACGCTCCCGCTCGCGCCGCCGCCGGGACGCGGGCTGCCCAGCGCGGTGGCGCGCTCGGTGCCGGGCGCGATGGCCGCCGGACTGGCGGTTTCACCGGGAGGCAGTTCCAAGCAAACCACTTCGCCCGGCGAAAGCCCGCTCTGGATTTCGGCAAAGAAAAAGTCGGAAATCCCAATCTGCACCGGGCGGCGTTCGTAGGCCTCCTCTTTCTTAACATAGACAAACCGTTCCGCCATTCCCGTCTCCGGATTCTTTTCCGTGAAGACCGCTGCCAGGGGTACGGCCAAAACATCCTCGACGGAAGCGACCGGCACTTTGATGTTGGCGGTCATGCCGGGGCGCACCTGTTCGTCAATGTCCTTCAGCAAGATGCGCACGGCGAAGCCTTTGATATTGTTTTTGAGGGTCGCTTGCGGGGCGATACGTTCCACCCTCCCCGTCACCGTCAGTCCGGCCACCGCCTCGATTTGCACTTCCACTTCCTGGTCCACGTGCAGGCGGGTGACATCGGCCTGATTGATGTGGGCATTGATGATCATTTCATTCAAATCGGCAATGGTCAGAACCTCGGTTCCGCTGTTGAAGCCGCCGGAGCCGGACACCGCCTGGCCCATGGAGATTGGCCGGGTGAGAATCGTGCAATCGAACGGCGCGGTGATTTGCGTTTTGGTCAGACGCTCGTCCAAAATGAGCAATTCCTTCTGAGCCCGTTCGAGGGCGTTCTTGGCCAGCTCATACTCGGTCTTGGTGTTCTCCATAAGCTCTTGGGAGATGAGGTTCTCGTCGAAGAGCTGCTGGGCGCGTTTGTAATTCCGCTCCGATTGATCGAGTTGCAGCTTGGCCCGTTCAATTTCGGTCACGCTGGAGGATCGCTGGTTCTGCAACTCCTTGTCGTCCAAGGTAAAGAGCACGTCGCTCTTCTTGACCTTATCGCCAATATCGACCGGCAGGGTTTCAATCCGCCCGTTGATCTCGGGCCGCACTGAAACCTGTTCGGCCGGGCCGATGTCACCGGCGGCATTAACGGTAAAGTTAATGCTCCGGTTTTCCACCGTTGCGGTGGTCGGACGGGACCCCAGCCGGGCCGCCTCGGGCCGCAAGGTCCAGCTTCCCCTTTTCTGATAAGCCAGATAGCCGGCCGCGGCGACAACGATGAAACCAAAAATCCACTTCTTCATGCTAATTTAAGACGATGCACCGTGCCAGTTGCACGCTTGGATGTAAACTCCAAATCAAGACTCGCCAGAACCGGGTAAAATTCATAGATTGACGGGGTGCAGATCGGGCCTATCGGCATGGAAAAAGCCGCGATCAGGGCACGAGCGCTCTTTCAGCGGCACTGGCAGCGCGCGTTGCGCATTCGCGAGCGCCTCCGCTTTAGCGAGGAGGCGCTGCACCTCCTTTTAGCCGGCGCCGTCGGGATCATCGGCGGCTTGACCAACCTCTTCTTTTACCTCGGCTTGGAATCGGTCATGGGCTTTGCTTTGCGGCAGTCGGGCGACGTGGTGGAAATCGCCCAGGCGATGGGCAAATGGCAGCGCCTGGTCACTCCGGCCCTGGGCGGTTTGGCCGCCGGCTTGGTTTTGTACTGGGGACTGCGCCTGGTCGGAAAACAAGGCGCCAACAACCTGTTGGAGGTCGTCATCGCCGGCGACGGGCGGCTCCGCATGCGCTCCGCCCTGGTCAAGGCCATTTCCTCGCTGCTGAGCATCGGAACGGGCGCCTCCATCGGGCGGGAAGGGATGATCACCCAACTGACCGCAACCCTGGCCTCCAAAGGGGGGCAACTGGCCGGTTGGCAGCCCTACCGGTTGCGCCTGTTGGTCGCATGCGGCGCGGCGTCAGGCATCGCTGCCGCCTACAACGCGCCCATCGCCGGCGCCGTCTTCGCCGCGCAGATTGTGCTGGGCAACTTCTCCATGCATTTCTTCGCGCCGCTGGTTTTTGCCTCGGTGGTGGCGTGCATCGTTTCCCGCAGCTTTTTTGGCATTGCGCCGTGGTACGAAGTTCCGCCCTTCGATTTCACGCGCCTGATCCAGTTGCCCTGGTTTTTGGTCCTGGGCATTTTGTCCGGCGTGCTGGCGGCGTGCTTTTTGAAAATGCTGCGCTACAGCGAGCAATTCTTCAACCGGCTGCCCTGGCCGATCTATGGGCGCATCGCTCTGGCCGGTTTGGCGGTCGGAGCATTGGCCATCGAGTTTCCGTTTGTTTGGGGCAACGGCTACGGGGCCATCAACGTGATTCTTAAAGAACCTCTCCAAGAGCCTCTGGCTCTGTGGTTTTTGCTCGGTCTATTCCTGGCCAAATTGCTGGCTACGCTGGTCACCGTCGGTTCCGGCACGGTCGGCGGGGTGTTCACTCCCACGCTCTTTCTCGGGGCGGGACTGGGGAGCCTGTTTGGCGCCACTCTGCACGCCGCCGGGTGGACCACCATGCCGACGGGGGCGTTTGCGCTGGTGGGAATGGGCAGTGTGCTGGCGGCGACCATTCATGCGCCGTTGCTGGCCATGATCATGATCTTCGAGATTTCCCTCAACTATTCCTTGATGCCGCCCTTGATGCTGGCCTGTGCGGTGGCCTCGCTCATGGCGCGCCGGCTGCATCCGGAGTCGATTTACACCGAGCCGCTGCGCATCAAAGGCCTGGCCACCGAGCGGGAAAGCCAGCAACTGGGCGCCGCCACCCAAAAATCGGTCGGCGAACTGATGCGCGAGCCGGTGCCGCCCGTCCGGCAAACGGCGACGTTTCGCGAAGTGGCGGATCGTTTCCTGACCAGTTCCAATAACTTCCTGCCGGTCGTGGATGAGAACCGGCGGTTGATGGGCATTGTGGCGTTGCAGGATTTGAAGGAATACCTCAACGCCGGCCAGGAGTTGGACGGGGTGATCGCCTACGACGTCATGCGCCCGCCGCCCCCTTGCCTGACGCCCAATCAACGGCTGCTCGATGTGCTGCCGATTCTGCTCTCGAGCGAGCAGCGCAATATTCCGGTGGTCAGCAGCCAGGGAGAATTCCGGCTGGTCGGAGCCGTGGTCCGAGCCGAGGCTCTCGGTTTATTGTCCGAAGCCATCGCCGTCCGCTCGACTTCGTCTGGTTGAACTTAAACACGGCACTTGAAACGAACCACGGAGACATGGAGAACACGGAGGCAACAGATGGGAGGGTTTTCTCGGACTTATTTCCCTTCACCGACTGTCTTCCTTATCCACTGCCACAGGGCCAATGCTTGGCGTGAGCCAAGCTATTGAAGGTGAAGTGATCATCACTT
>CAYIIH010000308.1:0-10585 GCA_964363225.1 uncultured Verrucomicrobiota bacterium | reverse complement strand
TGGACAGGCGAGCGACGGAACCAGCATGAAATGAGGCTGAAGTCCCTTGATCGGGATGGCAGGAGACAGCAGTTCGGGAAAACCTTCGGCACCTTCGCCGAGGCGGGCGGTTTCAAGTTGAGTTTCCGCCGCGATCATGACGCCAGTTCCCACGAACAGCTAATTGCACGGCATCGTAGCGCGTGGCCGGGCATTTCAAAGGAAAATGTCGGCCGCAGAATCGCAGCAGCAAAACCCCGGCAGCTTGTCACCGGAGCGAGGCCGCAGCGGCGAAGCAGGGGTCAGTCCTCACCTTTGACACTCTTATCATGCCGCGAAAAGGCTGGTCAAATCCACCGTGAAGCTCGAAACCACCTTGCTGGTTACCCTGCCGCGCGGCCCGTGGACGGTGTGTTCGGCGAATTGCTCGCCCTGCGGCTGGCGATGCACTTCGATCTGTTTCTCCGGTCCCAGCACCAGCCAGCATTCCTTCACGCCGGCACTGGCGTAGGCGCGGAGTTTGGAGCGGTCGTACTCGTGGCTGCTCACGCAAATCTCGATTACCAGTTCGGCAGTGCGGGGGTGTTCGGTCAGGTAGTCGTTGATGGAACCGCGGATGACCGAAAGGTCCGGCTCCGGCTCGGAATCGCCGCAGAGGATCGGCTGTTCCGGTTGAACGTGCAAGCCGGGCGGCAGGATGCGTTGAAGCAGTGCCAGAAGCCGCATGAGGAGGAGCCGGTGGAAGGGAGACTTAGGCATTTTGTGGAAGATTTGGCCGTAGAGCAGTTCGGTCTTCTCGGGGATGAGCCCCAACTCGCCCAGCGCATGATAGGCTTTGACGCCGAGCGGCCAGACTTGCGGGCCACCGACGACTGGCTTCGGTGCTTCAATTACCGTCATGGGGCAAAAGTAATCCCTCGTGGCCTCGCCGCTCAAGTTCATTTTCCGGTCGTGAACGGGCATCGTCGCGAAGCTTCCTGCCGCGCCCAGCATGTCTTCCAGCGATTGGCGGTCACGGTTCTGCATGGAGCGTCTGGGTTTGAGCTAGAAGGGCGGTGGCGCGCTCGCGGGAATCCGCCTTCTCCAAGGCGCGGCGGTTCAGCAAATCCACTTTGCGGCCCAGCATGTCCTCCAGTTCGAGCTTCATGCGCACGCGGTCCAAGAGGCTCCAGCGGGCTTTCGGAGCGTAGGTGGCGACGAGGTCCAAATCGCTATCCGGCCGGAAGTCTTCCCGAAGCGCGGAGCCGCACACTTCCAAGCGTGCAATGTTCCAGCGACGACAGAAGCTGGCAATCTGTTCCATCGGCAATGGCAATCGCAGGTTGGACAGAGTGGCAGTCATACTTCAAGCCAGCCCCAGGTCCTTTTTCGCCTTGGCCCAAGGGATCAGAGGCTTCGTTCTCTGACGCTCCACCGCCTGGTTGAGTTCGCGCGAGTCCTCCATATCTTCGACCCGCTCGCTGAGAGCGGCCAACTCGTGCTGCAGGGCGCGGAGGGTGAGTTTCCGCTTGCCGGTTCGCATACGCGGCAAATATGACCGCCCTTGCCGGGAGGTGGCAAGTTTGTTCGAGGGCTGCGCGGACCTGGATGGCCGGCAGGCATTTTCGGCACAGGTATTTTCGGCGCTTCCAAATTCCCCTCCGGTGCGGCATCCTCGCGCCCAGCATGAAACGCAGAGATTTTCTTCGGCACACCGCTCTGGTCGGATCGGCGCTGCTCATCGGCAAAACCTTGTCAGGCTGCGCCAGCAGGCCTGGCAGCGCACCGGCTCCGCGCCTTGGCACGAAACCGTTTGCGCTGGAGGAGATGTCCGTGGCCGAGCTGCAACGCGGGATGGCGTCGGGACGGTTCACAGCGGCGGCGTTGGTCCGGCAGTATCTCCGGCGAATTGAGGAAGTGGATCGGCGCGGGCCGCGGCTGAAGGCGGTGCTCGAATTGAATCCCGACGCTTTGGCCATCGCGCAAGCGCTGGACCAAGAGCGCAAAGCGAAGGGACCGCGCGGACCGTTCCACGGCATCCCGGTTCTCATCAAGGACAACATCGACACCCACGACCGTCTATGCACCACGGCCGGGTCGCTGGCGCTGGCCGGGTCCATCGCGCCGCGTGATGCGTTCATCGTCGAACGACTGCGCGCAGCGGGAGCGGTCATTCTTGGCAAAACGAATCTCAGCGAATGGGCGAACTTCCGCGGCTCTCGCTCCATCAGCGGCTGGAGCGGCCGCGGCGGTTTGACGCGCAATCCCTACGCCATCGACCGGAGCCCGTCCGGCTCCAGTTCCGGCTCGGCCGTGGCGGTGTCGGCAAGCCTTTGCGCCGTCGCCGTCGGGACGGAGACGGATGGTTCCATCGTTTCACCGGCGTCCTATTGCGGTGTTGTGGGCCTCAAGCCGACGGTCGGCCTTGTCAGCCGGTCGGGCATCATTCCCATCTCCGCCAGCCAGGACACCGCCGGGCCGATCGCCCGCACGGTGGCCGACGCGGCGGCGCTGCTCGGCGCGATGGCCGGCGTGGACTCGCGCGATGCCGCGACCGAAGCCTCGGCCGGCAAGACACACGGCGATTACACCCGGTTCCTCGACGTGAAAGCGCTGCGGGGCGCCCGCCTCGGCGTGGCGCGAAATTTCTTCGGCTGGCATCCACGCGTGGACCGGGTCATGGACGCCGCGCTGGAAGCGATGCGGCGGGAAGGCGCGGTGCTGATCGATCCCACCAGCCTGCCTGCGCGGCAAGGTCTCGGCGATGCCGAACACCAGGTGATGGTCTATGAATTCAAAGCCGGCCTGAACGCCTATTTTGCTGCGCTCGGTTCCGGCGCGCCGGTGAAGTCGCTGAAAGAGCTGATCGAATTCAACGAGCGGAACCGCGATCGCGAGATGCCGTTCTTCGGCCAGGAGATTTTGATCGAAGCCGAAGCCAAAGGCCCGCTCACCGAGCAGCGTTATCTCGAGGCGCGCGCCAAGGGTCTGAAATGGTCCCGTGAGGACGGCATTGACGCGCTCATGGACAAGCATCAACTCGACGCCATTATCGCGCCCACGACCGGCCCGGCGCACACGCTGGACCTCATTGCCGGCGATCGTGGATTGGGCGGGAGTTCATCCTACGCGGCGGTGGCGGGGTATCCGAGCATTACGCTTCCGGCTGGGAACATTTTTGGTTTGCCGATGGGCATTTCGTTCTTCGGCCGCGCCTGGAGCGAGCCGAAGCTGATCGCCCTCAGCTACGCCTTCGAGCAGGCGGCCAAGGCGCGGATCGTGCCGCAGTTACTTCCCACCGCCGCCATCGACGCGTGACTGTTTCTGCCAAGCTTTCCCAGCGAGACCGCTGAATTCAGTCAGTGCTGGTTCTCGTGCCGCGGCGATTCAGGCGCAGCAATTCAGTAGGAGTTGGGGAGCGCACCCGCCCCGGGTGCATCAAACCGGCGCCCCCGCCGGTTTGACATGAGGCATAGGCAGTCACTAAATACGTTTCGGTCAAAACGATGGTTTGACCTTTAAGGAAGTTAAGCTGGCATGGCTTACGGCACGACCGCCCTGTAGAACTGGCTCCGCCACGAAGCCGCGCTCTCATCAATCACCTCCTGCGGATTCTCGGTCGCGGTCAAGCTGATCCAATCCTCCCATGTCTTCAAATCTCGGCTCCGCTGGAGACGAACGGTTTGGCCAGCTTTTCCCCGCAGGAAAACGTGGAAGCCGCCAGCAGTGAAACGGAAAGGTGGCTCAAACCGCAGAGGCTGATCAAGACCCAGAATGATCAAGCCGTCTATACCCGCAGCGGCGTAAATCGTGCTGCCGATGACGGCCACATCATAACTCGAAAATCCGTCGATCCCCGCCACCCATCGCGGAGTGGCTGGTTTGCTGATGTCGATCACTTGGAGGCCAGCAGTTCCATCGGCCAGGTAAGCGAAGTCTCCCGAAACTGCGACGCCCCGCAAATACCCGCCCGTCTTGAAGACGCCGGCCTTCTGCGGGTTAACCGGATTCGTGATGTCAATCACCTGGAGCCCGGCGGTCCCATCCGCCACATAGGCGAAGTTCCCCGACAGCGCGACGCCCGCGGCTGACCCGCTCGTATCATAAGCTCCAACCGGCTGCGGCTCGGCCGGGTTGCTGATGTCGATCACCTGCAAGCCAGCATCCCCATCCGCCACGTAGGCGTAGCGCCCGGACACCACCACACGATTGGCAGACCCGCTCGTGTCATACTCGCCCACCCACTCTGGATTAACCGGATCCGTGACGTCGATCACCTGCAAGCCCGCCTGCGAGTCAGCAATGTAGGCGTAGGGCCCTGACACCGCCACGCCCTGCGCAAACCCGCGCGTATCATAGCCACCCGTCCACTGCGGATTGGCCGTGTCGCTGATATTGATCACCTCCAAGCCCGCTTTGCCATCCGCCACGAAGGCAAAGTCCCCCGATAGCGCCACGTCCCAGGCCTCGCGGAAAGACTCAGACTTGCCGACGCGCTGCGGATTGCTCGAGTCGCTGACGTCGATCACCTGCAACCCAGCACTTCCATCGGCCACAAACGCGTGGTTCCCAGAGATCGCCACGCCCACAGCAGACCCCGCCGCCGTTTCGCCTCCAATCCGTCGGGGCTCAGCCGGGTTTGCGATGTCGATCACCTGCAAATCTCCCGCGGTCACGTACGCGTATTTGCCTGCCACGGCCACGCCATACGCTTCCCCGACGGGCGCGTTGCCCACCGGCTGCGAGTTGGCCGGATCCGTGATGTCGAATATCAACAAGCCACTCCCGCCAGTAGCTCCATCGGCCACATAGGCGTAATCCCCCGATAGGACCACGGCCGAGGCAGACCCACTCGTCAAGTACCCGCCGATCTCCCGTGGCTGGGCGGGGTCGCTGATATCGAACACCCGCAGGCCGGTGCGTCCCGCGGCCAAGTAAACATAGTGCCCCGACACGGCGATGCCCTGCCCCGCACTGTCGGTGGCGAAGATGCCGACCCGCTGAGGCTTGGTCGGATCCCTGATGTCGATGATCTGGAAGTCGCCACCAACCTGGGCGTTGATCTCCGGATCCCAGTCACGATTATCTGTCACGTAGGCATAGTTCCCCGACACCGCCACGGCATTGGCTTTGCCGCCCGTCTCATAACCGCCCACGAGCTGTGGATTGGCCGGGTCGCTGAGGTCGATCACGAGCAGGCCAGCTCCTTCGTCCGCCACATAGGCGTGGTTCCCCTGTATCGCCACGCCGTTTGCCCTTTGCGACGTTTTGAACCCACCCGCCCGCTGTGGCTTGGCCGGGTTGGTGATGTCGATCACCTGCAATTCGCCTCCTGAAAAGTCCAGACTATCAACAGTGACGAAGGCGTAGTTCCCCGATAAAACCAGGCTCTGGGCCAAGCCACCCGTCTCGTAGCCTCCTACACGCCGCGGTTGCGCCGGTTCGCGGATGTCGATCACCTGTAAACCGGTGAAGGCGGACGTGACATAGGCATAGTTGCCGGAAAGCGCCACCGCGAAACCTGGACCGCGTCGATATCCCGGCCATTGCCCCTTCAGAACGACGGTCAAGTCCGGTCGAGGCGGCGGAGGCGGAGGAGGCTCCAGAACCAGCAGGCCATCCTTGTCAGCGGCGATGTAAAGCCCGTTGCTGGTGACGCGCACCGCGGAAGCGTCGAATCCGGTTTGTCCGGCTACCCACTGCGGTTTCGCGGGGTTGGTGATGTCGAGCACGTCCAATCCCTTCGCATGCGCCACGTAGGCGTAGTTCCCCACCACCGTTATGCCCTTTGCAGCCCCTGTTGTCCGATACGTGCCCACCCGCTGCAGGTTGGCCGGGTTGGCAATGTCGATCACCTGCAAGCCACCGGCGGCCAGGTAAGCATGATTCGCCAACACCGCCACGCCCACAGCCACGCCGTCCGTTGGATATCCGCCCACTCGCTGCGGATTGGCCGGGTTGCTGACGTCGATCACTTTCAGACCGTCCCAGAAATCCGCCACGTAGGCGAAATTTCCCGACACGGCGACGCCATGCGCGAACCTTGTCTCGTACGCGCCGACCTGCTGTGGAGTGGCCGGGTTGGTGATGTCGATCACCAGCAAGCCAGCGTCAGCATCCGCCCACGTTTGCTGAGCCAGATAGAGGTAGTTCCCTGACACCGCTACGGCCTTAGTGCGACGAGGACTTCCGCTGGTGTCAAACGCGCCGACCTGCCGTGGATTGGCCGGGTCGCTGACGTCGAGCACAAGCAAACCAATGACTCCATCCGCCACGTACGCGTAATTCCCAACAACGGTAACGGCGTCGGCCAGTGCCGCATCGTATTTGCCAACCCGCCGCGGCTCGGCGGGG
Organism: uncultured Verrucomicrobiota bacterium; assembly: GCA_964363225.1. Lineage (GTDB taxonomy): Bacteria > Verrucomicrobiota > Verrucomicrobiia > Limisphaerales > CAYIIH01 > CAYIIH01. The sequence continues at coordinate 4,273 of CAYIIH010000308.1, read as the reverse complement.
TTCGTCACGTCAATCACCTGCACCCCTGCCGCCCCATCCGCCACGTAGGCATAGTTCCCCGACGCTGCCACGTCCGAGGCCTGACCGAAGGGTTTATAATCGCCCACTCGCTGGGGCTTGGCTGGATTCGTGATGTCGAGCACAAATAGCTTCCCCGCCGCCACGTAGGCGTAGTTGCCCGACACCACCGCGTTAAGAGCTCCCCCGGTCTCGTGCAAATCGAAGAGGCCGACGCGCTGCGGCTGGACAGGGTTCGTGACGTCAAACACCACCAATCCTTCGCCACCCGGAAAGCCTTGCGTATCCGCCACGAAGGCGTAATTCCCAGAGACCGTCACGCCATAGGCCAGCCCGGTCGTGTCTGAGCTGCCGAGCGGTTGGGGATTGGCTGGATCTCGGATATCGATCACCTGCAGGCCGCGGTCGCCATCCGCCAAGTAGGCGTAGTCCCCCGACAGCGCCACGGCACGGGCCCACCCGGCCGTAACAGAACCACCCACCAACCGCGGACTGGCTGGATTGGAGATATCGATCACCAGCAGGCCCGCTTCCGAAGCCGCCAAGTAAGCGTAGCTCCCCGACACCGCCACGCCAAAAGCGTGGATGGGATTCTCGAAGTCACCTGTTTGGTAGGCGCCCACGGGTACGGGACGGGTTGGGTCGGCGACATCGATCACGTGCAAGCCCTCATAGCCTGCCACGTAAGCGTAGTTCCCCGACACGGCTACAGCCTCGACTGACTTGTCCGTTGCGGACCAGCCTACCTGCTTCGGTTGCGCCGGATTGCTGATGTCGATCACCGTCATGCCTGGGCGGGCATCACCAACACCCCGCACCTCCGCCACGAAGGCGTAGTGCCCCGACACGGCGATGCCCTTGGCCTCTCCGCTGGTAGCACACCAGCCGACAAAACGCGGTGAAGCGGGGTCACTCACATCGACCACCTGCAAGTCCTCAGCGGCCAAGTACGCGTGGTTCCCCGACAGCGCCACCGCGTAGGCGATGCCCCGGCGGTAACCCGGCCACTGGCCTTTCAGAGCCAGTTGCTCGTCCGCGCCAAAAAGCGGCCCACACGTTCCCAGACAAAGCATCGCGACCAACGCAGAACTTAATCTGACAGACAGAAGGCTTCTTGGAGTTTTCATAGTTTCCTTTCATTTGGGCCAAGCCAAAGAACGGCCGCGCCGGAATGCACATCAAACCCGTCGCCGGGGACGTTTTCATGCCCAAACCCCGACAGCGTTCGACTTGTCCTGAACAACAAGTTCATCGGTGCAGCGAAAGAGGTTCGTGATATTTCCAGAATTAGCATGAACGGTGCCACGTGGAGCCATCGTGGGCGCCCTGCTGCAGGCCTCCCGAACCGCAAACCTCGCTGGGGGTTGTGAGGCTGTTGAAGAGGGGTCCTTCACTGTGGCACTGGTCTGCGCTCTCCTCGGTTTCAGACGGAAGCCGGAATAGGTCAGTCCTCACTTCTTACACAAAAACACACTGATGTCCTTCAGCACGAGCCAGTTACCACACCGTCGCGCTGCGCTCTCTTAGCCCCAGTCGATTGCGCCTTCGAACTGAAAATGGCCAGCGACTATTGGCTCACTCCGAGCATCATATCTTCCATCAAGGAAAGGGCGGTGGCTTCGGCGATGTCGCGCACGTCGAAATTGCGCAGGATGCGCCCGGCATAGCGATCCTTGCCGATGATGTCTTTGGCGGTGGCCTGGCCCATGATTTTCGAGTCGCTCAAACGAATGGCGGTGGCCTGAATGTCCGGCTCGTTATAGATTTTGTCGCCGGAAACTTCCGGCACAATCATCTGGTGGGATGAAATCAGGATTTCCAGAACGACATCGGTGATCTTGGCCAGGGCTTCGCGATCCTTCTGAGCGTGTTCGCCTTCCGTCGGAACAGTGAAGGTTTTCAGCGGTTTGCCCGCGATCAATTGGGTGGCGACTCGCTGGTCGGCCAGCGAGACACCGGCCAGGCGCAACGGGCGGCCAAAGAGGCGCTCGACGTCCCGCACGGTTTGTTTGTCGGCCAAAGCGCCCGGATTGCGCTCCTGCACGCGGTAAGTGTTGTCGTTCTGCACCCGGTCTGTCCGGTTGGAAATTGAGCCTCTGCCCGGTGTGATCGGAACGCCGTCGATTTTCACGTCACCCACGACCGTCACGTTTCCGCCCACCGTGACGCTGGTCGAGCCTTTCACAGCGTTCGTGGCCTTGGGGGCGTGCGGATCAACTCGGAATTCGGTGTTCACTTGGCTGCGGGTGGATTGCGTTTGTTCGGTACGCCCGACCAGCTTGAGGCCGGCTTGCTCGTCCACCAATTCCCGGTTGACATAGACCAGCATGCGCGGACTGCCCAGCTTGGCATAAGCAGCCTTGAATCGGTCGATGACAGCCCTGGCTTGTTCCGGCGTCACCAAGACCGGTCGCGCAGCCGTGGTCTGTTGATATGGAATCTGAGGTGGTGCTGGAGGCGGTGGCGGAGGTGGGGGAGGAGGAGGCGGCGGAGTTGCGGGCGCCGGCGCCGGGGCCGCAGGAGCAGCAGGGGGCGTTTCGGCTGGCGCGGGAGTGGCCGTCGCGTGCGCCGGGGCCGGAACCGCGGTGACAACCGGTGGCGGCGGGCGGCGAAGCGGTTTAGGCTGAGGCGGCGGAGCGGCATAAGCGCAAGCCGCCGCGGTGACAATGAGAGCAAAGAATCCTATCGTTTTCATACTGAATCTCCGAAATTTCTGATGTTGGACAATCACGGCTTAGTGAGCCTGGCGGACGCGGATGGTGTATTTCCTGGCCTGGTTGTTGATGGCCGTGAACTTGACGCCTTCCTGGGCGTTCTCGCTCAGGATCAAGTTGGTGAAAGGCGTTTCATCGCCCGTGGGAAACCCTTGAGCATCCTTGAAAATGCAGTTGATCTGCACTTGGATGCGCCGGTTCAGGCGGTTGCGCACGTTGGCCACCACTTCGAGACGGCCATCGTCGGTGAAACGCTCCTGCAAGCCGGAGCAAGTCACCGACCGCTGCACGTCATGGTCAAGCAGAACGAACTTGGCCTCGTTCTCCAAGGCATACTTGGTGGTGTTCTTGGGCGCGTAGGCACCGCCTTCGTGGCCGGTGACGACCGTCTGTGTGGCGCTTTGGGCCGATTCGGACAAAGGCACGCAGCCCGCTGCGAGGAGCAGTCCCGTGCCGGCGAGGGTGTAAAGAAATAGTCTGTGTTTCATGGGTAAATAGTGGGTTTTATTGGTTTTGATCGCTCAGAAAAATCACCGCGTCTTTGGGTTCAGTGGGGATGGAAAACTTTACGGTCTTGGTCAGAGACGACACGGTTTGACCGGCGCCATCTTGAAATTCAACCGTGGCGGTATGCTCACCCGGGGGAAGTTCCAGCGCGGCAAAGCCCAGGTATTGCGGCAAGTTATCCCAGCACCGTGTGTCGGCCTTGGGCTTGGTGGCAGCCGAAACAATCTTGCTCGCCAGACCGAACAAAGCGAGTCCCAGCGCGGCTTCGTCACTCTTGCCGGACATGCCCACAACGGCCCCGCTCACCAACGCCGCGTTGCCGACCGTATCGGCGGTCGATTTGAAGACCGCCTTGTTGCCGAGGATATGGTCCATGACCCTGCCGCCGCGAGTGGTCGCCTGGAAACTCAGATCGTCGTAAGCCAGAGCAGTGGCTGTTTGATCCCCGATTCTGATCACCGCTTGGCTCGCATCGGAATGGCCAGGCCTGAAACGGAGTTCCTCTTGATGCTGGCCGGCGGCGTACTTGGTGGGGCCCCGGCCAAACTCGACGAAAAACAGCGCATTGGCTTTAGCATGGTACGGCGGTGGTTTGGCCATGCGGCTGACGGCTTGGGCGGCGTTCAGCCGGTCGGTGCCATCGCCGCCCAGCTTCACCGTGGCCAGGCCGTCCAAATATTCGAGAAGGACATAATCCTGAGAGTACTCTTTGTTTTCAGCGTCGCTGTCTTCATACTCGCCCGATTTGAAGCAGGCGCGGGCGTTGTCCGGCTCGCCATCCATCCAGTAGAGAATGCCGCGGTAATAATTGGCCATGACGCGCTCGTAAGGTTCGCCGACAAACGTCTTCTTGGCTTCTTCAGAAAAATAGCTGCGGGCGCGCTTGGCATCTTTGTTGGCGCCGAAAATCCCGTTCAAAGTCAACAAGGCGTCGTCCAGCAGTTGCTTGGCTTCCCGGTATTGGCCCCGGCGCATCGCCGCCGCCGCGGTGCGATATTGCCAGAGGACTCTTTCGCGAGGGGTGGCGCGGCTGA
>CAYIIH010000307.1:0-10662 GCA_964363225.1 uncultured Verrucomicrobiota bacterium | reverse complement strand
AGTTTTCGGCCAGATACTAACTACAGAAAATTCCTGCTTTGAAAACTACGCGGCACGCGGTCTCTTTTTCCTCTCTTTACCCGCAAATTCTGCTACAGAGCCGAACTTTTGATGAAGTGTATGGCCCTCGATTTCGCGAAGGACAACATCCGCGTTAACTCGATCTGCCCGGCTTGGGTGCTCACAGAGCTGAACCGGGAGCAATTGGCCGAAATGAAAACAAATCCGGAGGCGGTCTTCCCGCCAGGCTTTCGCTACAAAGACGTGCTTGCGCTGCATCTAATCGGACGAATTGGCGAGCCGAAAGATGTGGCATGGGCGTCCGTTTATCTGGCGTCAAACGAGTCAAGCTGGGTAACCGGCTCGTCCCTCATGGTTGATGGAGGATTTACCTGCCAATGAACTCCATGACCGAGGCGCGAAATGATTATGAATAAGCTAAATCGGGTTAGAGCTGGCCTTTGTCTCGCCGTATTGGTCGGCATCGGCCTTTCGGGTTGTAGCGGATCAGATACAAATACGATCATCCAGCCGGTCTCAGAATACGCCCCTGGGAAAACAGCCGCCACTGACTCGGGAGCAAAGCTGGTTAAAGATCTGTATCAACAACGCCGGGCGAGCGGACGGTTGGTTCCAGACACTCTCGATTTGCAGGACAACGGGCTTCTTGCCATCTGGGCTCTCACGGCGGGCCTGGACCCAAACTTGGAAAATCGCGGCTGGTTTTCAATCTACTTTGATCGGCGCCCAATGTGCATGCGACACCATCTTTTGTCCGAATTTGATGTGACGGGAAAGTATCTCGAGTGTCTGACCCTGATGCGCCTAATGACCGGCAGCAAACTTAATGGGCAGAACGACGCCAAATTATGGGCACTGCTCGATAAACATACGAAAGCGGATGGCCTTGTTTACTACGACATGAATGCTCCAAACGCAGGACCAGCTTACGCTTACACCCAAGCCCGCACATTGCTGGCAAGAATCTGTCGTTATGAATTAAACCCGTCGCCGACATTAAAAAAGAAGATCGAGGTCACGCTGGACACCATGGTGCAAAGGAAGATGACGCGCGGGTTTGGCTTCGGCGCACTGTTGCCCGCTTGCCGCTGGTACGAACTCACAAGAAGTCCAGTCGCCTTGGAATTAGCTCAAATGGATTACGCCGCCATGCTCGAGGAGAAACCGTTTGCTGAAGACGGTTCGTTCGGAGGCCATTTTCATTATCACACAGGCGCTGCAATCGGATTATTAGCCTACGGGTTGATGCGACATGACCAGGCTTTAATTGACAAAGTTTGCAAGATTTATGAGTTTGCCCGTTCCAAAGGCACTGATTTCGGCTATTTCCCGGAGGCGCTCCCTCCGGCACCGTGGGTGATGCAAATTTCAAACGAAGGCTGCTGCACTGCGGATATGGCTTGTCTAGCCGCAGGGTTGTCGCAATCTGGAGCGGCGGATTATTGGGATGATTTGGACCGCTATCTCCGAAATCAGTTGACCGAAATGCAAATGAAAAGGACGGACTTCGTGGATCGGATTCCCAAGGAGAATCAAGTGCCCATACCCATTCGGCCGGAAAAAGGCGAAGCGAGTTTGGATGACATGAAGCGATTTATCGGATGCTTTGCGGGCTGGGCGGCGCCGAATGATTTTGCCGGCCCGGCGCATTTCTGGCTGCAGCAATGTTGCCTGGGAAATTGTCCGCGAGCGATATACGAAGGTTGGGAGAGCATCGTGAACTCTTCGAAGTCAGGTTTGCGAGTCAATCTGCTATTGAATAGATCCACCCCTGAAATTGATGTGGATAGTTTTCTTCCTTACGAGGGCAAAGTGAAAGTTCATATCAAGCAACACAACAGAATTGCAGTTCGAATTCCGGGATGGGTTGATCTCCAAGCGGTTAAAGCCGAGGTCAATAACCGACGGGCCCGTTATGATCTCAATGGCCGCTATCTTGAATTTGAGATGTTAAACGCAGGTGACGAAATCGCCATCTCATTCCCAATCGTTTCACAGGTCATCAAATATCACATTCCGGGACCGCCATGGGCATCAAAATACTCGGTGGTGGATGAAGACTCCGGCAGCGGTATGCCGCTTCCTAAGTCTATTGATAAGACTCCCCCTGACATTGTAAAGCAAATCCTCCAACCCATTGAGTATTCTGTGACATATCGTGGGAACACGATCGTGGATATCCAACCATCCGGAATGATTTATCCAACATATAAACGCTCTGAGATGAATGGGAAAACCCCCATGCGACCTGTCGAGCGATACATTCCCGAAAAATTCTTTCTGCAAATTTCAAGTTTAAAACGCAAAAAACGCTTGTAGAGCAGAATGGATTCAAGAATTGCAGGCGAGCGGGGCGGGGACGGCTCGTGCCCGAAAAACGTCCTATTGGAAGCTCGACGCGGGACGAGCCGTCCCCCCCGTTTCTTGAATCCATGATGCTTGCAGCGTGTTCAAAAACCGGAATAACCCAGGCCCGCCGCCGGGCGCCGCACAACGGCGACACCCGGCAGCCCATGACTAACGGCATGAGGGCGGCTCGCTACTGGACCCTGACGCGGTAGAACTTCTGCGCCCCGGCGGGAGCGGTCACGAACGGGCTCTGCACTCCAGTCACGTCTTGGTAAGGGCCGGTGACGGCGTCGGCGGCCTGGAGAGTCCCGGCCGTCCATTCGAGCACCACCTGCCCGGCGGCATTGATTCTGATCGTGAGAACGACGGTCTCGATGGGCCGGTTGGGAACGGTGCCTTCCTGGAAAACCCTGGCGCCACCGTTGGCGATGTCATTGATCAACACGCGGGAGCCGTCGGCATGCACGATAAACCACTCGACACTGGCGTCGCCGCCGCCTTCCTCCCAGAGGGTGCGGAAGGCGTAGAGGCCGGCTTCCTGGACTGCGAACTGGAAGAGCGTGTCGGCGGCTCCTCGACCGCCGTTAAACTCTCCAAGGACCAGCGGGTTGTCCCTGAGGAAGCCCGCCGTAGTGCGGAAGCCGTCGTCGCTGTTCACCCCCATCGTGACCAGACCACGCGGCAGTTCGATGAAGGTCATGATCTCTGCGGCGATGCCATCGGTGCTGTTGTTGAGTCCAGGAATGCCGGGCATCTGTTCATCGGGGGTGAAGTTGCCGAAAGCAGTTCCTTCGGTCTGACTCACGTTGATGACCGACGGGATGTTAAAGGTCATGGTGCCGTTGCCGGGGGCGGCAGGGGTGCCGGGTCCCGAAGCCGGACCCGTGATATCGGGATTCGCCAGGTTCTGGAGCGGTTGGCCGCTGCCATCTTTCAACCGGCCAGCCAACGCATCTTCTGCCCTTTGAGTGGTGGTGTCCTGGTTAGCTTCGTTCTGGAACATGCGCCAGACAAAGCCAGGCGTCTGGGCGTCGGCCACCTTCATAGCGGGGGTCAGCAACTGGTAGGCGGCCATGGTGAATCCCCAATCGAAGCTCCGTGGCGTTCCGTCATTGAAGCTGAGGTTCACGGTGTGGGCCGAGTTGGCCGCCCACATGACCGCGGGCACGTACTTGACCTGGGTGATGCCCCCCGTCTTGTCGATGGTGGCGTTGACGTCGGTCCCGTCCACGCGAAGCTTGACCGAGGCTTTATCAACCGGACTGCTGCCGTCGTAGATGGCGGCTTCCACCGCCGCGTCAGGCAGGACCCCCGTGGCGGCCGGGGCGGGCAGCGCCGACACCGCCAGTGCGACTGGCACGCCGCCGGGTGCGGGCGCCAAGACCAAATAGTTCAGAGCCAAGTTGTTGCCGGCACTCGCCGCGGTGAGCCGCAGGGTTGTTTTGCCCGCGAGCGGGAGGGCGACCGGGTTGCCCTGCAAGTCGGAGAGCACCGCATAGTCGAAGCTATTGAGGTTGCCCGTGCGAGGAACGCGGAACGTTCCGAGGAACTGGGTGGCCTGGTTGGGCTGAGTCGTGTCGCCCGTCACTCGGTCGAGGCGCGCGTCTTGGGCCGCCGTGGCGGCACAGCGCAAGTAAGCGTAGAACTTGCCCGACGCGAGCGTGCGAGTGTAGTTCCACCATTCGCCGCGGCCGATCAAACCGATCTGGTAATCGGACAGCCCGCCACTGGTGAACTTTTCTCGTGCACTGTCCGCCGTGGCTTGGTTGTCCACGGGATCGGCCTCCCGATAAACTCCCACGGACGACTGGGTGGTATCGAGGAAGTCCACGCCGAGGGTGCCGGCTTGGCCTGCATAGGCGCCGGCCGCCGGGGCGTCGATGAACTGACCGGAAGAAAAGTTGTAGTCCTCGGCTTCAATGACCGTCGTTTGCGCTTCCACGAAGGTGTCGAAGAAGAACTTGTTGGTGTCCGAGCGTCCATCTTGATCCGACACGATCAACGTGCCTGTGTAGATGGTGTTCGGTTGCAGGCTGGTGTAGGTGATCGTGCGGGCCTGCGGGGTGCCGGACACCGTCAAGCCGTTGCTGACATCCTGGCCGTTCAACGTGAGTTTGGCCCGGGCGGGCGGCAGGGTGTTGATGCCTTGGGTGGTTGCCTCAACACTGATACCCGCGGCGGCGGAATGGAACGGCTTGCCATACTCCGGCGAGATGTTCAGCAGTTCCGGCGGAAGATTATCGAGCGCACCGCCAGGGAAGAAGGCGCCCAGCTTGTAGGCGACGAAATCGACGTCGAGCGCGGCGTTCTGCGGGGTGGCGGTCATGCCCATGGCCAGGTAGGTTAACCCCCCATACTCTGTTTCCGCTCCGGTGCCACCCGTCATCTTGAACACCGTGGGCGTGAGGCTGCCGTCCACATAGATGTAGGCCTGGTGCGTCCCGATGTTTGCAAGGTCTTTCTTGAGCACGATCCAGAACGTGTGCCAGTCGGTCGGATCCAACGCGATGACGTTCGTCCCGGTGCCCTGGCCGAAGTTGACGTTCCCGGAGAGTTGGTTGCCGTTGAACTCGTTCATGGTCAGCCCGGAGAAGTTCGCGATCGGTGTGAGCGCTCCGCCGGTGGTGTCGTTGGTCTCGGTCAGCGAGAAGGCGATCGCACCCCCGCCCGCCTGTTTGATCACAAAATTGCCTTTGCCGCCGTCGCTGGTGACGTAGCCGTCACCGGCCGCCGGATAGGACCGAACTCCGGCCGCCTGTTGGCCGTCCCGATGCCACGGATCGAGGGGATCGGCCGCCTTGCTCGCGGTGGGGATTCGGGCGCGGAAGGAGAGCGTGATCCCTTCGTCCATCTGAACATCGGTCCCCCCGAGCGCGGTGATGCTGTGGCCGAAGTAAATCTTGCGGTTGCTCGGATCGGGATACGCGTAATCGCGCGGGTCGCCCGTGTCCTGGATGCGCAGGTAGGTAACGCTTGGTTCGCTTAGCACATTGACACCACCCGGGCCGTTCCCGACGAGGTAGCCGCCGGTTGAGAACGTGCCGCCGATCTCCGAGCCATCCCATTGATCTGAGCCGTTGTTGTGGTTCCAGGTGCCGTCCAGGGCGTCGAAGTCAGTTCCCCCGGTGCCCGGCTCCCGCTTGTCTCCCTCAAACCTGTAGGTCCAGCCGCCAGGGGGGTCAACAAAGCCCGGCGGGAAAACGGCGCCCAGCTTGTAGGCCACGAAGTCCACGTCCAGCGCCGAGTTCTGGCCGGTGGCGGTGCTGCCCATGGCCAAGTAGGTGTCCGTCCCATCGGCGCTGCCATCACTGCCGCCGGCCGTCATCTTGAACACGGTCGGCGTCAGGTTCCCATCCACATAGATGTAGGCCACGTGGGTGCCGATGTTGGCCGGGTCCTTCTTGAGCACGACCCAAAACTCGTGCCAGTCGGTCGGGTCCAACGCAATCACGTTGGTGGCCGAGCCTTGGCCAAAGTTCACGTTGTTGTTCACCGTGTTCCCGTTAAACTCGTTCATCGTCAGACCGGCAAAGTTCGCCGTCGGCGTCAACGCCCCGCCCGTCGTGTCGCTGGTCTGGGTCAGCGAAAAGGCAATGGACCCCCCTAACGACCCACCCGCCAGCTCACGGATGACAAAGTTGCCCTTGCCGCCGTTGGCCGTGACATAGCCGTCGCCGCCCGCCGGATACGGCAAGACCCCGCCCGCCTGTTGGCCGTCCCGATGCCAGGGATCCAGCGGTCCCGTCGCTTTGGCCGCCGTGGGAATGCGGGCGCGGAACGAGAGCGTCACCCCGTCCTGCATCTGGCTGTCGGCGGCTCCGTGAGCGGTCATGCTGTGGGTGAAGTAAATCTTCCGGTTGCTCGGATCGGGATACCCATAATCGCGCGGGTCGCCCGTGTCCTGGATGCGGAGGAAGCTCATTCCGCCTTCCGTGAGCACGTTGACGCCGCCCGGGCCGTTGCCGATCAGGAAACCGCCGGTGGAGAACGGGCCGCCGATTTCCGAGCCGTCCCATTGGTCCGAGCCGTTGTTGTGGCTCCAGGTGCCGTCCAGGGCGTCGAAATCACTGCCGCCGCCTGGCTCGCGTTTGTCGCCGTTGAAATGATACGTCCAACCCCCGGGGGGATCGGGGAAAGCAACGCCAGCCGAAGTGGCGCGCGCCATCAGCAGCGCCGCTGCCAGTACGAGAATGGATGATTGAATAGAGCGCATAGGTTTGCCTGTAGCTGTTTTGGTTTGTGAACGGTTCGAGGAACTTGATAACAGGCTGGCTGTCTTTCTTCAAGTAATTTCAGGGCGTTTTTTTACGGCGTTCTGGCCGGCTGTTCTGTACTATTATCCATGTAAGTCTTCGCAGGCTGCAAATTTGCCGTCCGTGCAACTCATTGAACGATTTAACGTTGTAACGCTCTAACGACTTTGGCTGCGGCTCCGCCTCGCCAGGGCTTTGTTGAAACTGGTTGAGAGCGCACTTCCGGCAAGACCTCTCCTGTAACGCCACTCGACACCGGGCCTGTTTGTTGGCATTCTTCGCTGCGATGAATCGCATTGCGGAACGATTTGCCCGCCTCAAAGGCGCTCGGCAAAAGGGCTTTGTTGTTTATATTGGCGCCGGCGATCCGAGTCTCGAGGCCACGCGGCAACTGGCCATTGCGTTCGATCAAGCAGGCGTGGACGTCCTGGAATTGGGCGTGCCCTTTAGCGATCCGCTGGCCGACGGCCTCGTGAATCAACTGGCCGCGCAACGCGGTCTGGAATCGGGCACGACTCCGTCCAAAGTTTTGGAAACGGTGGCGGCGATTCGCAGGGAATCGCAAATTCCAATCGTCTTCTACATTTACTTCAATCTCGTGCACCGTTGCGGCCTGCAAAAATTCATCCGGGACGCGGCCTCCGCCGGGGTGGACGGGTTGCTGGTGCTCGATTTGCCGCCGGAAGAATCGGAGGATTACGAAGCGTTGATGCGCGAAGCGGGGTTGTGTGTGATTTACCTGGTGGCGCCGACCACGCCGGATGATCGCATCGAGTTGATCGTCAAGCGCGGCACCGGTTTCATCTATTATGTTTCCCGAGAAGGCGTTACCGGCATGCAGGAGCAAGTGGCGGCCAACATCGCTCAGATGACCGCTAAAATTCGGGCGCATACGGATTTGCCCATTGCGGTTGGCTTTGGCATTTCCAATCCAGAGCAAGCCCGATTGGCAGCCGCACATGCCGAGGCCATCGTGGTCGGCAGCGCCATCGTCAACCAGATTGCCCGGCATGGCCAAAGCCCGGATTTGGTGGCGAGGGTGGCGGGATTTGTTGAATCTCTGGCCAGTGCAATTAAGAGGTAAAAGCGATGCTCACAGACGCAAAGCAAGCCATCTTGAGTTTTATCGAAAAGCATACAATGGAAACCTACGCTGGACCTGCCGAGGACGTCATCAGAGCAGCAAAGGAGTTGGGCTTGGGTGAGGCCGCGGCAGAAGAGGCGCAGGTTGAGCTGCTTATTTGGGGCGACGATGACGTTCCCAAATCAACCGGTCGCTACGCCACTGAGGTGCAGGTCACAGGAAGAGACAAGAACGGCAGAGAGTGGTGGGTAGAAGTATCGCCCGATAGAAACTAACCATGAAAACCAAATCCAAAACCAGCGATCACTTCGTCATCATCATGGCCGGGGGCCGCGGCGAGCGTTTCTGGCCGGTCAGCCGCGAGAAAACTCCCAAGCAACTGATCCCGCTGCTGGGCGGCACGTCGTTTCTGCAACAGACCGTGGACCGCGTCCTGCCGCTGGTGCCGCTGAAAAACATTCTGATCATCACCAACGAAGTGCAGGCCCCGGAAGTCCGCCGGCAACTGCCCAAATTGCCCAAGGAAAATGTGGTGGCCGAACCGATCGGACGCGATACGTGCGCGGCGGTCACGCTGGGCGCGGCCATGGTCGGCGCGCGCTCGACCAAGGCCGTCATGGCGCTGCTGCCGGCGGACCACGTCATTGCTGAAGACAAGAAGTTTCAGCAGGTTTTGGCCGATGCCTTTGATCTGGCCAGCCGCGGACAAGCCATCGTGACGATTGGGATCAAACCGACGGACCCGGCCACCGGCTACGGCTACATTCGGGTGGGCGAACCGCTGCCGCCGCCGCACGGAGTGAAGCCCTACAAAACCACCTTCTTCAAGGCGGAACAATTCGTCGAAAAGCCGCATTACGAGAAAGCCATCGAGTATGTGAATAGCGGCCATTATCGCTGGAACGCCGGGATGTTTATCTGGTCGTTCGTGACGATTACGGAAGGCTTGCAGAAGCATCAGCCGGAAATGTTCGCGGCCTGCCAGCGCTGGTTCAAAATGGCGGGCACGCCCAAGCTGGCCAAGGCTTTGGCCAAAGAGTACCCCGAGTTAAAGAAAATCTCGATCGACTTCGCCCTCATGGAGCAGGCCCAAAACGTCGTCGTGGCGGACGGCTCCTTCGCCTGGGACGATGTCGGGTCCTGGACGGCGCTGGGGCGTCATCTCAAGCCTGATGCGGCCGGTAATTGTGCGGTGGCCGATTTCATTCACGTCGATGCCGCGCGCAACATCATTTTCGATGCGCGCACCAAACAGCGCACGCCCATTGCGGTGGTCGGCCTGCGAGACTCCATTCTCGTGCTGACCGACGACGCCACGCTGCTCGCGCACAAGAGCCAGGCGCAGAAGGTCAAGGAGTTGGTCAAGAAGCTGGCTGAAGATCCGAGACTGAAGAAGTTGGTGTAGCCTGACGTGCGCCTGCTTCGCGAGCATTACGGAGCAAGCGGCGTTTTTTTCCGGGCATGACTTCCGGCGGGCACTCGACGCGCGGCCTGGAGTTGCGGAGTTCGTGCGGTGTTCGAGGCGGAGGAGGGAGTATGTCGATGTTCTGTTCGCATCTCCCGAGAATAATGACATCGAGTGACTGCGGCGATCATCGGTTGGCGAGACTCACGGAGAGAAAGCTGTTGCTGGAGTGGCGACAACGGCTTATGTTTTTCCCACAAATTGAGTCAGGCTGCTTATGAAAACCAGTGTTCTTTCAACCCTCTTACTTGGCTCGCTGTGGCTGACTGCTGGAGCCACGGCCCGCGATTTGATCACGCTGGAAAGCCAGTATCTTGGCGACGGTGTCTTCGAGTACACCGTGTTGTTGCCGGAAGACCGGTACTTCAAGAAGTGCCAAGTGCAACAGTTGCACTTTTCCTCCTTTGCAGAGGTCACCGAGTTTCCGGCAAGCCCAGACAATTGGTCGGTGCTGGTTTACACCAGTTCGGTGGAGTGGCGCCATGATGCGGCCATTGTCGAAGAACTCCCTTACCGAGTCACGATTCGCATGCGGAGCGGCCTGCCGAGCTATCGGCGCGCCCGGGCCACAGCGATAATGGAATTCCAGTTTCATCCGTGGGTCCAATCGTCAGATGTTTGGAGTGTCAACATCGTGGGTTACGTAAATCTGACCTTTCTGGCCCCCTGTTCGCCAGAGGAAGCGGACGGGACGGCCCCGATTTACGTGGACCATGTGGCCGGCTGGCCGGAACTCGAAGTCGAGAGCATTGTGTTAAGCAACGGTCGGCCCGTGGGTCTGCGGTTTTCCGCCGGGAGCATGTTGCCGGTGGAAATCGAGGCCAGCGAGGACCTCCGCAGTTGGAAGACCATCGGCGCTGCCACCGGAACAACGGGCGTCACCACGTGGATGTCGCCCACTCCGCTGGACGCCTACGGAAGGTTCTACCGGGTCGTCGTCCGGCGTTCGACATGACGCGGTTCGTAACCCACAGGGCTGGCAGTTCGCGGCAGTGCGTGTGTCTCGGGCCCGGCGGTCGGTGCCCAGCCGACCGCACCAACTCGCCAGGGGAACGTAGCGTTCGCATGCATTCCGTCACCTGGACGAACATCAGCGCCCTGCAAATGGCTCGGCTCGAAGACGAAGACCTCACGACTGGCACGCTCGTCAAGGGCATCATTCCCGATGGCACCGCCGAGCTTGTCAGCGTCAAATGGCACGGCTGGGACGTGCCGGAGGTCGTGTATAAAGACAGCGCGGGCCGGGTCAGCACCGAAATCCTGTTCCGCGAGAATTTGCTCTGCATCGCCCGGATCGAGAAGCTGATCCGTGGCGAGGAGATTCAAGCCAAGCTCAAGGATACCGACTGGGACCTCATCATCGGTCCGGAAGCCCGCGAAATCCAGAACGATCTGCTGGAGAAATACGCCACCGACGGCGAACTCCAATTCACCCTGCCCGACGTGCTGAAAGTCACGCCGATTTCCCAACACGGCAACGTGAACGAAAT
>CAYIIH010000306.1:0-10724 GCA_964363225.1 uncultured Verrucomicrobiota bacterium | reverse complement strand
GGTGAAGCCGGGCGTCGGGATCGCGCTGCGCCACGACGGCAAAGCCTTGAATCAGCAGATCGTAGCCCTTGTTGCGCGCGAGCCGTCCGATGGCCATGACCGCGTTGCCCGTGAAGCCGAGGCGCTGGCGGATGGCTTTGCGGCTGGCCTCGCTGACGGGAAAAAAGCGGTTGTCGTCGTAGCCTGGCGGAATCATCCGGCACTTCTCTTCCGGCACTTCATAGTCCTGCACGAGCAGGTCCACCTGCTGGGGCGTGGTGGCGATCACCATCTCGGCCGAGGCGTAGAGCATTCGTTCGTTGGTGATGCGCTTTGTAAAATTGTATTGCTTCTCGAACTTGTCTTTGTCTTCCGGATAGTCGTTCTCCATCTGGCGCTTCTTCCACAGGCCGAGGGAGTGAGGCGTGTGCAGGTGCGGCACATCGAGCACATCGCACAGATGCTGGCCCGCCATGCCGGCGTCCCAATAATGGCTGTTGAGGAACTCGTACTTGAACCTGTGCTTCTTGATGAAGCGTAGGGCGTTTTCCCCCCACTGCGGCAGCTTCTCGTAAAGATACTCCTTCGGAATGAATTCGCGGCCGCCACACGACGCGCGGATGATCCGCACCTGGTCGGCGACCGGTTCGAGCTCGGGCTGGTCCTCGAACCGTCGCGTCCAGATGTCCACCGTATAACCGAGCTGGGCCATTTTTTTCGACAGTTCCAACACGGACACCACCTGCCCCCCGGTGTCCGCCGCGCCCAACGGCGGATGGGCCGCCACGTAGCCGTGCGTCGAAACCATCGCGATCCGGGGCAGGCTGCTGCTGGCATTCAGTATCTCTGCACTCATCAATGCCAGTTTACACGCAAGTAACGCACACAAACAAGAGCCGTTTGCAGGAGTCGTTGGCGTCGGGTGCCGGGTGATTGCGGAGAGCAAACGCTGGATGGCTTGGTGGAAGTTGGCGGCGGGGGCGCTGACCGGGTGTTCCGTGTGCCAAGCGCAACGCGACGTCAGGGATGTGCGGGCGTCCGGTGGGAGTCTGGCAACTCGCCGCGTCTTGTGAGATGCACCGTGACGCGTCCGGTTGGTTCCTCGCACGCGCCCGGAGAACAATTGTCTTGAACCCAAGCCTCACGAGCCGGAATCTGGGCGGCAGCGACGCCTGTTGGCACGACCTGCTTGGAGGAGGATGCGGCGTCGGCGGCAAAACCTGCCCGGCGGCGACCTGCCGATTGGAGCCATATCAAACTGCCTGGCTGCGTGGCGCGAGGCGAAATGCGCGTGTTGCAGGTCAGGCGCTGGATCAACAGCTCGCTCTCCATCAGTTCGTAGCCGCGCACAGTGCGCAGCGCGGTCAGAACCAACACAGCCAGGGGAGTCAAAAGAATATTTCCGTGGAGCGGAGCCGCGAGGAGAGGCGTCAACTGTTCCGCGCCAGACAATCCAGGGCCAGCCCAGTCCAGTCGCCGCTGTTAACGCCGTGAGATGCAGGGACGCTCGTCAACTGCCACGTCTGCCAACCCTGCCGCCGGGCCGGCTCAATGTCGTTCTCGAGGCGGTCGCCGACCATCAGCGTCTCGCCCGCCGCAATGGCGCGGGCGCGCAGCTGCGCCGTGAGCAGACGGAACACGTGCGGGTCGGGCTTGCTGAAGCCGTGCTCGAAGGAGAAAAAGCAGAGACCGGGCGCAAAAAGGCTGCGGTCCAAGCCGGCAGAGGCGAGCGCATCGTCGAGCTCGCGCAACGTGTAAGGCTGGGAATTGGAGGCAAGGCCGAGAACGATGCCGCGTTGTCCCAACTCGCGCAGAGCGTCCGCCGCACCAGGCATCAAACGGACCGTGTGCCAAAGTTGAGCCTGTTGAAACAGGAACTCGTCACGCGCGCCTGTCGTGAGGCGTCGCAGTTGCGGGACAACCTCGCCGACGATGTCCGGCCAGAAGACTTCCGGATACGGCACGCCGGCGGCGCGGGCGGCGGTGTGTTCACGGGCGACAAGCTGGTCGCACTGAGCGGCAAATTCCTGCAAAGTAACGCGGGCCGGCGCGCCGAGCATCTCTTGCCAGAGTTGGTGCCACCGCACGGCAGCGTCCGCCGGCGGGGGGCTCACTGCCAGCAATGTGTCGTAAATGTCGAAGATGACGGCGCGGATGGTCATGTTTCCCGGTTCCACAGTAACGCAAACAAGTTTGACGCGGCAAGCCTTTCGCGGATGAACTCCACTTGCGCGGCCACGGCGGCGTGGCGAGCGGGCGATGCGGGCCTTGCGCGGACGACTTTTTGCAGGCGTTGCGCATAGACTTTTCCACTCAACCATCGCGCCGCCCGTCGCGGCCACGGCGTCGGTTGCAGGCCGCCAGCCGCCGCCCGGCGGCGCCAGACCGCCAGGAATGGATTCCATGGCCCGCACAATGCCCACGAATGTTCCGGCGGTTGCACGAGCACTTCGAGTTGAGCGGTGAGAGTCAGCCGGCTGAAAGGCGCCGGGTGAGGACGCTTCCCGCCTGCGAGCAGCGCCGGTTGGGCCGCCCACGCACGGCAGGCGCCGGGCAACTGTGCCCGCCACGCGGAAAAGAGCTTCTGCTGGCGGCGCTGCTCCGCGTTCCAGTCGAAAAGACGCGGATCAATCAGAATCTCTTGGTAGCCTTGCGGAAAGCGAAAGCCGAATTGGGCCAGGTCCGGCGCCACGTTGGCCAACAGCCGGGCGATGAGCGGGCGGCGCGCGGCGGCGGCTTCCAGATACGGCAGACCGAAACCTTCTTGCAGCGAAGTCAAGAGCACGGCTTCGCTGGCGGCGAGCAGTTCCGCCACCGAGGGCTGGCCGGTTTCGTTGCGTTGCAGCACGCCCAGCCGCAGCGGCCAGCCGTGTTGGCGCGCGGCTGCCGCCAGCTTTTTCGCGTAGGCCATCTCGTCCGCCGAACTCACTCCGCCCGTCGTGACCAGCCAAGCCGCGGGACGCAGCCAGCGCGTCAGCAGCAGTGCTTCGGCAACGTTTTTGCGCCGCAGCAACCGGCAAGGCATCAGCCAAACGGGGCCTTCGGCGCCGAGCTGTTCGCGGAGCCAGGCGCGGGCGGCGCGGACGCGGACCGGCGATGGTCGCGGCGCCGGCTCCGTCAGGTTAGGCAGCCAGGCCGCCCGCGCGCCAAAGTGGCGGCGGAGAATTCGCGCATCGGCCTGGTTGATGGCCAGGTGAAAAACATTCGTTCCTGCTAGAAAGACGTTGTGGGCGGCCGCTTTCAACGTGGGCCAACCCGCGCGCTTCATTTCGTTCCAGCGCGGCCAGCGGTTGTCGAACCACCAGTCATGATGATGTGCGAGGAGCGGGATGCCGCCTGCCGCGCAAGCCTGTTCGAGCTGGCGGGCGAGGACCGGGTTGCGCCCCAGGCCCAGGTTGTGCGCCCAGACCAGACAATTTCCGGCGCGGCAACCGGCGAGCAATCTCGAAAAGGCGCTCCGCAGCTCGAGGGCGATGGCCGAGGGCGAGCGGCGTTGCTCGGAGAGATAGGCGCAGCCGGGGATGACGCAACATTCGACCGGCACGCCGGCGAGGTGTTCTGCGAATTCAGCGCGCCACCGCGCGTCGGGTGCTTCGCCGCTGACCAACGTCACGGACGGCGTGGCGCCGCCCAACTGCCGCACCAGATGCGGAGTCGCTAGTTCGATAATCCGCCGGACGCCGCTAGGCCGCAAGTGATAGTGAACGATGACCAGTTTCAATGGGTACTCATTCTTTCTGCTGCGGTTCTTCGCGGTCAATCACTTTAACTGTTCTCCGGATTCAAACTTGTCGTGACAAGGCGCAGCACGGCATAATTCTTCCGTGGAAATTGAACCGTTACTTGCCGCCGGCCATGTTGGCGAGCCGCATCCTGGCATGATGGTGCCGTTCGGACTTATGCTGCTGACCATCGCCTGTATGCCGTTCATCCACAGACACTGGTGGGAACGGCATTACCCGAAGGTGGCCGGCAGCCTGGGAGCCGCGACGGTCTGCTATTACGTGTTTATTCTCGGGAACGCCGGGCGGATGCTGCACACGGCCCATGAATACGTCAGCTTCATGGCGTTGATTGGCTCGCTGTTCGTAGTTTCCGGCGGCATTCACATCCGCGTGAAAGGCGAAGCCAAACCGTGGGTGAATTGCCTGTTCCTTTTCCTGGGTGCCGTGCTGGCCAACCTTGTCGGCACCACCGGCGCCTCCATGCTGCTCATCCGGCCCTGGATTCGAATGAACCAATACCGCATCACCGCCTTTCACGTGGTTTTTTTCATTTTCATCGTCAGCAATGCGGGTGGCTGCCTGACACCCATCGGCGATCCGCCGCTGTTCTTGGGCTATCTCAAGGGCGTGCCGTTCTGGTGGGTATTGAAGAAATGCTGGTTGGCCTGGGCCATTATGCTGTCGGGTTTGATCGGAGTTTTTTACAGCTTCGACCGGCAGAATTTTCTGCGCGCGCCCAAGGAAGTCCGCGAAGCGGAAACCCGCGCAGAGGTCTGGAAGTTTGAAGGGCTGCGCAATCTGCCCTTCCTGGGCGTCATTCTCGGGGCAGTTTTTATCGAGCATCCGGCGGGTCTTAGCCCTGCCCTGATGGCGGCGGCGGCATGGGGTTCCTATGTGGCCACTCCGAAGCCTTTGCACGAGGCCAATGACTTCAATTTCGAGCCGATTCGGGAAGTGGCCTGGCTGTTTGCGGGCATTTTTGCGACGATGGTGCCGGCGCTCGATTATCTGGAGGCCCACGCTTCAGAACTCGGCCTTGATTCGGACATGAAATTCTTCTGGTTCACCGGCTCCCTTTCCGCCGCGCTGGACAATGCGCCGACTTACCTCGCATTTTTGGCCGCGGCGATGGGACGCCACCATTTGAGTTTAAATCAGATGCCGGACGTTTCTGTGTTCGTGGCCCGCCATGATCATGAACTGATGGCCATCTCGCTGGGCGCGGTGTTCTTCGGGGCGATGACTTACATTGGCAACGGCCCGAACTTTATGGTGAAGTCAATCGCCGAGCAAGCGAAGGTCAAGACGCCGAGTTTTTTCAACTATCTTCTCCGATACGCACTGCCCATTCTGCTGCCGCTGTTCTTGCTGCTTTCGCTGTTGTTCTTCTCCCGCTGGCGCCTGTTTTGAGGGCACACAGCCAGTTCATGGGCAGCCAGATCTGCACAACATTCTCAGGTTGGCTTATTTCAGAATATTGCGGAGCAATTGGATCGTATTTGTCCTTGACGCCAACGATCCCAGAGAGAGAATTGCCCGGAAGTGGGGATTCAACTGTCCCCAATCGAAGGGTCCGAGGGTGAGTACTCCTCGGAGGAAGCTGGATGGTCGGGCCGCCATCCGATGAACTTACTTGCATTGCCTGCAACGAAGCATCGGATATGGTGGCCATGTATGAGAATACCGGGATTGAGCTGATCGACCGCGAACCTTGGCTGGATCTGAGGTTGCAGAACATCTTGGTGCCGTTGGATTTCTCGACGGCCTCGTTGAAAACGCTGAGATACGCTTCGTCGCTTGCCGGACAGTTTGGCAGCTCTCTTTCTCTCATTCATGTCGTCGAGCGCGGCTCATTCTTGGAGGACCTGCTCGGCGTGCGGCTGAGTCACTCGGATGACGAAGCGGTTCGGGCTGCCACCAGACTGCTAATCCAGCATCTCCGTCAGGTTCTTCCTCCGGCGTCCAAAGGGGGGACACTGTTGCGTGTCGGCAAGCCTGCCTGCGAGATCGCCAAAGCTGCCCGAGAACTGGGCTGTGACCTCATCGTCATGTCCACGCATGGCTACACCAAGCCGAAGCACCTGCTGGTGTCCAACATTGCTGAGCGGGTCATACGCCATCCAACTTGCCCAGCGCTGATTCTTCGTGAGGAACTGTTGCCACAGGAGGAGCGAGAGCCGGTAAAACGATCCTCCATTGCCTGGAAGAACATTCTGGTGCCAATTGATTTACAGGAATGTTCTCTGCGGGCACTGGAATGCGCCGCCCGCTTGGCTGGACTGATGAACGCCAAGCTTACGCTATTCTATGTCCCCGGCGTGACTTCGCGAAAGTCCCGCCGTGCCATCTGGTCGAATCCTTTCCAAACCCAAGTGCCGAGAATTGTCCAATCCCAAATCTCCGCCTGCGTGCAACAGAAGGTTTCCGCGTCTCTTGCCGTGGAGATATGGCCTGAGATCGGAGCGCCCACGCCTGAGGGCATCGTGCAGGTAGCCAAGCACTTGGGAACCGACCTCATCGTTATTGGCACCCAGGCGTCGTGCTGGTGGAGGCACCTGATTGACGGCCACTTTGTTGAAGGACTGCTGCGCATGGGGCGGACTGCAGTGCTGAGCGTGCCTGGAAGAACATTCGATGAAGCGGCGGACGCGGACATTACTCAAGCGAGTCAACCAAAACAAACCAAATAACTAACCCCATGAATTCGAAAATGTCAGCTTATGTCACAGTGTATGGAGGACTGCTGGTCGTCCTCGGCCTGATCACTCACTGGATTGCCCCGGAAATCGCCCGGATCACGTTGATAACTGGAAGTGCCGGCGGAGCGCTCTGTGTGCTTTGGGGCATTAGGGGCTTGCTCGGTCACCGCTGCAAAGCCGCTGAGGTTTTGACTCTTGGGGTGACGGGTTACGTGCTTCTTACGCAAGTGGTGACCAACTGGATGGGTCGAGGCAACGGCAAGGCAGACACGCTTCTGGCACCGATATTGATGACCGCGATGCTTTTGCTCACCCTGGGTCTTCTAATCTATCTGCTCCACGGTGCCGGAACCTTGCCGGACGCGGCAGCGGAAGCACAGACCGAGCGCGACGCCATAGATCGACGAAATCAACCTTCGCCGCCTGCAAATGTGACGAAGAGTTCGACAGCTCGGCACACGGGCGAGTCGGGAACTGGCGCAAGCTCCAGGAAGTCTTGATGAAAGTATGTTTCCTGCAAAATAGGGCTTGTTCAGTTAGCTTTCCCCGCGAGATACTTGTTGCCAGGTATGTCTGACTTCTTTCAAACCGGCGCCGTGGCGACGCTGCATCGCCTGGGACGGCCCAACGTCAAGTGGTTGGAACAGGAGTTGGAGAAGTTCGCCCAGGAAACCCCGATTGCGCTGGTGCTGCCCTGCCATATCCGTGAAGTCGGCACGAAGGCCTTGAGAAGCATCGTGCGCGAACTCAAAGCGGTTCATTATCTGAAGCAGATCGTGGTGGGGATTGACGGGGCGACGCGGGCGAGCGAATGGCGCAAAGCGCGGCACGTCTTCAGCCAATTGCCGCAGAAGCCCATTTTGCTCTGGAATGACGGTCCGCGCCTGCAGCGACTCTTCCGCAAGCTGGATGAAGCGGAATTGAACGTGGGGGTGGGTGGAAAGGGGCGCAATGTCTGGATTTGCTTTGGCTACGTGCTGGCCAGCGAGCAAGCCCGGATGGTGGCGGTGCATGATTGCGACATCCTGACTTACAACCGCGAACTGCTGGCCCGTCTTTGCTACCCGGTGGCGCATCCGAGCCTGGGTTTCGACTTTTGCAAGGGTTACTACGCGCGGGTGAGCGACAAACTGAATGGCCGGGTTATGCGCCTGCTGGTCACGCCGATGTTGCGGGCGCTCAAGACCATCCTGGGGCTGCATCCCTACCTCGTTTATATGGACACCTACCGCTATCCTTTGGCGGGCGAGTTTGCCTTGGACGTGGACTTGGCGCGCCGCGTCCGCATTCCGTGGGACTGGGCGTTGGAAGTGGGCCTGCTGGCCGAGGTGTTTCGCAACTGTGCGGCGCGGGCCATTTGCCAGGCTGAACTGTGCGACAATTACGACCACAAGCACCAGGAGCTTTCCACGCGCGATCCCGACAAGGGCCTGAACAAGATGGCCATTGACATTGTGAAGTCGTTCTTTCGCCGCATGGCGGCCGAGGGAATCAAACTGGACGCCGGCCTCTTCGACACCTTGTTGAGCGCCTATATGAGGCAGGCCGAAGACACGCTGCGGTTTTACGCCGCCGACGCGGCCATCAACGGGCTGAGATATCCGCGCCACGAAGAAGAAGGCGCGGTGGCCACCTTTGTCCGCAGCATTCGCACGTCCGCCAAGGCCTTCCTCGAAGACCCGCTCTGGTCGCCGCTCATCCCCAATTGGAATCGCGTCCAATCCGCGTTGCCGGAATTTTTCGAGGAGTTGAACGAAGCGGTGCGGTTGGACAATGAAGATTAGCTGCCGGAGGGTTTCTTATCCCGAAAAACGAGCGCGCCGGTCGGGCAGTGTTCGACGCATTCGGCGGCCACCTTTTGCAGTCCTTCGCTGATCGCATGATTTAGCGGCGCGCCGACTCGGACGTCAAAGCCGCGCCCGATGAAGGTCAGTCCCAGCGGTTCGCGGGCTTGCTCGGCCAGATGCACGCAGATACCGCAGAGGATGCACTTGCCCGGCTCGAAAATGATTTCGCCGTGCTGCAGGTGCTGCTCGAAACGGCGGCGTTGCTCGCGGAAGCGTCCGGGGTCGGCGCCGTAAAGCTCCGCGTAATGCTGCAATTGGCAATGGCCCGCCGCGCGGCAGTCGCAATGCAAACAACGCGCCGCCTCGGCCGGCGCTTCCACACCGGTGAATCCGGCGCAGCCGCCGCACGACGGCGCCACACGCGGCCCGGGGCTGGGGCCTTTCAGGAACAGTTGGATTTCTCCGTCCTCCAGCCGGCCCATCACGCTGGAAAATTGCTTGTCCTGCCGCTGGACTTTCTGGCCGAGCAGAAATTGATGGAGACATTCGGCGGCGGCCTGGCCTTCCGCCATGGCCCGCACGATTTGTTTGATCGGCTTGAGGGCGCTGCCAGTGGCAAACACGCCCGGTTTGCTGGTCTGGAAAGTGGCAGGATCAACCTTGATTCCGGCGGCGGTGGCGTCCAGGCCCAACACCTTGGTCTGTTCTTTGGCCAGTTCGCCGACGGCCAGCAGCACGGCATCGAATCCGCGTCGAAGGCCATCAAACGAAACGTCGCGGCCCAGCTCGACGCGGAGTTTAAACTGGAGTCCCCACCGTTCCAATTGCTTGATTTCCGCGTCCAACACTGCGCGCGGCAGCGTCGGTTTGTCCACGACGGAGCGCAAGCTGCCGCCCGCTGCTTCATTCCGGTCAATCACCGTGCAGGCATGGCCTTCGCGCAGCAAATGATATGCAGCGGCCAGTCCAGCCGGACCGGCTCCCACAACGGCCACCGATTTGCCCGTCGGCGGCCGGCGAGGCGGAAGATATGGCTGGCTCGATTTCAAATCGGCGTCTGCCACGAAACGTTCCATTTCGCGAATGGCGGCCGGCTGGTCCCACGTGCCGCGCCGGCAGCCGTTTTCGCAGGGATGATGGCAGAGCCGTCCCAGCACCGCCGGGAGCGCGAGCGCGTGCTTGACGGTGACAATGGCATCGTCAGGCCGGCCGGCTTCGATCTGGCGGATCATCACGGGGATGTTCAGGTGCAGCGGGCAAATGCGGTGACACGGCGAAAGGCAATCGCCTACGTGATCGCTCAGGAGCAGTTCCAGGGCGGTGCGGCGCGCGTCGCGAACTTCTGCCGATTCGCTTTCGACCGCCATGCCGGGCTGCGCTTTGGTTGCGCAAGACGGCACGAGGCGGCTTTGGCCGTTCACCTGCACTTTCACGAGGCAGACTAGGCAGGAGGTCAGCGGCCCGCATTTTTCCAGGAAACAAAGCGTGGGAATGTCGAGGCCCAGCCGGCGCGCCGCGGTCAGCAGCGTGTCGCCTGGTTGGACGTCCACGGGTTGGCCGTCGATGGTGATGGTGAAGGTGTTCATGGCGACGCCAAACCCGAAATCCGAAATCCGAAATCCGAAATCCGAAATCCGAAGGCCCGAAGGCCGAAATCCGAAGGAAATCCGAAATGCGAAATCCGAGAGCCGAAGGAAGGACGAAAAGCGAAAGCCGAAGCAAAACCGGGAAGGTGATGGGCCGCGCAAACCTGGCGTTGGTTTCCCGAAGGGAAACAATGTGAATTGCCGTGATTGCAAACCAAGGCGTGGCGACATCCAACGACATAAATCCGAAGTCCCGAAGGTTGAAATCCGAAGGAAGGACGAAATCGGAAAGCCGAAGGTAGCACCTCCAAGTGGTGGGCCGCCCGAACCTGCGGTTGGTTTCCCGAAGGGAAACAACATGAATAGCCGTGGGTGCAACCCACGGAAAGCAGGCCAAAATCGGCCCGGCCCTGAAGGGGCCGAACAATCCGCCTTATCTCAAACCAGATAGCGTTCATCGAATTCAATGCCGAATTTCACCAACAGCCCACGCAACTCGTCCCGGAATGACATCTTCTTGTGATGTTCCTGCTGGTTCTTGATGTATTCGATTACGGCGTCCTTCGCATCGTGCGAAACCGTGAATGCGCCGTAACCGTCCTGCCAATGTGTGAAGGCCGGGAACACGCCGTTCTCTTTGATCCATTTACTGGTGCTGGTCTTGATGTCCTTGACGAGATCGGCCAGGCAAACGGTCGGATGCACTCTGGTCAGGATGTGAAGATGGTCCTCAACCCCGTTGATGCGGTAGAGGTGGCATTCCTTGTTCTTGAGAATGCCCCAGATGTAACGGAATAGCGCCTGCCGTTTGTCCGCCGCCAGCGCCGGGGCCCGATCTTTCGTGGAGAAAACGATGTGATAATAGATTTGGGCGTAGGTGGACATGCGTTACCAGACTTGTTCAACCCTTCCAGGGTTGCGTCGATTTTCGTCCTGTTCCGTGGGTTG
>CAYIIH010000305.1:0-10730 GCA_964363225.1 uncultured Verrucomicrobiota bacterium | reverse complement strand
TTGGCTGCCTAAATCCCGAAATACGTCATCGAACTTATGAGCCAGAGCACTTAGGACCCGCCGCCATCTGCTCAATGCCTCGATGCTCAGGGTTTGCGGCCGCACGCGGGGTGACGGGCACCGGGCGGTGCCATGGCGCGCAGCGGATGCGGCAACCGCCAAACTGCTCGGGCCGCTCAGCCGCTTCCCACGAACGGTCCAGACCCGGCCGCTCCAACGGGACCTCGGACACGAAATTGAACGCTTCATGAAACCGATACTGACCTCTCTCGCCTTGTTGGCCGTCGCGTCACTCCAGGCCGCCGAACGCCCCAACATCCTATTCATCGCCGTGGACGACCTGCGCCCTGAGTTGGGCTGCTACGGCAATCCACTCATCAAAAGTCCGAACATCGACCGCATCGCCAAAGCGGGCGTGGTGTTCACTCGCGCCTATTGCCAGCAGGCCGTTTGCTCGCCATCGCGTTCGAGCCTGCTGACCGGCGCGCGCCCGGACACGACCAGGGTCTGGGACCTGGAGACGCATTTCCGCAAAGCGCTGCCCGACGTCATCACGCTGCCGCAGCTCTTCAAGAACCACGGCTATTTCGTGCAAGGCATGGGCAAGATTTATCACGGCGGCTTCGATGATCCTCCTTCCTGGTCGGTGCCGTGGAAGGCCCCCAAAGCCCAAGCTTACGGTTCGCTGGAGAGCCGGATGCTGGTCAGCCAGAAGCGCCAGCAGGCCATCGCCGATGGCAAGAACGAGCAGGACATTCAAAAAACAGTGCGCGGCCCGGCCTATGAAGGCGCCGACGTTCCGGACAACGCCTTTCACGATGGCGCGCTGGCCGACATGGCCGTGGCAGTCCTGCGCGACATCAAACAGAAGAACCAGCCGTTCTTCCTCGCGGTGGGGTTCATCCGTCCGCATCTGCCGTTCGTGTCGCCCCGGAAATACTGGGACCTCTACGACCCCGCAAAAATCCCGCTCGCGCCGAATCCGTTCCGCCCCAAGGGCGCCCCTGAGTATGCCGTGCTGGAAGGCGGCGAACTGCGCAGCTACGACAGCATCCCCAAGGGTCATCTGCCCGACGATCTCGCGCGCCGGCTCAAACACGGCTATTACGCAGCGGTGAGCTATATGGATGCCCAGGTCGGCCGCGTGCTTGACGAACTCGACCGGCTCGGCTTGCGCGACCAGACCATCGTCATCCTGTGGGGTGACCACGGCTGGAAGCTGGGCGAGCACGACGCCTGGTGCAAACACAGCAACGTCGAAAACGACACCTGGGCGCCGCTCATCCTCTCCGTGCCCGGCCTGAAGAACGCCGGCCAACGCACCGCGGCGCTGGTCGAGTTTGTCGATATCTATCCGTCGCTGGCTGACCTGGCGGGCCTGCCGTTGCCGGGCCATCTCGAAGGCGCGAGCTTTCGTCCGCTGCTAGATGATTTGAACCGGCCCTGGAAAACCGCCGCCTTCAGCCAGTATCCGCGCGGCGCGGCCAGCCGGCGGCTGATGGGGTACAGCATGCGCACCGATCGCTACCGCTTCACCCGCTGGGTGCATCGCAATGATCCTGCAAAAGTCGATGCCATCGAACTCTACGATCACCAGAGCGACCCACAGGAAAACGAAAACATCGCGTTGAAAGCGGCAAACCAGGCCCTGATTGAGACGTTGGAGAAGCAATTCAAATCGGGCTGGAAAGGGGCCTTGCCGCCGCGGTAGAATCCTCGCCTGTAATACGTGACTCTTCAATCAAACCACGAAATACTCAGCGCGGTAGGGCCGCACCCAAAAGCTGTCAGGACGAGACTCCGTCGAGTCGTGACGACTTGGCAGTTCGAGCGCGGCCAATTGAACCGCAGAGACGCGATGAACGCTGAGAGGAATGAAGAAGAGCCAAATCAGAGTCGGTCACGGAAGGGCGAAGGGTTTCCAACCGACGCGAAACTCAATCTTCTCTGCGCCCATCGCGTCTCTGCGGTTTCTTGCCGGTTACTCTTGCTGCATAGAGACGGCTAAGACGAAATAGCCAATGAACGCGCGAGCCATGAACCGACGACCGTCTAACTTGTCAACCGCAGCGCCATGGCTTTGCCTCCTGGCGATCGTGGCGCTGGCCTTCGCCACGACGCTGCAGGGCGCTCCGTCCCGACCCAACGTCATCGTCGTCCTCACGGACGACCAAGGTTCCGTCGATGCCGGTTGTTACGGGGCCAAGGACCTGGTCACGCCCCACATCGACGCCCTCGCGGCGCGCGGTGTGCGGTTCACGCAGTTCTACTCCGCCGCGCCGGTCTGCTCGCCGTCGCGCGCGGCGTTGCTCACGGGCCGTTACCCGCTGCGCTGCGGCGTTCCCAGCAACACCGCCTCACAGCGCGGTGGCAAGGAAGGTCTTCCGGCCGGCGAAACGACCATGGCCGAGATGTTCAAGGCCGCAGGCTATGCCACGGCCCACATTGGCAAATGGCACCTCGGCTACACGCCGGATAGGGCGCCCGCCGCGCAAGGTTTCGACTTTTCCTTCGGCCATAGGGGCGGTTGCATCGACAACTGGTCGCACTTTTTCTACTGGGCGGGACCGAATATCCACGACCTCCATGGCAACGGCTCGGAAGTCCATCGGCCCGGCGAGTTTTTTCCGAACCTGATGATCGAAGAAGCCGCCAAATTCGTCACGGCGAACAAGGACGGGCCGTTCTTCCTCTACTTCGCCATCAACCTGCCGCACTACCCGTATCAGCCGGATGTGAAGTGGCTGCAGCGTTTCCAGGACTTGCCCTATCCGCGCAACCTCTATGCGGCATTCCTGGCGACAATGGACGAGCGCATCGGCGCGCTGCTGCGGCTCGTGGATGAACTCGGCTTGCGCGAGCGGACCATCGTCATCTTCCAATCTGACAACGGGCACTCGACCGAGGAACGGGCTCACTTCGGCGGCGGCAGCGCGGGGCCTTATCGCGGCGCCAAGTTCAGCTTGTTTGAAGGGGGCATTCGCCTGCCGGCCATCCTCTCCTGGCCCGGCAGACTTCCTGAAGGCGCGGTGCGCTCGCAGGTGGCGCACGCCTGCGACTGGCTGCCGACGCTGGCGGAACTCTGCGGCGTGAAAGTGTTGAACCCGGATTTGGACGGGCAAAGCCTCGTGCCGGTGCTGAAGTCCGCCGGCGCGCCCACCCCGCACGACGCGCTCCATTGGCAGGTGGGCACCGGCGCAAACGCCCAATGGGCCGTGCGCCAGGGCGATTGGAAACTCATCGGCCAGGCCTGGGACACGACGCAGAATGACAAAGGCCGGGAGCGCATTCCGTTGTTTCTCTCCAACCTTGCTGAGGAGGCGGGCGAGCAGAGGAACTACGCGGATGCCCGGCCTGACCTCGTTGAGCGCCTGCGGAAAACGCACGACGAGTGGCTTCGGCAGATCGACAAACAGCCGGCGAAATGACATTGTCACCGCCATGAAACGACTGTTCCTGAGCCGCACCCATGCAGGTGAGAGAACCACGAAACACACGAAATACACGAAAACCAAGGCCGAAACGTTGCCTCAGGCGGACTGCCGTGAGTCACCCAAAGGTGACCGTGCAGCGACGCGGCCCAGTCTCCACGCGATCCGCAGTTTCTTTGGGTCTTCCTTTCGCGTGTTTCGTGTATTTTGTGGTTCGACTGAATTGTTGCTGCTGAGCCTCTGTGCGCTCGCGCTGGCCTGGCACGTCGATGCCGCTGAAGCCGTTCCCGCCCGGCCCAACATCCTTCTCATTGTGGCCGATGACATGGGCTTCTCGGACGCCGGCTGTTACGGCGGCGAGATTCAGACGCCGAACCTGAACCGGCTTGCCGAGAATGGCCTTCGTTTCACGCAGTTCTACAACACGGCGCGTTGCTGGCCTTCGCGCGCCTGTATCCTGACTGGCTATTACGCCCAATCGGTCCGGCGCGACCAACTGCCCGGCGTCGCCGGCGGCGGGCAAGGCGTGCGGCCCAAGTGGGCGCGGTTGCTGTCGCAGCAACTCAAGCCGCTCGGCTACCGCTCCTATCACTCCGGCAAGTGGCACGTGGACGGCCCGCGCCTCGCGGGAGGCTTCGACCATTCCTATTCGCTCGAAGACCACGACCGCTACTTCGCGCCCCGCAACCATTTTGAGGACGACGTGAAGCTGCCGCCTGTTCAGCCCGGCAGCGATTTTTACACGACCACTTTCATCGCCGGCCACGCCATCAAGTGCTTGCAGGAACATGCCGCCAAATATGCCGGCCAGCCGTTCTTTCAGTACCTCGCCTTCACCAGCCCGCACTTCCCGCTGCACGCGTTGCCGCAAGACGTCGCGATTTATCAGGACCGTTACCAGGCCGGCTGGGACGTCATTCGGCAGGAACGTTATGAGCGCATGAAAAAGATGGGCCTGATCAACTGCGCCCTTTCCAAGCTCGATTCCGGCACGGTTCCAGGTTGGAATCTGTCCGAGGAAAAATTGCGCGAGCAAATTGGACCGGGCGAGGCGGGCCGCGCTATTCCGTGGATCAAACTGACCGCGGAGCAGAAACAGTTTCAAGCGGCGAAAATGGCGCTCCATGCGGCCATGATCCATCGCATGGACCTCGAGATTGGACGCGTACTCGATCAGATCAAGACGATGGGCGCATTCGAGAACACGGTGATCTTCTTCATGTCGGACAACGGTGCGAGCGCCGAGCAAATAATCCGGGGCGATTTGCACGACCGCACGGCGACGCCCGGTTCGGCCCAGACCTTCCTCAGCCTCGGTCCGGGTTGGTCCAGCGCGGCGAACACCCCGCTGCGTCTGCACAAGTCCTGGATGCATGAAGGCGGCATTTCCACTCCGTTCATCGTGCATTGGCCGGCCGGAATCAAGGCCCGCGGCGAGTTGCGGCGCAATCCCAGCCACCTAATTGACCTCGTGCCAACCATCCTCGAATTGGCCGGTGGCAAGGGGCCGAAGACGATCGACGGCGAGGCCGTCCCGCCGCTGCCCGGCCAGAGCCTGGTGCCGGCTTTCACGAAGGACGGCTCCGTGACGCGCGAGTACCTCTGGTGGTTTCACGATGGCAACCGCGCCATTCGCATCGGCGATTGGAAGCTGGTGGCCGACCATGAGGCGCCCTGGGAGCTCTACGACCTTGGCCAGGACCGCTCCGAATCCAGAAACCTCGCGGCCGAGCATCCCAACAAAGTCAGCGAATTGGGAGAGGCCTGGACAAAACACGCGGAGGAATTCCGCACGCTGGCCACGGCTGACGGCCAAGGCAATCCACCCGCCAGGACACCGGCGGCGGTCAGGAAGAAGAACCAGCAACAGCAGGAGATTAGGCCGTGACAACACGACGTGTCACGTCCTGCCACTGATGGGCTGGCGGGTTTGATCAAATCTGCTGTGGGAAAGTTGCGTTGAGATCACTCCCGCCGCGTGCGGTAAAACCGCTGCGAAAGTATCTCTGTAGTGCCCTTCGGGCTTCCCTTTCGGCTCCGGCACCGTCGCGCCGCACAAAAGCCGGTGGCCAAGGCTGGGCGAAAGCAAGAATTTGCTTGTGAATACTCAGGCATCTGGCGTAGTCATAATCCCATGCCAAATCAAAATTCTTTCAATGCTATGCCGACTCCAGTCACCCGTCGCCGGTTCTTGCGCTATTCGGGCTTGATCGCCGGCGCGACCGCCTTGTCCGGCCCGTACCTGCTGCGCGGCCAAAACCTTACCAGCAAAATCAATGTCGCTTGCATCGGTGTCGGCGGCAAAGGCAGCAGCGACACCGAAAGCGCAGCCAAACTGGGCGGCAACATAGTAGCCCTGTGTGACGTGGACGAGGGCACCCTGAACGGCAAGGCCAAGAATTTCCCGCAAGCCAAACTCTACCGGGACTTTCGGAAGATGCTCCAGGAGATGGACAAGT
This sequence comes from uncultured Verrucomicrobiota bacterium, assembly GCA_964363225.1. Lineage (GTDB taxonomy): Bacteria > Verrucomicrobiota > Verrucomicrobiia > Limisphaerales > CAYIIH01 > CAYIIH01. Next base: position 4,840 of record CAYIIH010000305.1, on the reverse strand, counting down.
CCATTGACGCCGTCACGGTTTCGACGCCCGACCACTGCCATGGCCTCGCCAGCATCATGGCCATGCGGATGGGCAAACACATTTATTGCCAGAAACCGCTCACCCAGACCGTCCATGAGGCGCGGCTCATGCGGCAGTTGGCTAAGGAAAACAAACTGGCCACGCAGATGGGCAACCAAGGGAGCGCGGAAAGCGGCTTGCGCCGGGCCATCGAGGTGATCCAGGCTGGCGTGATTGGGAATCCGAAAGAGCTGCATGTTTGGTCCAATCGCCCTATCTGGCCGCAAGGGTTCAATCGGCCTGAAGGCGAAGATCCGGTGCCCGCCAATCTCGATTGGGACCTGTGGCTGGGCCCGGCCGCGTTCCGCCCCTACAAAGGCAATCGCACTTACCACGATTTCGCCTGGCGCGGCTGGTTTGATTTCGGCACCGGCGCACTGGGCGACATGGCCTGCCACACGGTCAATATGCCCTTCCGCGCCCTCAAGCTGGGCTATCCCAACGTGGTGGAATGCGAGCTGAACTCGCGGTTTTATCCGGAAACCTTCCCCAAGACCTCGCGCATTCGCTTTGAATTCCCTGAACGCGACGGTCTGCCGCCGCTCAAGTTCTGGTGGTACGATGGCAATCCCGGCGATGCCCTCAAGCCGCTCCGTCCGGATGCCGGTACGGTGAAGGAAGTCATAATCGAGCGCGACGATCTGCCGGGCAGCGGCTGCTTGATCGTAGGCGACAAAGGCAAATTGTTTTCGCCGGATGACTACGGCGCCCAATTCTATGTCTTGCTCAAAGACGAGGAGAAATTCAAGAACGGCCGGGACCATGAAGCCTGCAAAGCCGTGCCGCAAACCATCCCGCGGTCGCCGGGCCACGACAAGGAATGGTTCCGCATGATGCAGACGGGCGAGCCTGCGTTCTCCAACTTCGACATCGCGGCCTACCTGACGGAAATCATTCTGCTGGGCTGCATCGCGCTGCGCGTTGGCGAAGGCACGCGGATGGAATGGGACGGCCCGAACATGAAATCACCGAATTGCCCTGAAGCCGCGAAATTCGTGAAGCGCGAGAATCGCAAAGGCTGGACGGTCTAAGCGGTCGGTGATCTCCGGCAGGGCCGGAGGCTTGACCGTTATTTCTTTCTCCCGATGCAGTTTCGCGGCCTGGCTCTGGTCATTTGCGTGTGGGCGGGCGTGCTCGGCGCGTCCGCCCTGGAGTATCCGACCAATAGGGAACTCGCTCAACACCTTAAAGACCTTGAAAAAGGCCACCGAAAACTCGTCCGCGTAGAAAGTGTCGCCAAGTCGCTGGGCAATCAGGATGTCTGGTTGGCGGAACTGGGCGCCGGGAGCGACGCGGAACGACGGCGGCGTCCGGCCCTGCTGTTGGCCGCGGGCCTCGAAGGCAACGATTTTGCCGGCACTGCCATAGCTGTGGCCTGGATCGAGCACCTCGCCAAAAGCAATGCTACCAATGAGGTCATCCGGAAGCTGCTCGAGAGCACCACTCTTTACATCTTCCCGCGGGTCAATCCCGATGCCTCCGGGCGTTTTTTCGCCAAACCAAAAGTGGAACTGACGGTGAGCCGCCAGCCCGTGGACGACGATCACGATGGCTTGGTGGATGAAGACGGCCCCGACGACCTGAATGCGGACGGTTTGATTACTTCGATGCGCGTGGAGGACCGGGAAGGCGAGTACATTGCCGATCCCGCCGAGCCGCGGCTTCTGCTTAAAGCTGACAAAGCCAAAGGCGAAGTGGGCGCGTGGCGGTTGCTCACGGAAGGCCGTGACAATGACGGCGACGAAGCCTGGAATGAAGATGGTCCGGGGGGCGTCAATTTCAACCGCAACTTCCCTTACAATTACAGGTTCTTCGAGCCTTGGTCCGGCCTGCATCAAGTAAGCGAATCCGAAACGCGCACCTTGGCTGATTTTATTGTCGAGCACCCAAATATCGGGATCGTCTTCACCTATGGCGCCGCCGACAACCTGGTGCAAACACCCTCATCGGAAAGCAAAGGCGAGGGGCCCGGCAGGAGGCCTCCCACGATCATTCACAAGGACGATCTGCCTTACTATCGCGAGCTGGGCAAAGCTTATCGCGATGCGCTCGGCCTGAAAAAGGAACTGAAAACCGTGAGCGAGCCGGGGACATTTTCCGATTGGATGTACTTTCATCGCGGGCGGCTTTCCCTGGCGGCGCAGCCCTGGAGTCCCGCCCTGCAGCTCGAACTGGCCAAGAGCAAAACCAAGGAAGGCGACAAGAAAGCCAAAGAAACCGGCGCCGCCAAAGAAGAGAAAACCAACGAAAAGAAGGAAGAAGCCGGCGACGCTCAAAAGCCGGACGAAGCCAAGAAACCGTCGGAGCCGGGCAAGCCCGAACCCGACAAACGCAACGAAGAGGAGCGGGCCTTTCTGAAGTGGATCGATGAGAATGCCAAGGAACTTTTCGTGCCCTGGAAATCTGTCGAACACCCGGATTTCCCCGGGAAAAAAGTCGAGATCGGCGGCTTGGCTCCTTTTGCCAGGTCCAATCCTCCGGAGAAGCTTCTCGAACCGCTGGCCGAAAAGCAGGGCAAATTCTTGACTGACCTGGCAGGCAAGCTGCCGCGCGTCAGTCTCCGCCAGACCAAAGTCAAACATCTGGGTGAATCGATCTACGATGTGACCGTCCAGGTTGAAAACAGCGGTTATCTTCCCACGTCGCTGGCCCAGGGCGACGTCAGCAACGAAGTCAATTCCACGCGCGTGGTGCTCGATGTCGAGCCGGGCGACATTCTTTCCGGATCAAAAAGAACGATGCTGGGTCCTATCGAGGGCAGTGGCGGCATGAAGGAAGTGCGCTTTGTCATTCGGGCCAAGGGCCGTTCCCAGATTGAAGTGGAAATCATTTCCATGCTCGGCGGCTCGGTCCACGCCAACATTGACCTGAAGAAGGAACAGTAACGCATGTCGCGCAAGACTTTCCAAAGCGATTCCCTGCCTCTGGCCAAATTGGCCTTGGCCTTCTTGGTTTGCTGGCCTGTGGTTGCGCCTGCCGCAACGTTCGATCGCAAACCGGCCGCCTCCGATCCTTCCGATCATGCTTTCCCGGCCTTGGGCAGTTCGATGGAGCGCAAGGTCCCCGTGGAATGGAACCGCTTTTATGATCATGCCGGCTTGGGCGCCATTCTGGCCCGCTTGAACAAGGTTTTTCCCAATTTGACCCGGCTTTATTCCATCGGCCGCTCGGTGGAAGGCCGCGATTTGTGGTGCCTGGAAGTGACCGCCCGCAAGGTGGGCGATCCCAAGCGCAAGCCGGGCATGTACATCGACGGCAACATTCATGGCAACGAGGTTCAAGGCGGCGAAGCCGTCGCTTACACGGCTTGGTACCTTTGCCATCAATACGGTGAACTGGAAAAGGTGACCGATTTGCTCGATCACTACGTGTTTTACCTGATTCCGACCATCAATCCTGACGGGCGCGACCGCTGGCTGCACCAAGCGCAAACGGCCAGCACCTCGCGCTCCGGTTTGCGGCCTTACGACAACGATCACGACGGTCTCCTCGATGAAGATGACGTTGACGATCTGGACGGCGACGGCTCGATCACGCAAATGCGCATCAAAGACCCCAATGGCCGCTGGAAACCGCACCCGCAATTTCCAGACTACCTGATGGTCCAGGTCCCGCCTGACGAAAAAGGTGCATACACGTTGCTGGGCATGGAAGGGATCGACAATGACGGAGATGGACGCATCAACGAAGACCCCGCCGGCGGCTACGACATGAATCGAAACTGGGCGTGGGATTGGCAGCCAAACTTTGTTCAGTACGGCGCCCAGGATTATCCCTTCTCCCTCCCGGAAACCCGGGCCATCAGCGCCTTTGTCATCGAGCATCCCAACCTGGCCGCCTTCCAATCCTACCACAATGCCGGCGGCATGATCCTGCGCAGCCCCGGACGCGAGGGGGGCGCCATGCGGCCCTCCGATGATGCTGTGCTTCAAACCATTGCCCAACGCGGCGAAAAGATGCTGCCCTTCTATCGTTCGATGATTATTTGGAAGGACCTTTACACCGTGTGGGGCGGCGAAATCGATTGGTTCTACGCGGGCCGCGGAATTCTTGGTTTCTCGAACGAACTCTGGAATCGGCGCAACGCGGATAAAGCGGGCGCCGACCCGTCACGCGAAGATGAGATCGCTTTCCTCAAGTACGTGCTGTTGCAGGACGGCCTCGTCAAATGGAAGGAGCATGACCATCCCACCTACGGCAAGATTGAGATCGGCGGCACCCGCAAAGAGTGGGGCCGGACGCCAGTTTCCTTTCTGCTGGAAGAAGAATGCCATCGCAACATGGCCTTTACCCTGTACCACGCCGACCAGATGCCGCGGCTCAGCATCAGCAACGTGGAAGTGAATAAGCTGGATGAGAACCTTTACAAAGTCTGGGTGACCATTGAGAACTCGCGCCTCATCCCCACGCGCACCGATCAGGATGTGCGCAATCATATCAGCCCGCCGGACGTTGTCTCGCTGAGCGGCGCAAACGTCAAAGTGCTCTCGGCAGGCCGCGTCACCGACCGTTACTTCAAACGGGTCGAGGCGGTCAAACGCCGTCCCGACCGCGTGGAACTGGACACGATCGGCGGCCTGAACGCCGCGCGGGTGCAATTCATCGTCAGCGGGCGCGGAACATTCACGATCAAAGTGGACTCCGCCAAAGCGGGCGTGCTCACCTCCGAGCAAAGCCTGCCGTGAGCCGTCTCTATGCAGCAAGCAAACGCTTCGCTGTCGGAGGGAGCAGCAATTCTCATTTTGACATTGCCGACGCCAGCGGGCGGTGAGATTTGAGC
>CAYIIH010000304.1:3625-10748 GCA_964363225.1 uncultured Verrucomicrobiota bacterium | reverse complement strand
TCGACCGAAAAATCTTTGTCGAAAAAATCATGCAACGCTATGCCTATCACACCGCCCGTGCCAAACTCGAAGAGCAAGGCTTCACCCTCGCCTCCGAGGAAACCCAAAAAGACGGACGGATTCACCTGGTGCTCCGGCGCGCGACTTAGGATGAAAGAAGCCAATTATGGAATTGCAGGAAATCGACGTTTTCATCGAGCCGGACGGGCAGGTTCGCCTCGAGGTGCGTGGCGCGAAAGGCGCCCATTGCCTGGCCATAACGCAAGATTTGGAGAAGGCGCTGGGAGGCCAGATTCTCTCGCGTGAAATGACTCCGGAAGCCCATGAAAGCAGCCAGGAACAAGTGCAAGACCGGCAATGGCTTTAGGCCGGCGTCGGGTGCGCGTCCTGAAGCCTGGGCCGGGGCCGCAGACCTGCGTCCGTCCTTGGTTTCGTGGCCGGTTCCCGGTCGCCGACCGGAATCTTCTGCCCAGTGACCGTGATCGCCAAGCCAACATTGTGCGGCAGGAGCGCGGGCATCCATGCCTGCGCGTTTGTCAAAGAGATGAAGGGCGCGCCATGCAGCTTCTCCAGACAAGACTCGGGCTTGGCCAATAGTTGGCCCAACGCGCAGGCATGGATGCCCGCGCTCCTATTCAATAATTGCGGCTCAGCAAATCAACCATGACCCTGCGAATGCACCATTTCCTGCCGTGCAGCCGAGCCAACGGTCCAGGCTTGCGGGCGGTGATTTGGGTCCAAGGCTGCTCGCTCGGCTGCCCCGGTTGCTTTAACCCGGAGACGCATGCCTTCAACGGCGGCGCGGCGCTCGGCGTGGACGATCTGTTCAAAAGGATTGAAACAGTGGGCGACAGCGTGGAAGGCCTCACCGTGAGCGGCGGTGAACCGTTCCAACAACTGCGCCCGTTGACCGCTCTGCTCCGCCGCGTCCGCGGGGAAACCCGCCTTTCGATCATCGTGTTCACCGGATTCGCTTGGGAGGTGGTCTTGCGCATGAACCTGAGTTCTCATCTGCCCATGGGCAGCGACCTGGTCCAATTGGATCTGCCTATGGATCACGGACTTCGGAGCGGCGACTTTCCAGTCGCCGAGGGAGGGCGGCTGGAAAACCGAGCCTTTGCATTGAAATCCGCAATCCGCAATCCGCAATCCGAAATTAAGAGCGGCGTCGGACTGGAAGTGCTGAACTACGTGGATGTCCTCATCGCCGGACGTTACGACCAGGCCGAACGTGTCGCTCGCGGCCTCCGCGGATCGGCCAACAAGACCGTGCACCTGCTGACGTCCCGCTACACCCTGGACGATTTGCGGCGAGTGCCCGCAGCAGAGGTCATCTTGAGTCCGGCGGGCAACGCGCTCATCAGCGGCATCGAGCCTTTGCAGTGGCAGACAGAGGATGGAGGAAACTAAAATGACATTTGAACAGGAATTGGATATTTACCTTCGGGCGCGGTTCACCTTGATGCTCCTTGTCACCACCGAGGAAGAGCGCGCCCTCCAAACACTCAAAGCCGTTTGCGAGCGCGCGCGCCGGTCGTGCCTGACATGGGATGCGGCGGACGGCTTTCAAGCGCTGACGGGCGCCGTGTCGCCGCCGGCGGCCAAAGACCCCTTGTCGGCGTTGGAGCAAGTGGACAAGGCCGAGGGAGAAGTCCTGTTTGTGCTCAAGGATTTCCATGAATGCTGGAGCAACGTCCAGATCAAACGCAAGCTCCGCAGCGTGGTGCAACGGCTCAAGTTCACCAAAAAATCCATCTTCGTGACCGCGCCCGCCGGGAAAATTCCGGATGAACTGAAGGACGAGGCAGTGGTGATTAAGTTGCCCCATCCCAACCATGCCGAACTGGAAGCGGTGCTGCAGCGGCTGGCCCAAACGCCGGGAGTGAAGGTCAACCTGACCAAATTAGGCCGGGAAAAACTCGTCCAGGCCGCTTTGGGCTTGACCGGGTCCCAGGCACAGCGGGTGTTCGCCAAAGCCATCGTCTCCGACGGCATGCTGGACGACCGCGACATTGATCTGGTCACGCAGGAGAAAAAGGAAATCATTCGCGAAAGCGAAGCCCTGGAGTTTTACGCCGTGACCGAAACGCCGGATGATGTCGGCGGCCTGGGCATCCTGAAAGAGTGGCTGCGCTTGCGCGAACGCGCCTTCACCCAGGAAGCGCGGCAGTATGGTTTGCCTTCTCCCAAAGGCATTGCGCTCATCGGCATTCCCGGCACCGGCAAGAGCCTGACGGCCAAAATGATTGGCGGACTGTGGCGGCTGCCGCTGCTGCGCCTGGACGTCGGCTCGCTCTTTGGCAGCCTGGTGGGCGAATCCGAAGAACGGGCGCGCCGGGCCTTGCGCCTGGCGGAAACCGTGGCGCCCTGCATCATCTGGATTGATGAAATGGAAAAAGCGCTGGCCCACGGCGGGTCCGACAGCGGCACCAGCACGCGCGTCTTCGGCACCATCTTGACCTGGATGCAGGAGAAAACGGTGCCCTGTTTCGTGGTCGCGACGGCCAATGATATCTCCAGTTTGCCGCCCGAACTCTTGCGCAAAGGACGGTTTGACGAGATTTTTTTCCTCGACCTGCCCACGCTCGAGGAGCGCAAAGAAATCTTCTCTGTCCATCTCTCCAAGCGCAAACGGCTGCCGCCAGATTTCGACACCGCCCGGCTGGCCAGGGAATCGCAAGGTTACGTGGGCGCGGAGATCGAGCAGGCTATCATTGATGCCATGTACGTCGGTTTTAACGAGAACCGCGAATTCCACACCGGCGATATCGCAACGGCTTTGCGGCGGCAAGTGCCGCTCTCCATCTCGGCCCGGGAACGCATCGAGGCGTTGCGCAACTGGCTGCGCGAAGGCCGGGCGCAATCGGCCTCCTTCCAGGAAATCCGCGAGGCCGAGCAGCAGTTCGTGCCGCTGCAGTTGGACGTGAAAGGATGTTAGCGAGTCCGACAGCCCGATGGCAGAAGCTCCTTCGATGCCGGACGCCGTTGATGGGCGGCTGGCTGCGGCGGCGGGCGCTGGCAGCGCTTCTCAACCAGCGTTCGCCGGCAGCGGCGCGGATACTGGCCGAAGCCGTGGCCGACAGCGACACCCACGACCTGCGCCTAAGCATTTTGGAGGCGCTGTGCAGGCTTGACGACCCGGCTTTGATCGACTCTGTCTGCGCCGTCTGGGTGGAGAGGCGGGACACAGCGCTGGCGCAACTGCTGGTCGAGCGCAAGTGGATCGCCACCGCTCCGCCCACCATCCGGGTGTTCACCGCCCTGCATGCCGCGCAGACTGCGGCGGTGCTGAGTGGCGGCGCTGAAATCGTCGATCCGCTTTGTCAGGCTTGTGCCGATGCCGACGCGGCCATAGGCCGGCGGGCCGGCGAATGCCTGCTGAAGCTGGAGAATCCGGAAGCCATCGATGCCGTCTGCTCGCGCTGGATGGAACGGCGAGAGCCTTTGTTAACGCAGGTCCTGGAGAAAGCCGGTTACGTGGCTCGGCAGCCGCCCGCCGCCCGCGTTTGGAGCGCGTTACAAGCTGGAAAACTTGAGATCATCATCGACAGCGCCGCCGAGGTTGTTGAACCTTTGCTGCAGGCTGGTGCCGACGCTGAGGTGGTTCTGGCGGAGCGTGCGCGCCGCGCGCTCGGCCACTTGAGACAGCCGGAAGCGAGGGATGCTTTGTGCCGGTTGGCCCTGGACAGCGACCAACCTCTGGCCCGCGAGGAGGCGCTGGCTGCTCAATACGCCCCGCGTGATCCCAACCAGCGGGCGTTATTCTATTTCCTCACCGAGCAATGGGAGAAGTATGAAGCTTTGGATTTCGATCAAAGCATGCTGAGCGCAGCGTATGAATTGGGCGATCGCAAGCTGCGCGGGCGCATTGCCGAGAAGGCCCGGCGCGCCGGGCGCTCTGACTGGATCGGGACCATTGCCGGCAGCCGCCAGGACCGGCGGTTGAACGAGATGGCCGACGAAGATTGGGAAGCGACTCTGGCCGTGCTGGGGGAAAGCGGGCGCTGGCCGGAACTCTGGCGCCTGGCTCAAGCCGCGCCCGTGAGCTGGACGGTGTGGATGCTGGAACGACTGAAAAAGGCAGCGTGGGTCCCGACGCACGAGGATCCCGCCGGCTTCGCGCGTTTGTGTCAACTGGCGGAAAACTGCCTGCCATCCCCACCGTCCCATGCCGCCGCCAGGACCGTGACTTCCTCCGAGATGGGCGCCAAATCAATCCGGCCTGCCACAACCGGACTCGGCAGAGCGACCTGTTGCCAGGCCCGGTTGGAGGGGCACCGCGATTATGTCGGTTGCCTGGCGGTCAGTCGCGATGGGCGCGTGCTCGCCACCGGCAGCAACGATCATTCGGTGAAGCTATGGGCCTTGGCCGACGGAGCGGAACTGAAGACCCTGGCCGGACACACCGACTGGGTGGCGGCTGTGGCGATCAGTCCGGACGGCCAATTTCTGGCCAGTGCCAGCATCGATCGCACGGTGCGTCTCTGGCGTTTGCCCGAAGGCGACCTGGTCAACAACCTGGAAGGCCACTCGGATGAAATCCGTTGCCTGAGGTTCAGCCCGGACGGGCGCCTGTTGGCGACGGGCAGCGGCGACCATACGGTGCGGTTGTGGAGAATGCCCGATGGCCTGGCCTTGGCGGTGTTGGAAGGCCACTCGGATATCGTCTCCTGCCTGGCCATGAGTTCGGATGGCCGCCTGTTGGCCAGCGGAAGCTATGATAAAAACGTCCGCCTTTGGAGTCTTCCGGATGGACAGCCTGTGGCCACGCTCCCAGGTCACAAAGGGTTGGTCAACTGTCTGGCTTTCAATCCAGAGGGGAGTGTCCTGGCCAGCGGCAGCAAAGATCGCACGTTGATGCTATGGGGTCTCCCGGCGGGAACGAAATTGAGACGGTTGAAAGGGCACCACGACGATGTCACCTGCCTGGCCATCAGTCCGGATGGAACCTTGTTGGCCAGCGGGAGCTGGGATAGCACGGTCCGGCTTTGGAGTTGTCCCGGCGGCGAACCTGTGAACATGCTCGGTTCCATCGAAACGATGGATGGGCACACCGGCTGGGTTATGTGTTTGACGTTCAGTCCCGATGGGCATCTGCTCGCCAGCGGCGGTTTGGATAACACTGCCCGGTTATGGAATGTCAGCGACGGGACCCTTATCAAAACGTTGGAAGGCCACGACAGCCGCGTCACCAGCGTGGCCTTCAGCCCGGATGGCGCGACCCTGGCCAGCGGCAGTTGGGATCGAACGGTCCGGTTATGGAGGTCCGAATTAAACCGCCTGAGCCGCGTGCCGATCGCTCGCACCACGTTGGACGATTTGGCTTGGACGCAAGAAGCCTTATCCGATCACAAGCTGGCCAAATCCGAGCGGGATTGGCTGGAGTTCTTGCACGCCATGATGCGCTGGCGCCGCCGCCACGATATTCAATTGGGAGAAACCGCTCGCATTGAGGCCGGCGAGTTTGATATTGAAATCGAGGGTTGAAGTTCAAACAAATGTTCGCGGCGGCAGATTGACCTTACGCCAGACAGAGTTTATGGCTCATCTGTTGAAACTATTCAGCAATTGGTTTGGGCAAGAACGGAACCTGTCCCCGGGTCCGGCGGAGCGCCTGCTGGAGCTCGAGCGAGAGGCGCAAAACCTGCGCTTGTCCCTGGCTGACCGTGCAAAGGAACTGGCCACGCTCCAAGGGGCGCTGGACCGTCAGCGCGCCGGGGAGGAGGCCCGCGTGAGCGAGGCTTTGCAGCAGCAATGGGACCGGTTGTTTTCCGAAGGCGCCACGCCCGTGGCGCAACTGATCACCCAGGCCCACTTGCTGGAGACAGCCGGCCAAACCGTCCAGGCCAAAGACGTCCTGGCCGTGGCGAAACGACTGGTGCGCTTGCTGGAACAACAGGGGATGAAGATCGAATGCAACGTCGGCGAAACCGTTTGCTTTGATCCCAACCGCCACGAACCCTTGAGCACGGAGGCCGCCCCGGCGGTGAACCAGGCCGTGGTCGTTCGGCTGGTCGGGATTTCCCATCGCGGCAAAATGCTGCGCAAAGCGAAAGTGGAACCGCTCTAGCCATCTAGCAGCTATGTCCGGACGCCTCGGCATCGATTTTGGAACCTCCAACACCGTCATCGCGGTTTGGGACGAAGCGCGCCGCGAGGGCGCTCCGTTGCACATTCCCGACTTCGGCTGCATTCTTGACGCCTCTTCCTTTCCGACATCGCCAGGCGCCCACGCCTTGCAAAACGCCGTTTCCGTCATTCCTTCCGTCATTCATTATGCGGCGGATGGCCGGCGCTGGATCGGCGACCAGGTCCGGCAGAAGAATCTTTCCTGTTCCGAGCGCACGTTCAGCTTGATCAAGAGGTACATTGCCAACCGCAGCCCGGTCAAACGGCGGCTGGACGGCCAGGTCATCTCCCATTTCGATGCGGGCAGAGATTTTCTTTCGGCGGTCCTTCTGTTTGCGGTCGAGGAATTGAAGGTGGGCGACGAGGAAGTGGCGCTGACCGTGCCCGTCGAAGCGTATGAGCATTATGTCGATTGGCTGACGGGCGTGCTGGAAGCCGCCGGTTTGAGGCGATTCCGGTTGATTGACGAGCCGTCCGCTGCCGCGCTGGGCTATGGCGCGCATATCCAACCGGGCCATGTTTATCTCATTTTTGATTTTGGGGGCGGCACTCTGGACGTGGCTGTCGCCCTGATCGAGGAAGAAGATGCATCCCATTCCGGCCGGCGCTGCCGCGTGCTGGGCAAAGCAGGCAAGGAACTGGGGGGCAGCACGATCGACACCTGGCTCATGCAGGAAGTGCTCCGGCGCCACCGTTTGGCGGACACCGATGAAGATATCCGGCGCCTCAGCTCTGAACTCCTGGGCGAATGCCGCGCGGCCAAAGAGAAGCTTTCCTCAGTCGAACAGGCGGAGGTCAGCGTGATGAATCCTCAGACCGGCGCCGTGCTCTCCGCCGAATTCAGCCGCAGCCAGTTCGAGGAACTGCTCGATCAACACGAAGCGTTCAACCAGATTGACCAGACGATTCGCCGCGCTTTGAATGCGACGCGGGAGCGGGGTTACTCCGAGGAACACATCCAATCCGTGCTCATGGTGGGCGGGAGCAGTTTGAT
>CAYIIH010000304.1:0-3525 GCA_964363225.1 uncultured Verrucomicrobiota bacterium | reverse complement strand
CCGGATGAAGCAGAGCGGCGCACTCACTTCTGGATCAACGAACACAGCCCGACCTTCCTGCGGGCCAACCCGCCGGCGCAGCGGGGCGAACAGCGATTTGCGGTTGAATTCGGCATCGACGGCAACAAACGGCTGCTCATTACCGCGCGGGATTTGAAAACGGACCAAGTCACGCACCGGGATTATCCGGTCGTGAAACTGTCGTAAGAGCCTGGCTTACCCTGGGTACTGTCCGGAGATATAGTTTTGCAGGTGGCTGATGGTTTCTCTTTGGACCGAGATGATCCAATTGACCAGATCGCCAATGGAAATGACGCCAGCGATCTGGCTTCCATCCAGGACAGGAAGATGGCGGACGCGATGCTCGGTCATGAGGCGCATGCAGTCGTCAACGGTGTGTGCCGGTGTGACGGAAATCACCGGGCTGACCATGATTTCCCCGACATGCACCTGTTTGGAAGTCTTGCCCTTAAGAACCACCTTGCGCGTGTAGTCACGCTCCGAAATCATCCCGACGAGGTTGCCGCCCGCTATGACCAGCAAGGCACCCACATTCTTGTCGGCCATCAATTGAATGGCGTCGAAGACCAAAGCGTCCGGGGAAACCGACCAGGCATTGGAGCCTTTTTGATGCAGGACGGTGCTAATGCTCGCAACCACACTCATGGGGTGAGTCTCCTTCCATTCAGTTTTGGCGACACGTTCGCTGGTCCATTCATGACAAGACTTTTTCTATTGGTGATTAAGCGTGGTCGATTTATACCACGATTTTGGCGCAAGGATAGAAGAAAATTCCGCGTTTTCCTTCGCCAATTTTCATGCTCCCGCAGCTCAATTACCAGAGGGCGACACTCCGAACGTCGGAGATGAACGTGAGAGTCCTTCCGCGAGCGCCCGATGGCATCCGGCCCCATTTCCAATGAGGTTGGCAAGTCAACGCCGTGCGCCGTCCGGCAAAGCCGATGGCTCCCGCGCCGCAAGCGGAGCGAGGCCCAAACGCGCGCGGACGAGTTCAGGCAGGAATTTCACCGGGATGGAGCCGCTGCTCAGCACAGCTTCGTGGTAGCGACCGAGGACAAATCGGTCGCCGAGTTCACGCTGGATCTGCTGGCGGAGTCGGTCATGCGCCATCCGGCCGGTGAAATAGGTGGAGAGTTGCACACAACTCTGCTGGCTGCGGATGACCTTGAGCCGGGCCTCGCCTTCGGATTGGAAGGCCTGCTTCACGAGCAGGTCCATCGCCTCGTCGTCGGTCATTTGCTCGCAATGCATCCGGTGGTCCAGGATCGTGTTCGCGACGGCGCGCAGGTAGAACTTGAGTTGACTGAGGCGCAAGGCCAGATCGCCGCTGCCATAACCCTGATCCAGCATCATCTGCTCGGTGTAAACCGCCCAGCCTTCCACGAATACACCGGAACTCAGAACTTTTCGGATCAGCGAGGGATTGCGATTCGCGTATTCCATCTGGACGTAATGCCCGGGATACGCCTCGTGGATCGTCAACACCTGGAGCATGTGATCGTTGTATTCCTCGAGGAAGCTGCGGACTTTCGCGGCGTCCCAGTTTTTCGGCGGCGGGCTCACGGCGTAATGGCCAATGGCCTTGGTGTCGAGCGGTGGCGGCGAGCTCATGTAGGCCGTGGAGTTGCCGCGCTGGAATTCCGGCATCTCGATGACGCGGCATTGATCGGGCTCGGGCAGCCGGAGGATGTCGGCGTCGTGGATGAAGCGCTTGATCCTGGCCACCGTTTCCCGCGCGTCGCGAATGAGTGTCTCCGGCTTGCCGTGATCCAGTCCGACCCGCTTCAACACACGTTCGATGGTCTCGCGGCGCCCTTCGGGATCGTCCGCCGGCAATGTCACACCGGAGAAGTAGCGGCTCCACGCCTGGCGCGCAATGACATACAGATCATTCCGAACGCGGGAGAACTCCGCCTGCGCATCCCGGTAAATGTCATCTGCGGTGAGGCCCGCGTCGGTCTCCAGCTCAAACTTGCGATTGAACTTCTCGCGCCCGGCGCGCCATTCGCCGTTTGCGCGCGGCAGAAGATCGTTCTCCAGAAACGCCTGGTGACGCTTGAGCGCGCTCACCGCCTCCGCCGCCGCGGCCCTCAGCGCCGGAAGCTGCTTGGTCTTGCCCGCCAGTTCCAAAATGTCCGATTCATAGAAGTTGATCGCGCCTTGGTTCTGCTGGATCGCGGTCTGCAGGTGGACCCGCGGCGGATTCTTCAGGTTCTCGCGCGCGGCGGCCACGACTTGCGGCACCTGCCGGATGCGAGCGATGGCGTTCGCCACATTCGTCTCCTTGGGCAGGGAGGATTGCGTGAGCAGGCTGAAAACCGAGTCGCTGATCAACCCGCTGTAACTGCGCGGATCGTTGCTGAACGGATCGAAGTTCTCCTGGTTCCATAGCGAAGCACGCAAGCTGTGCTCGAGGATTTCGAAATCAATCTGGCCATCGCGGCTGAGCTTCGCATAGTCCACGCGCTGAGGGAGTGCCGCGAGGGCGGCGCGCGTTTGCGCCGACCAACGGGCACGGGCCGCGGAAGTGACGTCGTCCAGGCGGTCGTCGAAACGGTGGTCCCCCAAATCCGTGGCCAGGGTCGGGCGCAGTTGGAACATGGCGTCCAGTTGCTCGTGAAAGAACGCCTCGAGCTTGGCATCTTCACCGGTCGCCGCCATCGCCATGGAGGCCGTCAACCCCAGGGCAACCCAGGCGCAGGCGCATCTGAATCGGAATTTCATAGTGATAGCGCAATGTGCTACCAGACCGGCAGCCGCAAGACAAAGCGAAACTTCTCCCGGAATCTCCAGGTAGGGCGCGTCACTCCGTGCGCGCCGCAAGATCGAGCTTGGCACCCGGACGGCGCGCACGGAGTGACGCGCCCTACCGCGCTGAACGGGTTCAGGGGCGCAAGGCGCGAAGACTTGCTTCGGGGCATTCTCTCTCCATGCATTCGCACTCACGCTTTTCATTCAGCCAACAGCACAGTCGGCTTAATCGGCAGTTCTCCTGTGCAACCCGGCGACTCTGAGCGATCCAGCCCTCGCCTCCGCTTCTCGACTTTTGATCGTGTCACGTCATCCAACCGCTTGTTCCATCGTGGAAATGGCCTCCTTGCCTTTGACTCGGCTCCTACATCAATAAGGGGACATACTGCCAGATTAAGCCGAAATCATCGGAACTTAAGGAATAATGCTATCAGATCAT
Organism: uncultured Verrucomicrobiota bacterium; assembly: GCA_964363225.1. Taxonomy (GTDB): domain Bacteria; phylum Verrucomicrobiota; class Verrucomicrobiia; order Limisphaerales; family CAYIIH01; genus CAYIIH01. Next base: position 314 of record CAYIIH010000304.1, on the reverse strand, counting down.
GGAAAATCGCTAATCGGCAACGCGGAGGCGCTATTTGGGTAGGGAAAAGTGCTGCCAGGATAGGTGGAAGCGCTGCCAGGATAGGTGGAAGCGCTACCAGGATAGGGGGAAGCGCTACCAAGATAGGAAGTAGCGCTATTCGGATAGGCAGCGACGCTATCGGATCAGGAAGTGATGCCATTCGGATAGGAAATGGCGCTATTCGGATAGGAAGAAGCGTTAACCGGTCAGGGAGTGACGCTATCCAGGCAGAAAGTAATGCTCACTGGCTGAGAGCCTGTTTGGAAACTCTCCGGAAGCGCCGCGTGAGGGCA
>CAYIIH010000303.1:0-10751 GCA_964363225.1 uncultured Verrucomicrobiota bacterium | reverse complement strand
GATGCGTTAGATTCATGAGCGCTCAGAGAATTCTGGTCCGAGGCGTAAACTGGCTGGGCGATGCCGTCATGAGCACGCCCGCTTTGCTACGCCTCCGCCAAGCGCGTCCGCAGGCGCACCTGACGTTGCTCACCCTCGAAAAGCTGGCGGACCTTTGGCGGCATCATCCCGCCATCGACACCGTCATAACGTTCACTCGCGCCAACTGCCGTTGGGTCATTTTCGGCGGCCAGGGTGACGTCGAACTGGCCAACCGCATCGCGGCCGGGATCGAATCGGGCGGTGCGGGAGAAGCGGGCGGCCCTGCCCGGCCAACGGACCGTGCGGTCTGGAATCTGGCCGGCTCAACCGGCTTGCGGGAACTCTGCGCCTTGCTCAAAGCCTGCCGCACGCTCCTGACCAACGACACCGGTCCGATGCACGTGGCCGCTGCCGTGGGCACGCCGGTGGTGGCGCCGTTTGGCAGCACCTCGCCGGAATTGACCGGACCCGGCCTGCCCGGCGATCCGCGGCATCATTTGCTCCAAGCAGCCGTGCCGTGCGCTCCCTGTTTCCTCCGGGCATGCCCCATTGACTTCCGCTGCATGGCCAGCCTCAGTGTCGAACAGGTCGTGCAGGCGTTGCTGAAATGTCGTTAACCGGCTGCGCCAAGTGATCGCGGATCCTTTTCAGGAGGATGAACGACTCTCGCTCGCGCTCTTCCAGGGCACCCATGATGCAGGCGATCGTTGATGACCTGAAAATCAGACCTGGATTGGTTTGACCCGTTGGCCGTCGCGCACGCGGTCGCCGGGATAGAGGATCACCATTTCGCCTTCCTTTAAACCCTCGAGCACTTGCGTTTCGGCGCCGCTGGAGCGGCCCGCCTTGACAGGCCGCAGCCGCGCGCGACCGTTGGCCACCACGAACGCCGCCCATTCCTGGCCGCGGCGAAACAAGGCCCCGGACGGCACCTTGAGAGCCTGGTTGGTTTCCCAGACCACAATGCGCGCCTCGACGCGGAAGTTGTCGCCGAGATTGCGGCGCTGGCCGGGCGGAGCGAGCAGGTCGGCAATGACATTGACGCGCTGTTCTTCCACGCCCAAAGCCGAGACTTTCGTGAAGGCGGCCGGCTCGACGAGGCGGACTTGAGCGGCCAGCGGTCCGTCCCCGCCCCATTGCTCCAGCTCCACTTTTGTGCCCGGTGCAATGGCCGCGCCGTCGCGCGAAAGGACTTCAATGACAACTTCCAGATCGCTGGGATTGCCGATTTCCAGCAACGGTGTGCCTGCCGTCACGACGCGAGAGCTTTCTTCCAACACGCGCAGCACGCGGCCGCTGGCGGGCGCTTTGACCTCGGTCGGGCTGCGCTCCGAACTGGTTCCGCCGTCAGGGCTCGAGGTGAATTCGACCAATTCAGCCTCGGCCTGGCGTAGCGCGCTGTCGGCCGCAGCTTGTTCTTTGGCCGCTGCAGCCTCGCGCCACTGGGCGGTTTCCAGCTCCTGAATGGACACCGTTTTATCCGCGAACAACTTGTCGAATCGCCGCAATTCGCTGGCGGCAAAGGTGTGCGCCGCACGGGCCTTTTCGAGATGGGCCGACGCCGTGTCCCGCCGCGCTTCGGCCAGCGCGCGGCTGCGCGCATCGAGCAGCGCGGGCGAGAGCGGGTCAATCACGGCCAGCACGGTCTGTCCAGCCAGCACCTCGGCGCCGGGTTTAAAGGGGATGCGCCGCAGTTGGCCCGTAACGGGCGCCGCCACCAGGAAGCGCTGCTTGATGCGCGTCTTGCCCTCCTCGTTGACGGTGGCGCGCAGCACCCCCACGGTGACGCGCGCGATTTCCACGGGAGCAGGCTGCGGCCACAGTCCGGCCACGATCAGCGCCACGATGGCAACGGCGCCGGCATACGGCAGCCAGCGGCGGCTGTGGCGGGTGTGGTTGTTTCGCTTGGTGGCGGGTGGAGTCGGATTCATTCGGGAGCTTTCAGCGCACTGACGAGGTCAAGCTGGTTCAGGTTTCGCAACACAACCAGCGCGGACAAAGTGGAGGCAATGACCACGGTCAGCACCGCGAAGGCGTAGTTTTGCGCCGTGAGCACCAGCGGCAGCCGCACCGTTTCGGTGTTCACTGCCCCCAAGATGGCCGTGGCAAAGCCGGTGCCCAGCAACAGGCCGATCGGCACGGCCAGGAGCGCCAGAATCACCAACTCGGTGACCAGCACCGCGCCGACTTCACGCCGCGAAAAGCCGACGACGCGCAGCGTGGCCAGTTCGCGTGCCCGTTCAGCCAGTGAAATGCGGGCGTTGTTATACACCACGCCAAACGCGACCACCGTGGCAAAGACGAGATAAATCTTCTGGATCAAACCGATGCTGGCGGCGGTGGTCTGGCGGAAGTTGGCGCGCAGCGATTCCTTGATCGCGACCCAGCTCACGCGCGGGATGTCTTTCAACGCGCGCAGAAAGGCGCCGCGGTGAGCGGCATCGACGGTGAAGCTGGCTCCCGTCATCACGTCGCCTTCATCCAGCAGGCGGTTGAGGGAGCGCAGGTCCATGTAAGCGGCCATGCCGGCGAAGTCTTCCGCCAGGCCCGCCAGCGGCACCGTGCGCAGGAGGCGCTTGCCTTCGAGCACTTCGATGACGAATTCGTCCCCGACGCGCGCGCCCAGCACCTCGGCCAGCTTCGATGAGACGACCAATCCCTGAGGCGGCAGTTCAATCCGGCGATTGGCGGCGTCAATCACGCGATTAAGCAGCCCATTTTCCAACAGGCCCTGAATCGCTAATTGGCGGTGCCGGTGGCCGAAATGAATTCGCACGACCGCATGCCGGAAGGGCTCGACGGCGACGACACCCGGCAGTTGCTGCAGCACCTGGCGAACTTTGTTGCCGGCCGGCTCCACCAAACCGATGCTGAGGTCCTGCCGTTGGACCGTGTCCCACTGGAAATCCATCACCTCGCGCACCCCGTCGCGAAAGCAGTTGGGCACGATCAGAATGCCGGTGGCCAGCGCGAGACCCGCAATAGTGAAAAGCGCCTGGACCGGCTTGCGTTCCAAGTTGCGCACCGCGATGCGAAAGGTGTGGGAAAGGAGGTGCCCGATCCCGGTGCGCTCGACCAGCGCCGGGCGGTAATTAGCCGGCGGTTCGGGGCGCATCGCCTCGGCGGGCGGGAGCCGCGCCGCCCGGCGCACCGCGCTGAACACACCGGCCGTGGCCGCGGCGGCGCAGACTGCCAGGGCCAGGGGCAAGGCGGTATGATCCAGACGAAACGCGAGATCAGGAAAGCGGAAGAACCGATGGTACATCTCGACGAGACGATGGCCTAGAACCATCCCGCCAAGTCCGCCGAAGACCGTGCCGCCCGCCACCATCACGAAGGCAAACTTCAGATAGTGCGTGACAATCTGACGATTGGTGAAACCAAAGGCTTTCAGAATCGCGATTTGTTCCCGCTGCAACGCCAGAAGCCGCGAAAGCACGGCGTTGGTCATGAACGCCGCCACGCTCAGAAACACGACCGGAAACCCAATCGAGAGCGTGTGCAGAATGCGGATTTCATCCGAGACCCGGATGTGCGACGGGTGATCGCCGCGTCCATAGGCGCCGCGTCCGCCATACGGAGCGAGGAGACGATCGATCTCGGCGATGACGGAGCGTTCGGCGGCGCCGGGCGCGAGCGTGAGGGAAAGGTAATTGAAGGCCCCATCCAAGTCAAAGGCGGCGGCCAGTTCCTGGTACGGCATCCAGAAAAAACCGTAGGTGCGGTTGTCCGGCAGCGCCGCGCCGGGACGGGATTCGAAGATGAATTCCGGCGAGAGCACGATGCCCGCGATGCGGAAGTGCTGGCGGCGGCCATTGAGCAGCATGGAGATGCGGTTGCCGGGCCGGAGACGATTGGCCTCGGCGAAGGCCTCGCCCACCAGCACTTGGCCGCGGCTGCCTGGAGCGAGCCATCGGCCTGCGCGCAGAAACAGGCGGTTGAGTTCCGGCGGGTCGAAGTCCGGCAGCGAGCGTACCATCCCGCTGGCCGGCTCATCGAGGCCGGACAGATCGAGCGTGACTTGCACGGAGAGGCCGGCCTGCACCGCGGCCACACCCGGCATGGCGCCGGCGCGCGCCGCCACCGAATTGGGCGCGCGCTTCAGATGGGCAAACACTTCCGCGAACCGGTTGGCTTGGTAATATTCCAGGCGCGTGGTCTCCAGGGAATGGATCAGGCTCCGGGCCATGATCATCATGGCCAGACCGCAGGCCATCACCAGAGCCACGGCCATGGCCTGGCCTTTCATGCGGCGCAGATCGCGCACAAGTTTGCGGTCGAGATGGGAGAGCATGGCTAGTTGGATTTAGCTTTCACCAGATCAAGTTGCCGACCGGCGCGCGGCGGGTGTTGCGGCGCACATGGTGCACGCGGCCATCCGTGAAGTAAATCACCCGGTCCGCCATATCGGCCATGCTGGCGTTGTGCGTGATGATGACCGTGAGCGTGCCCAAGTCGCGATTGACGCGCTCAATGGCTTCCAGCACCACGATGCCGGTATGCACGTCCAGCGCGCCGGTGGGCTCGTCGCAGAGCAGCACTTCCGGTTGCTTGGCGATGGCGCGCGCGATGGCCACACGCTGCTGTTCCCCGCCGGACAGTTGCGCGGGGAAATGATCCAGGCGCTCGCCCAGATTGACCAGTTCCAGCGCCGTTTCGGGCGGCAGAGGATCGCGGGCGATCTCGGTGATGAGCGCCACGTTTTCGCGCGCCGTCAGACTGGGAATCAGGTTGTAAAACTGGAAAATGAAGCCGACGCGCTCGCGGCGGTAACGCGTGAGCTGGTCATCGTCGGCCGACGCAAGGTCTAGGTCGCGATACGAAAGCGAGCCCGCCGTGGGCACATCGAGTCCGCCCAGATTGTTGAGCAGCGTGGTCTTGCCGCTGCCTGAGGGACCCAGCAGCACGACTAGTTCGCCGGCGTAGAGATCCAGGTCCACCCCGGCCAGCGCCCGGACTTCCGTGGCTCCGGCGCCGTAAATCTTGGTCAGGCCGCGCACGCGGAAGACCTGAGCGCGCGCGCTGCCGGCTACATCATCATTTACGGCAGAGATCATCCTATCATTACGGAGCATTCCTCATCGTCTCGGCGCCCGCTGGCTTTCCGTCCGTTTGCGGCTGATGGCGGTGACCGGCGCCCGCAAACCCGCCGCCAGGAACGCGGCCAATTCCTGGATGGCGGTCTCCGTGTCGCTGGGATCGCACAGTCCGCCCGAGACGGCCTTCAAATTCTGCGGATCAGCCATGAGATAGCCCATGGCGCCGACGACGAACTGGAAGCGCCAGAAGAGCGCCGCCGGCGGCAAGGCCGGCAACGCGCGCCGAAACGCGGCCAGAAACCGTTTGAGCGTCGCGCCGAATTGTTCGTTGAGCATCGTTTGCAGATGTTCGCTCGGCTCGGCGATGGTGCGCCCGAAAAGCCGCATGAAGACCTTGCCGCCCTTGGCGGGGTCGGTGGTGAGCCGCAGCGCCGGGCCGACGAACGCCTCCAGCACTTTCTCCAGCGGGAGCGGGCCTTGGCCCGCCGCCTCGCAGGCATCGAGGAGGGCCATCCGCTCCTGGGTGAGCGCGCCGATGCGCCGCTCGAAGACGGCGGCGATGAGGGCCTCTTTGGAACCGAAGTGGTAGTGGACCGCAGCCAGGTTCACGCCGGCCTGGGCAATGATCTGCCGCAGGGAAGCCGCGCCGAAGCCCCGGTCGGCAAAGGCCTGCTCGGCGGCGTTGAGAATCAGCGTCTTGGTGTCGGTTTCCGCCAGCGCGCTCATAGGTCAATCATTCGATTCAAACGAACGAATGATTTAATCCATCGTGGGAGGGGAATTGTCAATCTTTCCTGGCGGGGAGTTATTGTCTGAAGCTCAACGATCGGCAATGTCCCCATCTGGTTTAGCGTGCGCTCTGTGAGCGCACTATTTCGGCCCATAGGGCCGACAACATAAATCAGGACACACCGTCGCGCTCTTCCAATCTTCAAACCTTCCCAACAAGGTGAGGGTCAATCAGACTTCGGAGCTTTGTTCTGGTTGGCGATGCCCGATCTACCTGCCAAAGACCAACCAGCCGTATCCCAGGCAGATCAAGGCGTTGACGGTGGCCATGGTGAAGTCGTCCGTGCCTCGCGGCGAATACAACTCCACCAGCGGGTTTACGATGGCCAGCAGTATTCCCAGGACCAGCCAGGAGAGGGAAAGCCGATTGGCCCACACGATCGAGACGTTCAAAGCCAGGGTGCAGACGAAGGCCGCGATGACGCCCGCCCAGGACTTGCGGTTCATGTCCCCCAAGCCCCAGACCTGGATGCGGTGCCGCCCGAAAATGGAGCCGAAGATTTCCGAGGCGAAATCGGCTGTGGCATAGGAGAGCCAGATGAAGGCATAAAGCGCCGCGTAAGTTCGGGGTGGATAGAGGTCTGCCAGCAGCAGGCCGACCGGGATCATGACGAACTTGAACGCGTTCCAGAGAGTGCCGATGCAGAGGGCGTTCGCCCGCCCTTGAATGCCGTCCAGCACCCGGGCATGCGCGCCGTAAGACATGTGGCCCAGCACGCCGTTGCTGTGGAAGGTCAGCACGCTCCACCAACTCATGATCATAGCGTCGAACAGGCTGGATTGCAGGCCGAAGGCCAGGTCTTCAGGAGTGGGATTCTTCCTGATCTTGAGATAAACCATGCCGAAGCTGAGGGCGATGAGCAAAATGGTCCGGCCCCGCCGCCCGATCATGTCAATGATGCGCAAAGTGCGTTCGGAATGGGTGTCCAGCAGAGCCTCAAGGTCGAAATCTTGGAGGCGGCTGCCGAAGACAATCCGCAGTTCATCCCGGCTTAATCCCGCCCGTTTGAGCAGCCAGTACTTCAGCCAGTGAAAGCCGTAGGACCAGACCATCCAGAACACTGTAAAGAAAATCGCAAAGCCGACGATTTGCCGGAGCGTGACGCGATAATTCCCAAAGAACAGGCCGCCATCGAGGCGCGTGATCATCAGGAACAGCCAGATGATTGTGGCGAGGATCGTGTAACCGAGGCAGGCTTGAAACACTTGCCGCGCCCGGCGGAGCCGTTGGCGCTGCGTTTCCTGATGAGACTCCACCGCGCACAAGCGATTCTCAGCTTTCTTATCTGCGTTCATCCGTGTCCATCTGCGGTATGTTTTCTTACTTCGCCGTTTCCAACTGCCGGATTTAGAACAAAGTCAGACACGAAGAAAGCGAAAATGCGCCCTTCGGGCAGCGATTTGACAATGGAATGTTCCTCTGCCATTGAGAACGCACTCGATCTCAACGCGCACCTCTGCCTATCCATTGGAAATGCTGTTCCAGTGCGGAAACATGATGTCACAATGCATGTCAAATCGCTCATTCCTCGCAACTGCGCTGCCGACTTCAACGACGCACAATTCGATTGCATTGGCCTTGTTGCCAGTTTCATTGGTGATGCTGCCGCTCCGCACAAGATATCTGCCAAAGCACACAACAATATGTTCGCCTTTAATCTCGCTGCTTTCAGCCTCAAAATCACGCCGTTCAGTTCCCAAACCTTTGGCGTCTGCTTGCATAACGAGTACGGCTGCTTGCGTTACGATGCTGCCTCCATTCCTTTGGCTGCTGCCGCCTTCCGAATCTCCGCTCCCTCTATCCGCAAGACCGGCGCCGGTTTCAATGACACTACAGCCAGTCCGCCATTCCCGAATCCTGATTTTCGAATGCTGATTTTCAGCTTGCATAATATTCCCATCGACCTACAGTCCCGACACAAGAACGCCAAGCAGGAAAATAAATATTCAATGTACCTGGCGGTTACGGCCGCCTGCGACAAAGATCAAGCGGCCTGGAAAGACCTGGCCGCCTTCGCCACCAACTACGCCAAGTTCAAGACGTGCGTAGCCAACATCAAAACTCTTGCCGAAGCTTAGGAACGCCAGAGCGGCGCGGCTGAGGAAAAACAAATCCTCCGCCAGGAAATGTCCTCTGACGCCGCTGTCGTGGCCGGGGCGGTGGGGGCCTGGGCGGCAGACAACAAGAAAAACGACGCCGCCAAGCAGGTGAATTACTCGGAATACGACCTCATGGCCGGGCGCGACACCGCCTCGGCGGCCAAGTGCCAGATTATTCTCGATGCTGCGCGGGCCAACGCCAGTTCTCTCGCCGGGTACTTGAAGGATGTGGACAACGCGCTCGACGCGCTCGAGAAGAAAATTAAAGCCTACAACGACTCCATCACCAAACCGACTGAAGCTCGCAAGACTGCCAAGAGCGCGACCGATAGCCTCAAGAATGAATTCGAGACCGCTGACGGCTTGTTGGAAGAACGGCTCGACAAGCTCGTGGTGCAATTCAAGTCCTCAGCCCCGGCGTTTCTGACCGCCTACCAAGCCGCGCGCGAAACGACGGCCAACGCCGCGACGCGCGAGGCCAAAACCCAGCCGGATAATCCGCCCCAGCCGCCGAAGCCGTAAGTGCCTGTTTGAAAAATCGTAGCCGCCGACGTCAGTCGGCGCAAACCTGTGGGTTCGGATTGGAAGAATGCGCCGACTCACGTCGGCGGCTACGGAGAGGGCATTTTCCAGCCACACGCTAGAGCTTTTCACTGGCGCGCCAGGCAACGCAACTCACGTTCGCGATGGATGGACGGTGGCTTTCGCTGGAGCTCCCGCCACGAGTTGTTGCCGCCCGGATTCAGGATAGCGGAGCGCCGGTTTGCAGCCGGCTTTGTGGCCCACCGACCGGCCTGTCGGACCCGCAAGCCGATTGAAAATCGGCGCTCCGGCCCGGCTGACCAGGCGATAGCTTCTTTCTTGAATCCGCCCGGGAGTTTTAGGCGCGTTAAATAATCTCTATTGACAGAATCATAAGAGGGGGGTCTTAATCCCGAAGAAGTTAAGGATTGGGTACGGAGATGAAACCCAGCCAACGAAATACGGGAGAGTTGGTCGGTGCTCGCGCTCAAGCGAGAGGAGGCAAGTGTCGCTTTAATTCATCATTTTGCGCGGCGAAACACTCCTGTGCCGTAATCGCTCAGTCACTGCGGATTAATGAAATCCCCTCGGATAGGAGCGCCGGTTTCCAACCGGCTTGGCGGTGGCGAGAACTCATAAGCCGGCTGGAAGCCAGCGCTCCGCCCGCCTTGAGCGGCCCATTACCCTGTGCGTGTGTCCTCATCGCCCTCCCCGCAGTCTCCAATGCCAGAGCGCCGTTGTTTGTTTTCATGGATGAACAGGAGGACAGATTTGAGTCACAAGCGAGCAAAGGGCGCGACGTGGGGAAGCGCATAGAAGGGAGAGCCAGCAGTTGAAACGCCAGAATGCACACGTTGGAGGGACCAATGAAGCATGACGATGAATTCTCTGGCGACGTGGAGGAGCGCCGACATTCTTGTCGGCCCGAATCGCGCGCCAGCGCCAAAGCCTGCCTGCCGGGGCGGCGCAGGCAGGCCGACAAGAATGTCAGCGCTCCTTTGGTTGGGGCTGGGCCGCGCTGGGTTCCTTCCGTTCTTTCGCGGCAAAAATCTGCGCAGGAAAACAAGATTCTCACAGATAGTAATACAGCGGACTGCTCACCGCTGACGCACGGCACTCCCGCGCTCCGGTCACCGTCGTCCCAAGCCGCGCCCGTCCCACTGAAGCGCCCCCTCCGCGTGGCGCTGGTTGACGATGACGCGAGCGTCCATGCCGCTCTCCGCAATGCCTTGCAGAGCTTGGCACCGGAGTGGGTGCTGGAGTCTCACCTCAAACTGGTCGAGGCCATACAGAAGATCCGCTCACATCCACCCGAGGCGGTGCTCATGGACCTCTGGATGCCAGAGCATTCCGGGGTTGACTGCACACGAAGAATCAAGGGGCTTTTGCCGCACCTTCCGATTATCATGTTGACCGCATGCTCGGATGCCAACGTGATGCACCTTGGTCTGATGGCAGAGGCCAGCGGCTACCTGATCAAACCCGCTACACCCCAGGACGTCGTCAACGCCGTGATCGAGGCCGTAAATGGAGGAAACTTTCTCTGTCGGCAAGCGCAGAGAACGATCGCGGCCAGCTTCGGTCGTTGCGCCACTGACCAGGCTTTGCATGGGTTCCTGAGTCCGCGCGAACAAGAAATCCTGGCTTGCTTGTTCCGGAACCTGCTCGACAAAGAAATCTCTGAGGAACTTCACATCTCGACCGGCACGGTGCACAGCCATTTGGTCCGGCTCTTTCGCAAGCTGGGCGTGCATAGCCGCAAAGAAGCTCTCCAGCGATTCTTGGGAGCTTCCTAAGCCGTATCTATTCAGTCGAACCGCGAATGGACGCGAATAAACGCCAATGCCAGACGAGCTGGACGGCACTTTCGCAGGCCGCGAGGCGATTCACTTTTCCGTGAGCGCGGCGGGACCGCCGGACGGCTCGCCGTCCTGCCGCGATTCGCGTCCATTCGCGTCCATTCGCGGTTGGTCCACTGCATCACTGCTAAAACCTCGCCAGTCCACTCAGAGCCTGACCAGGAACGCTGGCTTGTTGTCAACGCTCTACAACCTTTGGTTGCTCGGATTCTCCCCATGTTGGCTGCTGAACGGTTTCGCGAATGCTCTTCATTGGTGTATCCTATCGTTATCCCTTTTTTCTGTTTGCATCCGAATCACGCACGCTTTTGAATCAAGGTAATTAAAGCGTTGTGATGTGAATGGGCGCATCCCCGAATGAGGACAGATTGTGCTGAACTACCTGCCGGATTCGCGTTAGATCAGTGGCATGTCAGAAATC
>CAYIIH010000302.1:0-10762 GCA_964363225.1 uncultured Verrucomicrobiota bacterium | reverse complement strand
AACGGGCCGTCCGGCACCCAGTAACTGGCCGACAACCCGCTGCTGTAAACCGGCGCGCATTGCACCTGGTAGAGTTGATCGTCCCCAGTCCCAAACACCCCGTCGGCCCCCGCGCTGCGCAACTCGTAGTTGGCCCCGTCATTGACCGTGCCCGCCGCCAAATCCTCCGAAAAACTCAACGAGAACACCTGCCAGAGGCCCGTGTTCGTCGTCCCTTCCTCCGGCCAACTGCTCGCCGTGATCACCGGCGGCTGGCCGTCGGTGACCTGGATGTCGGCCAAATAAAGAGCGCGCAAGCCGAGGTTGGCGTCCGCCGTGATACGGACGAAGTGAACGCCGTCAACGGCGACGACATAATTCAGCGCGCCGGAGTTGCTGGCGGCGAGGGCTTCACTGCTCCCTTCGCGCTCGACACTGATGACAACATTGCTCTTATTGAGCGTGCTGCACGAAGGCAAAGCCAGTTGTACCCGGATGGTGTTGCCGACGTTCAAGGTGGGGATGCGGAAATAGTCGCCGGCCGTGTCGCCGCCGGTCAGCGCGCCGGCGACACGCGCCTGGTAATTGCCGGCAGAGGTCGTGAGGTTGAGGGCGTTGGCCGAAGATGGTGCGTCATTGGCCTCGGACTCGAATTGCGGTCCGCGAGAGATGTCCACGCGCAATTGATAACGGGCCGGCCGTCCCCGGCTTGAATAGGCTTGGAGATAGAAAGTGCCGGACGCCGGCAAAACGAAATCGTTGATCCCGGCATTGGGATAATAGTTCCAACTCCCAGCGATGCCTCCTCCGGACGCGTTCAGGATAGCCACGTAAGGCCAGTTCTCCCAATCGTCCGTCTCCAGCAAGAGGGCAAGGTGGTCGCCCGCCTCGCCGTGCAACCGCCAGTAATCAGAATCCGTTCCGGTGGAGAATGATCCGGCGGCCAAGACCGTGGAAAAACCGCTGCCGGCGGGCGTCTCCGTCAGGACCAGCGGCGTGGCGCCCTCGAGCACGTTGTTGTCCGTGTTCTCGATCTGGCCAAGGACGGGGTTGGCGATGGTGAACTCGCGGGTGAACACCTCCAACGGATTGGAATTCTGGTCGAGCAGCGTCGCTTTGGTTGAGAAACGCACGCGGCCTGGCTGGAGCGGCCCGTTGGCGATGGTGAAGGTGAGGACGGTGTTGCTGTCGAAGGCCGGCGCCACCGCATATACAACATCATCCGCGTCGCCAAACAAACGGTTGGCGCCGGCGTCACGCAAATCGTAATTGGCGGGAGTGGTGGCAGTGGACGCCAACAGAGAAACGGCGCTGGTGAGCGCAAACTTGTCAATGGCGACCGCGTTGGTGGAGGCCGCCTCCGGCAAAGTGGTGGTCCAATCAGCCACCGGCGGCGGCCCGGCGTTCGTCATGGTGGTCAAGGCCTCCAGAATGCAAAAGCAAACCAGAATCAAGAACGTGCAAAGTGGCGTTGGGGACGGTGGCGCAAACCTGCGTGCAACGATCGGAAGGGCGGTTTTCATAGGAACAACATTTATTGTGCTAGGGCCAACAGGACGCGCCGGGGCAACAAAATCACTCCTCCCACGCAGCATGCGGGGAGAGCACTCTCTGGCGAGGCAGAGGTATTTTCTGTCCGCACCGACCTGCTACTCGCAATTGTAAGCCTGGGCATAATCACCAGGAAAACGCTCCCCGTTTTTTGGCCAAGACTGGGCTTTCATTGTCGTCCGTTGTTCCCTGTTCGGTTTCCCAGAGGAAAACGATGCGGACGCCACCAACCGCGTGGCTGAAGACGAAGAGAAGCTCATGTGAATGGCGAATTGCGGACCGGTTTCAGAGTCTCCCCGCGTTGGCTAATCTGTCCACCATGGCTCGCACGCTTTTGCCCACGTTTGAAATCCTCACGGCATATCGCGTCAACAAGGTTGCCCTCCGCTGGAGCTTTGTGTATGTTGCGGCCTCTTTGAAAACAGTGCATTGATGCGCACCAGAGACGAACCATTGCCTATGACAGAAATGACCGATCAAGCAGAGACCCAACCGGCCGCCGAGCGGGCGCCCGCCGCGGCGCCAGAGGCCGAAGCCGTGGCGCTGGCCGCGCCCTTGGTCAAAGCGGAGTGGACCCCGGAACAGCTTGAAGACTTGAAAGCGAGGGCCTCCCGCGCGGATGAGAACTACGACCGCTTTTTGCGAGTGACGGCGGACTTTGACAATTTCAGAAAAAGAGCGGCGCGGGAGCGGCAGGAAGCGATCAGGTTCGCCAACGAATCGATTCTCGCCAAACTGGTGCCCGTGCTGGACAATTTCGACATGGCTCTCACGGCAGCGACCAACGCTCCCTCCAGCAACGCTGAATCTTTCAGAGCAGGGGTGGCCATGATCTACAACCAGCTCAAGTCCGCGCTCGCCGAGGCGGGTTTGGAGGAAATTGACGCCACCCAAAAGCCGTTCGATCCGAACTGGCACGAGGCTGTGTCCGAGCAGGAGTCCGCCGCCGCCGAGGGCCAGGTGCTGCAGCAACTGCGAAAAGGCTACAAGCTCAGCGAACGCCTGATCCGCCCCGCCACAGTGGTGGTCGCGAAGAAACCGGGTGGCGCCGCGTAAGCTATGGCCAAGCGAGATTATTACGAGGTTCTGGGCGTGGACCGCAACGTCGGCGAGGAGGAAATCAAAAAGGCCTACCGCAAGCTGGCGTTGAAGTATCATCCCGACAAGAACCCCGGCGACAAGACGGCTGAAGAGAAGTTCAAGGAGCTGGGCGAAGCTTACGAAGCCTTGAGCGACCCGCAAAAGCGGGCCGCTTACGACCAATATGGCCATGCCGCCTTTGATCCGCGTGCGCGCGGTTATAGTGCGGCTCGAGGCGGCGGATTCCACGATCCGTTCGATATTTTCCGCGAGGTCTTCGGCGGCGGCGGTTCGGGGAGCATCTTTGACGACTTTTTCGGCGCCAGCCGGCCGGACCCCACCGGACCGCAACGCGGCTCGGACCTTCGCTACGACATGGAGATTCAATTTGAGGAGGCGGTCCTGGGTTGCGACAAGGAAATCTCGCTCACGAAATTGGAGGCGTGCGAGGCCTGCCGTGGCACCGGCGCGGAAAGCGGCTCCGGCCTGAGGGTCTGTCCCACCTGCGGCGGCCGGGGCCAGGTGATCAGCTCGCGCGGCATCTTCAGCATTGCGCAGACCTGTTCCCGCTGCGAGGGGGCCGGGCGGATCATTGAGAAGCCGTGCCGCGTTTGCCACGGCGCCGGCCGGCAGGAGCGCACCTCGAAAATCAAACTGAAGATTCCGCCCGGAGTCGATACGGGCGCGCGGCTGCGCTCCTCCGGCAATGGCGAGGCCGGAACTCGCGGCGGATCGCCCGGCGACCTCTACGTGGTGCTGCACGTCAAGCCGCATGAAATCTTCCAACGCGATGGCGATGATTTGATTTGCGACGTGCCCGTCCAATTTGTCCAGGCCGCCCTCGGGGCCGAGATCGAAGTGCCCACGCTCACCGGAAAGGCGCAGATCAAGATTCCGCCGGGCACGCAAAGCGGCACCATTTTCCGTCTCAAAGGCAAAGGCGCGAAGAACCTCCAGGGCTATGGGCATGGCGATCTGCACGTGCGCGTCACGGTCGAAGTGCCGGCCCATTTGAACAGCGAGCAACGCGCCAAGCTCCAGGAATTCGCCGAGTTGTGCGATGCCAACGTGAATCCGCTCAGCAAAGGCTTTTTCGAAAAGGCCAGGAACCTCTTCCGCTAACATGCACCGTTTTTACATCGAACCGCGGCAAAGCCAAAACGCTCTTTTGCCGCTATCCGAAAAAGAATCGCATCATGCCGTGGATGTGCTGCGGGTGCGGCGGGGCGAACGAGTCGTGGCCTTGGATGGCCAGGGTTGCGAATTGCTCTGTGAAGTGCAGGAACTGGCTCCCCGCGCCGTCACGCTCCGGGTCGTGCAGAAGAACCTTATCCCTGCCCTGTCTTGCCAGTTGACGCTGCTGCAAGCCATTCCCAAGGGCAAAACGATGGATTCCATCGTGCAAAAGGCGACCGAACTCGGAGCGCACCGCATTGTGCCGCTGCTTTCGGAAAGAACGGTCACGCAACTGGAAAGCGAGACGGCCGCTCACAAGGTGGAAAAATGGCTGGGCACCGCCATCGAAGCGATCAAGCAATGCGACTCGGCGTGGCTGCCCCGGATCGATGTCCCGATCACCCTGCCGGCCTTTCTGGCCGGCGGCGAGCGGGCGGAACTTTCCCTGGTGGCAAGCTTGCAGGACGGTGCCAGGCATCCGCGCCATTATTTTCAAACGTTTTTCCAGGAGCACCAGCATCTGCCCGCCAGCATTGCTGTCTGGGTGGGGCCGGAAGGCGATTTCACGCCGGCCGAGATGAACGCCATCCGCGCCGCCGGCGCCCTGCCGATCAGCCTGGGTCCGCTCGTGCTGCGGAGTGAAACGGCCGCCTTGTACTGCCTTTCGGTGCTGAATTACGAACTGCAGGCGCCGCCCCGCTGAAAGCCGCCGTTACCCCCACATCAGGAAGCAACTGGAAGGCACTGGGGGGCGGTAACGCGATCGTGCAGGTGCGGCTGGACACCGCCTCTTCTATTCCTAACGTTGACGCCTCGCCTCGCGTTCAGGCCAGCAACATGCGCATCGGAATCAATCGCCGCCGGAAAGGGTCGAGCATCAATCCAAGGCTCTCCAAGGTGGTCGCGCCCAGCAGGGGCTCATCACCCTTCTCGCCAAAAATCACCGGCGCGGCGCCTCCCTCCCCTTGGAACTCGAAGTAGGCGTCGCCCACTTGGCGGGTGATGGCCGTTCCATCGGCCAGGGCAAAATCCACCTTTCGGTGGGGACGAATGCCCAACTTCCTGAGCGTGACACTCGGCACCAGGCTGTAAACCGCCCCCGAGTCGATCAGGAAATTGACGGCCACCTTGCGCCGGGCGCGGTAGCTTTCTTTGACAATAAGCTTTTGACTGGTCAGACCCATAACGAAGCGAAGCTACCGCAGCGGCCCGCTTCTGCCAAGGGCGTTGTTTCGACGCCAAACGCCTCCACCAGATTTCAACCTCCGCACTCAACCCTCAACCAAGCCGTCACGGCTCAATTCTCAAGTTTGGCCGGCTGCAAGTAGCAAGGGACGGGATGCGAAGCCGTTGGGTCCGTGAGGCGCGTTGGGTCGGCTAGGGCGGGGAAACCAGGCTCAGGAATTCGGGGTTCTGCCGGAGGGCGGCAAACGTCGGGTCGTTCTTGGCTTCGGCCATCAGGTTTTTCGCGCCCGGCTGCTGCGTCAGACGCAATTGGCTCAATTGAATGGCCTTGGCCAGCGACTGCAAGGCCGGCGCTATTTTGTTGAGAACAACTTGGGACCGTGCCAGGTCATACCACGCTTCCGGGTTGTCGGGCATTAAAGAGACCAGCTTTTGCAGGGCGACTTCCAAACGTACGGAATTCCCCAATTGCGCATAAGCCTGCGCCACCGACAGGAGGGTGGTGGGGTCGGCCTTGGGATGGGCAATGAGCTGGTCGAGAAGCTGCAAGGCCTGATTCGTCCGCTGCATTTGCACGTAAAGCGAAGCCAGTTGAAAGGCGAGCTGAAGATTGGTGGGGCTGGCCCGGAATTGCGCCTCAACTTGCGACACCTGGGTCTGCGCTTGCAGGGCGCTGGCCTGGCCTTTCTTGATGTCCTGCAAGTTGACGCCCAGCCCCTGCATGGCCGGGTTCTCCGGATCAAACTTCAAGCAGGTCTGGACGATCAGTTCCGCATCGGCCACCCGGTTGATGTTCACCAGCAGTTGCACGTAGTTATAGACTGCTTCCGGACTGTAGGGGCAAAAAGCGAAAGCCTGGCGGAAGGCAAAATCGGCTTCCTTCAGCATGCGCTGGTTTTCGAGGGGCGTTTTGGCCTGGGCAATGTGCCAATAGTAAAGTTTGCCGATGGCGCTGCGCAGTTTGGAAAAGGCCTTCTGCGCGTTGTCATCACGGACGAATTTGGCGTCGCCCTTAAAACCGGCAAAATCGCGGCGCAGGTAGGTCTTTTCGGCAAAATCGCAGATTTGTTTGACGGTGGTGTCGTAGGTGATCCAATTGCCGGTTAACCGCTGCGAGTACTGGCTCCAAAATTCATGGTCTTTCCGGACCATTTCTCCCGTAAGCTCCGGCACCGGCTGGCGATTGATCTTCATGATAATGCCGTAGGGCGTGAGGTAGGGATACATCCAGTCGAGCGGGAAACTTTCTTCCACAAAGAATTCGTTGGTCGGATTCTTGTCGAAGAGGACCTTGGTCAGCAAGCCATTGATGGCCATGACCGCCACCTGGCCGGAAACCGAAATCCGGTTGTCCACCACCCGCACGTCCTCTCCCGGTCTGATCTGCTTGGGCTCATTCGGGAATTGCATGTCATGCTGCAACCGCGCTTGGGCATCGGCAATGTACTCCTGAAAAGCAATCTGCGAATCCTGCACCGTCGGCGTAATAATCTCCTTGGAATAGTAGGCGCCGACGTCGCCCATCGGCAGGGCTTCGCCCAGCGTCAGTTCGTTCGTGTTGTCCTTGCGCGGATAGATTCCGTCCGCCCGGCGCCGCTTCTCGATCTTCGCCCCCAGCCGGGTGAAAAAGCGGTCCAGCGGGGCAAACGCGCGTGCGACAATATTGGATCTGCCTTCATTCCGTTGCCGCTGCGTGCGGAAGAATTCCTGGAAGAACGGCGGATCCTCCTGCGCGCTCCGGTTGTAATGGGCCCGGATATAGCTCAGGTAGGTGCCGTCCGCCAGGGCGTTCTGGGTGATCAAATAAACGTCCCGCCGGTCGAACTTGGAATCCAGCTTCTTTTCCGGCGGAACAAAACTCTCGCAAAAAATCATGTAGGTCGGATTGAACCGGCCGGGGTCCGTTCCCCCAAACAAAATGGCGTTGCGGGTCATCTCCGGGTAAATCGGCTGGCGATCCGGACCCTGGAAGGGCGGCGTGAACATGTCATGCCCGAACCAGTATCCGAACAGGTGGCCGCGCTGCTCGTTATCGGACCAATGCGTCAGAATCGAATAGGCCGGCATGACGGCAAAAATGCCCAGCAGGATGAGGAGCGGCGCGCGCTTCGTTGAGACCCAGATCGTGACGACGAACAGCAGCGCCAGAACGAGCGCAAAAATGGCGGTGGCTTTGTCGAGAGTGAATTGGCTCTCCATCCGCACCAGCGCGTAGAGCGCAATACCCGCCGCCCCGGCCCCGGCGCACAAGGCCAGAAAGCGGGTTTGGCCAACTTCACCGATCAATGGCCAATCGAAAACCTTCTCGTATTGCGTGGCCAGCAATCCGCCCATCAGGGTCAATCCATAGCCAATGCCAATGGCGATGATCACGTAGGACGCGGTGAAGAAGACCCGCGCCTGCTCGCGGCTTTGCCGGTCGGTCGAAGGATTCAGGAGGATCAACAGCAGCACCGCCAGGCAGAGGTAAATGGCGGTCAATCCGATCAGCCAGGCGCGCTCCCGCTTTTGCAGCCTTTGGAAAAACAAAAAGGGAATCAACGCGACCAGCAGATAGACAAAGTTGAACTCTTCCACGGCTCCCTCGAGGTACATGCCGATCTGGCTGAAAAACCTGCCTAAATCTGTCGTGGGATTGGTCTTGTCGTACTGGCCCCGCGTCAACGCATGCCAGAAGCCTTCGGCCGTGCGCGGATAACCCCAGTTCAGGGGCGGATTGGTCATGGACGCAATCGGCATGTAAAAATAAAAGGCGGCGCCGGCAAACCAGACCAAGGCCACGATCAAGATGGTCTTCCACTCCGTTAGAATCTGTTTTGTTTTCAGCGTGACAATGCCGCAGACCAGCATCGAACCGAGGCCGACGAAGTTATAGATGACATAGAGCGGCAGATTGTTGTCAAACGACGTGATGATTCCTTTGGCTTTGGCAATGAGACCCAGAACGTAAAAGAGGCTGTTGATGAAAAACAGGTCGCGCCCCAGCTTCGGTTGCGCCGCCAGCACGGCGACTTCAATGCCCATGGTGGCGACAATGAGCGTTTGATGATTGGTGAAACAGATTCCGAAAAGGAACGAAGCCCAGTAAAGATACCGCCGCTGATCCGGCGCGTAAATCCACCGCAACAAGAAGCAGAGCACGGCCAGAAACGACAGCACACTGAAGGTATAGACCTCCACAATGACTGCCTGGCTCCACATGAACCCGTTGAAGGCCAATAACGCCCCCGACACAAAGCCCGACACCGTGCAAAGCCCGCTTTCCCAGCGGCGCTCGATGTTCTTCAGGTCGGCAATGCCCTCCAGCATCATGCTGCTGCCGCGGGAAACCAGGAGCGCCAGCAGACCGCTGGCCAAGGCGCCCGCCACCGCGGACGAGAGCGCCACTCTCCAGGCAATGTTCGAGATCGGCACCAAGACCGTAAACAGCCAGGTGTAAATCGTCCAGACCGGATAGCCCGGCGGGTGCGGCACGCCGGCATAAAACGAGCCGACCGCCAGTTCGCCCGCATCTTCCAGCGTCAAGTCCGGCGCCAAAGTGTAGTAATAACCGATGAAGACCAGCAGCGTGGTTAAGGCAAAAGTAAACCAGTCCAGCCGGCGAAAAAGGGCCGGCGGGAGCGGCCCGGACGGCGGAGGACCTTTGGCCGGCGGCTTGGGTGGAGCGGCCTTTTCTTTCACTTCAGCTCCTTTGGATTTCTCGGCGCGCGCCGGGTGCGGCTCCCGGGCGGGCGGGCGGCCCTTCTCATCGGACGGTTTCGTGGAACCATTGCTCATGGATCAGCGCATTAAACGGTTGGTTTCAAAATGGAGCACCGATCCTTTGCCGGTGGAGGAACGGGTGCCGAAGGTCCATTCCACAGTCGCTCTGGGCAAGGCATTTTGTTCGCTTTGAAAATCGGCGGGGGTGTAGGCGGCGATGTTTCGGTTGCTCCAAGCCGTCGCGTCGAAGGGTTGGTTCGTTCCCGCCTCGGCCAGATATTTCAATTGTGAGTGGCGCGGGTTTAAAGTCAGCAAAGCCAACAACAAACAGCCCATGGCGGGCACCCACCAGCGCCGCGTCTCTGTCCAGGACAGCCAGAGACCGGTGTCCGGAGGGTTAGCAACCGAGAAAAGATGCGCGTGAAGCTTCGCTGAGGGACGGCGGGGTTTCCACCGTCCCAACCGGTTCTCCAATGAGTTCAGTTCGTTCATAATTCATTCCTTCCAGGCATGCTTTCAACTTTTGCAGGCCGTAACGGTAACGACCCGCCACTGTGTTGGGCGACAGGCCAAGCAACTCGCCGATCGCCTCATACGTGTAGCGATGCCAAATTCTGAGCACGATCACTTCCCGCTGGTCGGAAGGGAGTTTGGCCAGACACCGCATCGCCGCCCGCTCTGTGTCCGTTTCGCTTTCCGACCGTTCAAACCACCGCCAGGATTCCAACTCCCGAGTCAGCCGCCGCCAAAGGCTCCGCCGGTAATTAAACGCGCTGTTGCGAAAAGACCGGACGCAATAATGCTCGGCGTTTTCAGGTGGCTCGGACCTCTGCATCAGGCGGACAAACGTCTCGTGCAAGACATCCTCCGCCTCGCTGTGGCTTAAACCAAGAACTCGGCCATAAAGGATCAGTTCTGTTGCTTTCGCCCTGTAAAGGCGTTCGCACCAGCCCATCCCGGCCATTGTTTCACGTTTCACAGTTCAATCGATAGACACCGGTTTTCAGGAATTTGTATAAAAAACCTGAGCTTGGCGATGAATCATTTCCAGCTATGAGCGCAATCGGCGCATCTCAGTTCTTGTCAAGGAGCGCGGACGCCTGCATCCGCCGCCCATAATCTGGTCGTTGCGCTCGCGGATGTGGGCCTCCGCGCTCCATCTGCGAACGAACTCCGACTGAAAAATCCGAAATTGAAATGAGCCTCCTTACGTCGGCTGCTACAATTCAAGGGCATAGTGCGCGGCCAAGAGACGAGGCGGCTACTCATAAACCCCACTTTGGAGGGGCGGCTTTCCAGCCGCCCAACCTCAGCGACAGGAAAGTCGCCGCTCCAAACCCGCCCAGCCGTTCACTCAATTCCTCAGCCGATAAAACATCTGCGGCGTGGCGGATATGTTCTCAACATTATGCCCGTTCACCGCCCCAGCCACATCGCTGTATGAACCCGATAGCGAAGCGGAGGATTGCAGGATGAACGCGCCTTCCCAAGTCAGAACAGCCGTATTCCCGTTGCGAGCAATGGTGAGCGGGCCCGGCGGCGGCTTGGTCTCCGTGACCGTCAGGAGAGCGCCGCTGATGGCCGAGCAGCCGGCATCACTGCTCACCGCCACCGAGTATTCGCCTGCTTGGTTGGTTTGAACGTTGGAAAGCGTCAACTTGTCGCCCGTCTTCCCCGCAAGGTCAGTCCCGTTGAACCGCCATTGATAGGTGATCGCCCCTGCTCCCACCGCGCTGACCTGGAAGGTGACGTTGTCGCCGATGGCGTTCGTCCGATCAGCCAACTTGCTCACCGTCAGCGTGTTAGTTGTTGAACCCGCCGGCAGCAGTAACAGGCGGAAGGAAATGGGCAGACGGAGGTCGATGACCGGATTGGGCGTTCCGGGGCCTTGGGCCACCAGACGGAGCCAATTGCCGGCTTGAGTATCCTTAAACTGCCAAGTGACCATGAGCGAGTTGGTGCCCGTATCGGCGTTGGAGTTCGTCACCGTGGTGAGATTAGGCGAGATCGTTCCCGGTGCTTGCGACAAAAGGAACGGGCTGGTCGTGCCCGAGAAGGCGGTGTCGCCCTATCGGGGTGGGCAGGTGGG
>CAYIIH010000301.1:0-10884 GCA_964363225.1 uncultured Verrucomicrobiota bacterium | reverse complement strand
AGTGATGATCACTTCACCTTCAATAGCTTGGCTCACGCCAAGCATTGGCCCTGCACAGGCCATGCGCCAAAGCGGCGCCCAGTCGGTTTACTCAGACTTGGCAGCGGTCAATGCCTGTACGCCCTGGGGCCAGCCGAGTTTTTGGGCGACGCCGTTGGCGTACTCACACTTCGGCAAGTCCTCCTGGCTGACGCGGACGGGAAACCGTTCCAAGGCCATGGCGACGGCTGGCGGGATATCGAGGATGCGCAAGACGTTGAGGTAATCCGGGCCAAGGCGATGGGATTCAGGGAGCTTGAGAAGGTTGAGGGCGCTTGATCCTTGAAAAGCAGGTTCGAAGAGGGAAGCATACAATAGGTTCACTCCCATGTTTGCCTCGCCCGCGAACGAGAGAGCGGCTCCCTTGGCTTCTGGAATGGAAAGCAAAGCCTGGGCGGCGCGGCGGATGTCCCAGACGCGCATGCCGTCCAACGTTTGTCCCAGCAGCATAAAGCGGCGGCGGACTTGGATTCGCTTTCGTTCACTCTGCGACCAGGCTGTGAGGCCAATGCCTCGAGGAACGACATAGGCCCAAACAATCCTCATTTGCTCTCCCAGCAGGTTTTGCCTGAGCTTGGCCAATGCTTCGGCGCCTTCTTCGATCATAGCCGATGACAGAGTCGCGCCGGCCAGTTCTTGGCTGAGCACTCCGGAAAAATCCTTTTGCAGCATGGCCAGACACTTGGGCCAACCTTGCTCATCGAGTACGTCCGTGACCATGACTGTTCCAGCTTGCTTGGGGCCGGCAGGCAGCAGGAGATACATCCGCAGCCGCACGCCGGGCTGCGAGTTGAACTCGTAAACCTGCAATTGAAGGCCGTCCTGCTCCGCTGAGACAACACGTTCCAATCTAAGATCGCCCGGTTCGGTGGGCCAGCCGCGAAAACATTTTTCTTTCAAAGCAGCCATCCAGGCCTCGCGCTGTGTGCCCCAAGCCTCCGATGACTGCGGCACGGCCGGGGCCGGTGCCATGGGAACAAAGGTTTCGTGGATTTTGCTGGTTCGTTCGTCAGCCGGGAGTTGGTCAAAGACCTTGAGTTGTTCCGGCTCAAAGAACTTGGTGGCGGCCATCTCGATGACGGGGTCCTCGCCTTTGAGATGGCGGTTAAACCAGCGGAAGACCGGCAACTGCAAATCCTGAGTGTCCTTGTGCGGGCCTTCGGTTATCAACAGCCCAAGGTTATTGGTGGCTCCCAGGAGCTTGTAGATTCTGGCCACTTTGGCATGGAGGCGGACAACGCCATCGAGCGGAAAGATTGAGTCTTTGTCGCTGTTGCAGATGAGCAACGGGCGCGGCGCTGCCAGAGCGGCCACCAAAGGATAATCCCAGCAATAGGTGTTGACCGTGAACATACAATCGCAATGCCCTTCCACGGTGCCATCGACCACGTGGTTTTGCAGGTCGGTGATGCCGGCGACGGGGGCGGCCGCCTTGATGCGGTCATCTAAAGCGGTCACCCACCAGCTATAAGCGCCGCCGCCGGAGCGGCCGGTCACGCCGAGCCGCGTCGCGTCCACTTCCGGACGCGACTCCAGGTAATCCAGTGCGCGGATGCAATTCCAGGCCTCGGCGCCCGCCGAGCTGTAGCCGCGCGCATTCCACCACCACATGCCCTCGCGATAGGTGCCGTGGTGAAGGCCTTGAATCTCCCCGAGCTGCACCGTGTCGATGATGAGGCACACGTAACCATTCCGCGCAAACCAGGCTCCGTGATGCTGGTAGGCGGTCTTGTTGCCGTAGCTGATGCCATTCTTGATGACCGGCCCGTGACCGCACACGTAAAGGATGGCCGGCGCCGGCTTGGGCAGGCTCTTGGGAAGGTAGAGATTGGCCGTGACATACAGTCCCGGCATGGACTGAAAATGCAGTTTCTCAACGGTGAACAGTTCGTGCTCGATTTTGCCGGTGATGGCGGCTTGGAGATCGGTTCGAGGGGGCAGGGGAGAGAGGCAGAGCATTTCGAACAACTGCTCCCGGTACGGCCCGCGTTTCGCTTTCCAATCGTCCGCCGTGTTGATGCCGGCCAGGCAGCGTTCCGTCAAGGCCGCTGTTTCAGCGCGGAAATATTCGGCAATCATCTGATCGCCACGGGATGGCTTGGCTGGCGCATCGGCAGAGCGAGCCGATCCGCAGAAGAGGGGCGCGGTGAGCAGCAGCAGGCAAACGGCGGCTGAAGGTCTGGAATTCATGGCTTTCAAGCATGCGATTCGGCAGGAATGGCGGCAAGTCTTTTGATGATTCAATGGAGCGTAGGCATGGATGCCTGCGCTCCTGCGGCATCGGGACAGCTCAGTCACGCGTGCTGCGCGCCTTCGATCTTTACGGGAAGATGGAAATCGCTCACTTTTGCGGCGGATCAAGCAGGATGCCCGATATGCTTTGCGAGCCATGCCAACCACAAACCGCGCCGGTGCGCGTCACCGTGATCGTGGAGAGACAACCACGCCGGCTTAACGGCCTGGTCAAAGGAGGCCGGGGTTGCACGGGCCACTCGTGAACTCCAACGCATGATGAACAACAGACATGAGATAGCGGCGATATTGGTTTTTGCATTGACCTACGTGCTCATCAGCGGGCGGCGGTTGAAGATTCTGCCCTTGAACCGGCCGGCCGCGGCGCTGCTGGGATCGGTCTTGATGGTGGCCACCGGTGTGATGACGCCAGAGCGGGCGTATCGGGCGGTCGATTACGACACGCTGGTGCTGTTGCTGGGGATGATGCTGATTTCGGCCTACCTGTATCTGGCGGGATTTTTTGACTGGGCTGCGGATTGGGTCCTCCAAAAGGCCAAATCACCGCAAGCCTTGCTGCTCTATTTGATTTTGACTTCGGGCATTCTGTCGGCGCTGCTCGTCAATGACACCGTCTGCCTGATGCTGACGCCGCTGGTGGTGGCGGTCATGGTGCGCGGCCAACTGCCGTTGCTTCCCTATCTGATGGCGTTGTCGATGAGCGCCAACATCGGGAGCGTGGCGACGCTCGTCGGCAATCCGCAAAACATGATCATCGGCCATCTGTCGCACATTTCTTTCGTCCGGTTTTCGGCAGCGTTGCTCCCCGCCGCCTCCTTGGGGCTGATCCTCCAGTATCTCATCCTGCGGGCCGGTTTTCGCCGAGTCTTGGCCAGCGCCGTCATCCAGCGCACGGCGTCACCGGCGCGGCGGTTGGACCGAAGATTGTTGGGCATGACGACGGGAGTGTTGGCCTTGGTGTTTCTGGGATTCATCGCGGGATTCAATTTGTCGTGGACGGCGTTGGGCGGAGCAGCGCTGATCATGGTGCTGGCCCGCCGCGACACCCATGAAGTGTTAAAGCTGGTGGACTGGCATCTCCTGGTGTTTTTCGCCGCGTTGTTTGTGGTCGTGGAAGGGCTGAACGGAACCGGTTTGCCGGATCAGGCGTATCATCGCGTCAAGGGAATCATGGGGCAGAGCGCGGCCACGCAGCCCTGGAACCTGGCGTGGTTTTCCACGCTCGGTTCCAACATTTTCTCCAATGTGCCCTTTGTGCTCGTGGCCGGAAAATGGATCGGCAATTTCGCGCAGCCCGAATTGATGTGGAAGGTGCTGGCCCTGGCGACCACCTTTGCCGGCAACCTTACCATCCTGGGATCCGTGGCCAACATCATCGTGGTCGAATCGGCGCGCGGACACCTGGAAGTGGGTTTCTGGGACTACGCCAAATTCGGCATTCCCGTTACGATCCTGACCACCCTGGCCGGGATGGCTGTTCTGCTCTTGTTAGCCTGAGTACGCACCGCTCGCTACGGGCGCGCCGTTTTTGCCTTTGCCGGGAACCTCCCGAGGATTACGCTGTCGGCAGACGATGCACTGGATCGCTCCATCCGAAAAAGACACCGACACCGCCAGGCTGGAAAAACGCCTCTGGGACGCCGCCGACCAGTTCCGCGCCAACTCCGGCCTGAAAGCTCAGGAATACTCCGCGCCTGTCCTCGGCTTGATCTTCCTGCGCTTCGCCGAAGTCCGCTTCGCTGCCCACCGCGCGAAGCTGGAACTCCCCTCTACCTCTGGGAGAGGGGCCGGGGGTGAGGGCGCGCCCCGCGTGTCCCGCCGCGGCTCGCGGCTGGATGAACCCGCCGCCTATCACGCCGAGGGCATCCTCTATCTGCCCGCCGAGGCACGGTTCGATTACATGCTCAACCGCCCCGAAGCCGAGAACATCGGCGCGAAGGTCAATGCCGCCATGCGCGACATCGAGAAGCACAACCCGCAGCTCGCCGGCGTCCTGCCCAAGACCTACAACCTCTTCACCAGCACCCTCCTCAAGGAACTGCTCAAGAAAGTCTCCGAGATTCCCGCCTCGATGGACTACGACGCCTTCGAGCGCATCTACGAATACTTCCTCGCCCCGTGGGAGAGAGTGGCTGCTTCTGCCTTCAGTGGGCCGGTCCAGGGTTCTCCCACGGGGCGAGGCGAGTTCGCCATGAGCGAGGGCCAGGGCGGCGGCGAATTTTACACCCCCAGCAGCATCGTCCGCCTCCTCACCGAAGTCATCGAGCCCTATCATGGGCGCATCCTCGAAACCTTGCGGTTGGCCAATTCAAGCTGCGTTAACCGTGGAATGAAACATGTGAAATCCCGTCGCGTCCGTGGGAAACGGTGGCCGTGCGCTAGCACTTCGGGCGGCATGTTCGTCTCCTCGGCCCGCTTCGTCTCCGAGCATAAAAAGAATCCCGCCGCCGAACTCTCCATCCACGGCGTCGAGAAAACCGACGAAACCGGACGCCTCTGCCGCCTGAACCTCGCCGTCCACGGCCTCGAAGGCGAAATCAAACACGGCGGCAACATCAACAGCTACTACGACGACCCGCACGACGCCACCGGCCGCTTCGACTTCGTCCTCGCCAACCCGCCGTTCAACAATTCCGACTGGTTCCGCAAGGATGGCGAACTCTAACAGAAAAACATCAAATGCATCTTCATTCATACAGACTCAAGAACTACCGGCGAATGAAAGACGTGCGTATTGAGCTGGCGTCCGACATTTCGATTTTTGTTGGATCCAATAACAGCGGCAAGACCTCCGCGACTCAGGCCATTCATGCGTTTGCCTCGGGGTCTAAAGAAAAGTTCTCACTCTATGATTTCAACTCCTCATGTTGGAAGGAGTTTGACAAGCTGGGAAACCCGCCGGCGGAAGGTGCAGAGGTGCAGGATCTGCCTTCCATCAGTCTCGACCTCTGGTTCGAGGTGGTGGCCACTGATCTGCTTCTGGTAATGCCGCTGTTGCCGAGCTTCAAATGGCAGGGCACGCAAGTCGGCGTCCGTATTGAGTTTGCGGCGCGGAACCAAGCAGAGCTTTTGCAGAAGTTCCGTGCTGCTCGCAAGGAAGCTCAGTCTAAAGCGGCTACTTTGAAGCAGCGGGAGAACGAGAAATACGTCCCCTGGCCAAAGAGCCTGACTGACTATTTGCAGAAAGAGTTGCTGAAGGAATTTGAGTTCCGATATTACGTTCTCGACCGAGCCCAGTTCGATGATGTCCATGAACCCAAAAAGGGCTACAAGCCGTTGCCGCTGGGGAATGAGCCTGGCGGTGCATCTGTCCTGAAATCTCTGGTCAAAGTCGACAATATCGCCGCTCAGAAACATCTGACAGATCCGTCGTCAGGCAGCGGATCAGGCGCAGGACGATCCGAGGATCTCTCGAAGCGACTAAGCAGATTCTACAAGAGGAACTTGGAGCAGCGGCAGGAAGATCACAACGTTTTGAGGGCTCTGTTCGACTCGGAGCTCGGCCTCGATGAGCACTTGGCTGACGTATTCAGGGACACACTCAGCCGCATCTCAAAGCTGGGGTATCCGGGTCTCTACAATCCCAGACTAGAGATCAAGTCGGCTCTTAATCCGGCAACGATCATGAGCCAAGACTCTCGCGTGCATTACGTCTTGGGGGATGGCGCGGACGCTTTACGGCTTCCCGATAGCTACAATGGTCTGGGCTTCAAACACCTCATTTTTATGGTGGTCGAGATACTGGACCGACACGCCGAGTGGATCGCTGATGGCGAGAACCGGGCTCCGTTGCATCTGATCTTCATCGAGGAGCCGGAGGCGCACATGCACGCTCAGCTTCAGCAGGTGTTCATCCGAAACGTGCTAGACTTAATGAAGGAGACCGGCGAAGACGCCACTCTTTTTCGTAGCCAAACGGTCGTAACAACACATTCGCCCCATATTCTATACGAGCGCGGCTTTCAGCCCATTAGATACTTTCGGCGGACGAACACCGACGGCGAACAGACGACGGAAGTATTGAATCTGTCGACATTCCATAACCAGAACCCAAAGGATCGGGATTTCCTTCAGCGATACCTGAAGCTGACGCACTGCGACCTGTTTTTCGCCGATGCTGCCATCCTCGTCGAAGGCAACGTTGAGCGGCTGTTGCTCCCTGTGATGATTGAGCAGGAAGCTGTTTCCTTGCGGTCCGCATGCCTTAGCATCCTTGAGGTAGGGGGTGCTTTCGCGCATCGGTTCAAGTCGTTGATTGAGTTCCTCGGTCTTGTGGCTCTTGTCATTACTGACTTGGATAGCGTCACTCTCGTGGCTGATACCCTGGAGGAGGATGAGAATGAGCCTACAGAATTCGAGGTTCCAAATGCGGAGAATGGTCAGCCTCCTGTGTCGCGGGCCGGCAAGAAGTGTCTAGCTTCTGAACCGGGTGCCCTCACGTCGAACCAGACGTTGATCCAATGGCTTCCGAAGAAACAGACGATCGCAGAGCTGTTCGCTGCTACCGCTGCTGAAAAGTTGCAGGAAGTCGGGGGTGGCGACAGTTTCAAAGTCCGCGTGACGTACCAAATCCCAACTGATGTGACCTGGAATGGCGTGACGGCGAGGCTGTGCGGGCGAACCATTGAGGAAGCCTTCGGCCTCGAAAATGCAGACTGGTGCCAAGCTGAGGAGCAACGCCCAATCGGCCTGAAGTTACGAACGCCCCCTGCAACTCCTGGCGATCTCGCTTCTGGCCTCCACAAGCGAGTTACAGGGCAATCGTTCGACAAAACGAAGTTTGCTCTGGGTATTCTGACAAGGTTTCCGACGAGTTGGCGTGTCCCCCTTTATATCAAAGAGGGCTTGCAGTGGCTTGATAGCAAAGTCAGTTTTGAACGGCCCACAGCATTGCCTGAAACGACGGAGACCGCGGCCACGACAACAGCCGGCGCGGTTGCTCCTGCGGAACCCGCGGAGGCTGCCGGATGAGCAACCGCGTTGAGCAAAAGGATACCGGGGCGGACCGTCAACTTTACGGCTGCTTGAACTCGACGCCACCGCAAAGTTTTTTGATGGTCGCGGGCGCTGGATCGGGTAAGACCACCTCTTTGATTAAAGGGGTGATGGAGATTCTCGCCAAGCACGGCAACAGGCTGAAGCTCCGACGTCAAAGGGTAGCCTGCATCACATACACCGAGGTTGCTGTCGGAGAGATACGGGCAGACGTGAGGGAAAACCCTCTCGTTCATGTTTCGACGATCCACAGTTTCCTTTGGACACTCGTACGTTCCTTCCAATCCGACATCCAATCTTGGGTGACAAGTCGGATCGAAGAAAAGCTCGTGGAATTGAGGGAGACTGCTGCCAGTTTCGGCCCGCGCGTGCAGCAACGCACGCGCGATAAAAACCGGCGTGATATCGTCCGGTACGAGCAACAGCGGGCGCGGATTGGCCGCGTCCTTTCGTTTAGCTACGGAACAGGAAGCGATTACGTCAACGGCATCCTGGGGCACGACGACATAATCAAAATGGTGCCGCAATTCATCGTTGAGCGCCCACTCATGAGAACGCTCGTGGCCCAACAGTTTCCATTCTTCTTAGTTGATGAGAGTCAAGATACCGCAGAAAGCGTGGTGTCGGCTCTCAAGGCGGTGGCTCTGGAACTGGGA
The DNA here is from genome assembly GCA_964363225.1 of uncultured Verrucomicrobiota bacterium. Classification (GTDB taxonomy): domain Bacteria; phylum Verrucomicrobiota; class Verrucomicrobiia; order Limisphaerales; family CAYIIH01; genus CAYIIH01. Next base: position 2,941 of record CAYIIH010000301.1, on the reverse strand, counting down.
GATCGGTTTTGCCTGGGCTTTTTTGGTGACCCCATGCAGCGCATTTATTTGACAGGAATCGGGACGATCTCGGCAGAGGCTGGCTGGGCCAACATCACGAAACCTGAGAACTTCCGGTGTCCAGCCTCGGTGCTCGCTGTCGCCAACGCGATCAGGCGAGACGGCGACCCCGTAGTTCAAACGCGAGGGCGAATGACGGGACCTGAGGGCGCTCAGGTGAGCGTGCTCGGCAGTGCGAATATTTGCATACTTCCGGCTGATGATAGACGAGACCAACGGATTGCGCAGGTTCGTGCATGGGCTGCTGAAAGAACTGATGACCCCGCATGGAAGACTGACAGGGGTGTTGACGCAGTTAAGCTCCTTGTCATCGTCCACCGTATGGCTGCCAAGCGCCTCGGCTTCGGTGATCTTTATTCGGCGCTGAATGATAAAGCTCCCGACAAATTCAAGAACGGTTTCTTGGATGGCACCGCCTGGCCGGTTCGCCCATTCAATGGCTTCGTTTTGCCGCTTGTTGACGCGGCTAAGAATGGACGCGAATTCGAGGTTATGCAATTTCTGAGAACGCAATCGCCGCTCTTGGAGCGCAAGAATCTGATCGGAGTTAACGTGGCGTCGCGGCTTGCGGAGCTACGGCGCTTTACTGAAACTTTGCAACAGATGATGGAGCCAGGATCGCGGGCAACCAATGCTGATGTCCTGCGTCTGCTTCATGATTCAAAAGTGATACCGCTAGACCCTAGAATCCTGTCGTATCTCCAACTGCCTCCGCAGAATGATGCGGAGCGTGGAGAAAAGCCAGAAGCAGCCAAAGAAGAGGATGATGGAGAGGAATTAACGAAAGAAATCGCAGCGATGGAAGCGTTCCTCGCATTGCCTTCAGCGCAATTCTGGGGCTACTATGATTACGTCAACGACGATTCCCCCTTCTCCACGCAGCAAGGCATTAAAGGCGCGGAATTCGAGCGCGTTCTCGTCGTCCTCGATGATGACGAAGGAACACACGTGCAATTTTCTTACGACAAATATTTAGGCATTAAGCCTCTGTCAGACCGCGATGAGGCGAACAGGCGAGAGGGCAAGGAAACCACAGTCGAAAGGACAAGACGCCTGTTCTATGTCTGCTGCACACGCGCCATGAAGGATTTAATCGTCGTCCTTTTCACGGGCGACATTGCGGGAGCCCGACGTCAGATAACCTCGCTTGGTCTGTTTCCTGAAGAATCCATTCACTTGGAAAACGCGATTTCAAATCTTTGAACTCAGAGCGGCATCTCCCCGGTGAGGAGAAGTGAGCGGCGGGCAGAAGACGGAGCGGTTGCGCGTGATTGATTGGGAGCAGCCGGCGAACAATGATTTCCTGCTGGTCAGCCAGTTCAGCGTCACCGGCGCGGAGGAAATGCCGAATGACGAGTTTCGATTGTCGAACTGACTGAACTTCGTAATTCGGACTTCGCACTTCGGACTTCCCCCGGTCGGCTTCGTCAACGGCCTGCCGCTGGTGGTCATCGAGTTGAAGAAGCCCGGCGCGGTGGCAATGCCGAATGACGAATTTCGATTGTCGAACTGGCTGAACTTCGTAATTCGGAGTTCGCACTTCGGACTTCCCCCGGTCGGCTCGCTTACGGCGGATTGGTAACGATTCTTCGAGGTGCTTCCGCACGGGCCTCAACCGCATCGAGCGCGAGGACGAGCCGCGCCGGGTGTCGCTGGAGGTGATGCTGCGCGGGACGTGCGACCGGACGCGGTTGCTCGACCTGGTGGAGAATTTCACGCTGTTCTCGGAGCACAAGGCCGGGCTGGTGAAAATCATCGGGCAGAATCACCAGTTCCTCGGCGTGATCAACGCCATCGCCTCGATGATCCTGGCAGGGAGAGCCGAAAACGGAGCTTGGTTTCCAGCGGCACACGCGCAAACGTCCCGCCTTGTCCCGCGCGGAGCGAACTACCCGCGGTGATCAGGACCCCAGCGAATAAGATCAGCGTTTGTCGCCTCACGCGGCGCAGCTTGGCGCAGCCCGGCGTTCGAGCACAACTGCGGAGATTGCCGTGATTTTGCGGTGATTTGTGCATTGACACCGGGCCGCTGGGCTGAATAATGGCAGCGAGGCTCGTGAAACATGAGCACGACCAGGAAACAAGTCTCGCTTCCACACGCAGCGCCAGGAGAAACAGTTTGTTGTCCGTCTCCCACTGACGCCGGAGGGAATGCACACTTGGAAGCCCCGTGCTCCTGGCGGGACGGTCCGTTCGCTGGACCCGCAAGACTTCCCGGTTCAACCCCGCCCGCCCTCTGCCTTCCGCCCGTTCTGAGCTCTCACCCATTCCGCATACCAACTCAACCCGGCCTATGAAAACGAATCAACCAAAACCAAATGGAATTTCGATCTTCAATGTTCCAGTGGTACGACCGGATCGGCCACGGTTCGTCCCGTCGGCTACCGCAAAATCCCAGAAGATTTTCCGCACCTGTTTCCCGGATTTTCCTCTGTACGGAGTGAAAGCAGCGCGTTCAGTCCGTCAAGCCGGCTGCGCTGGGGCAATTTAGCCCAGAAGATATTTATGAAAACGATCAGCATCAAATTGTTTGCGAGTGTTTCATTGATCATCACCGTGACGATGGCCATCGCGCCGCTGGCGGGTCACGCCGCCCCGGAAGTCATCGCGTGGGGCGACAACTCGGGCGGCCAGACGAATGTGCCCAGCGCGCTGAGCAACGTAGTGGCGATCGCGGCGGGGTCCGCTTACAGCCTGGCCCTCACGACCGCAGGCCAGGTCGTGGCGTGGGGCACATACAACAACGGCTCGGCCATCGTCCCAATGACTGTGCCCAGCGGGTTGAACAACGTGGTGGCGATTGCGGCAGGAGGGGGATTCTGGGCCGCTGGTCACAGTCTGGCGCTGACGGCCGGGGGCCAGGTCGTGGCGTGGGGCAACA
>CAYIIH010000300.1:4399-10899 GCA_964363225.1 uncultured Verrucomicrobiota bacterium | reverse complement strand
GCCTGGATTTTCTGGGTTACACTTTTCGGCATGACCGCGACCAATATGGTCGGCCTCAGCGTTACTGGAACCTGGAACCGTCGCGCCAGGCGATGGAGAGGGAACGGGAAGCGTTGCGGCACTTGATCGGTCCGCATCAGAGTCATACGCCGATGCCGGAATTGATTGGGCGGGTGAATCGTCATTTGCGGGGTTGGACCAAGTATTTTAAGCTGGGCTACCCGCGGAAAGCGTTTCGTCAACTCTCTCCTCTCTCCTCTACTGGTTCGATTGATTTGTTCCGGTTTAGAAGTTCGATGCCCACTAGCCTTTTCCTCCGCGGGGGGCGGCACTCCGGCTCCAGAATGGCCCGATCATGCTGGATCGTCGCGCTCCTCCTCCTGAATGCCGCCTCGGCCAAAGCGGAAGTTCCCACGCTCGAGTATCTGTTTCCCGGCGGCGGCCAACTGGGAACACGCGCATCGGTCTCAGCCGGTGGCAAGCTCGATCCCTGGCCGGTCCAGGCCTGGACCGACTCGACGGGGCTGGTGTTCAAAGCCACAGCAGCCAAGGGCCAGTTCGAGGTCCAGATTGCCGGCGACGTTTCGGTCGGACCACACTTGGTTCGCGTCTATACCGCCGATGGCGCCTCGGCGCCTCGGTGCTTTCTAGTCGGCACATTGCCGGAGCAAGTGGAAAAACCGCCCTGCGATGATCCTGGCCAGCCCGAATTGATCGGTAAACTGCCCGTGACCGTGAATGGGCGCCTAGCCAAGAAAGGTGAAACCGACTCGTTTTTCATCAAGCTGGAGGCGGGGCAATTACTCGTTGCGTCCGTGGTCGCTTACCGGCTGGATTATCCTTTGGACTGCTCCTTGCGCTTGCTGGACGGCGAAGGCAAGGAATTGGCCGCCAATGACGACAGCCACAGCTTGGACCCGATGCTGTCCCATCCCATTGGGCAAGCCGGCACCTACCTTTTGCAACTCAGCGCTGCGACCGATCCGTCCAAGACCGATGCGCGGCTCAGCGGGAGCGAAGCTGCTGTCTATCGCCTGACCATGACCAGTGAAGCCCTTCCACCGGACGCTGTGCCGACCCTGGGCAAACCCGGCGCCGATTCGCCAGATGAGTCCATGGTGCTCTGGTCTGCTCTGCAGACGGCGCGGCCGGTTTTGTTGCCCTTCTCCATTGATGGCCAGATCAATCCAGCCGGCGACGAAGACCGTTTCCGTTTTTCAGCCGGCCAAAACGAACGGTTTTATTTCCGGGTGCAATCGGGGACCTTAAGTTCACCTTTGGAGGCTCTGTTGAGCGTGAGAGATCAATACGGCAACGTCCTGGCTCAAACCGAAAGCAACGGGGCGCAAGATGCGGAATTAACGTGGACCGCCGCTGCCGAAGGCTCCTACACGTTCACCATTACCGACCAGGCCAGAAAAGGAGGCATCGAGTACGTGTATCACCTGGACATGGGAAATCTTCTGCCGGATTTCCAAGTCACGGCGAGCAACCATGCCTTTCGGCTCAAACCGGGGACCACGAACGAGATGATCGTAACCGTGTTGCGCCCTGACGGTTATGAAAGCAGCATGAGCCTCGTTTTGGAAGGTTTGCCGGCCAGTGTGGATGCCAATGCCGATCCCGTGCCCGCCAAAGGCGGTGACGTCAAGGTGAGGTTGATGGCCCGGCCTGAAGCGAAGCCGGCGAACCAGCCCTTTCGGGTGCTGGCCATTGTGACCGATCCGGCCGCCCCGCAGGTTCGATTGGCCACGGCCATTTTGAAGGGCCAGTATGCGGCCCCGACCGACCTGCTCACCAATCAAACGGACCAACTCTGGCTGACGGTGCTGCCGCAGCCAAAACCGGATCGTTAAGCCGCCTCAATTCTTTTCCATCCCTCTCGTTGGTTTCGAACCTGTAGTCGTGGCGCAGCAATAGAGGGAATCGTCGCCACAGTTCTTGCAGACATGCACCGGCACGAGTTTCTTGCCCTTGCCAAAGCCGGTGACCACGATCGATGTTTGACAGCCTGGGCAGAGGTGTTTTTCGCTGACGATGGATGTTTTGACATGACCCTTCTCGAGAGTGACACGCGTGACCGCCACAGACTTGCACTTGGCGCATGACATTGGAATCACCTTGTTGGCCCGGTCCCATTCGGTTTGCACTTTGGGAGCGAGTTGATGCCATTGCATCAGAATCTGCCCACCTTTAAGACAATCGGCCGCCTGCGTTTGAACAGGCAACCACGCAAGAGCCAGGAGTGTGATGCTGGCGAATTTCACCAGCCGCTTTTCCACGTTGAAGGTTGTTTTCATTTTGCGATCTTTCTTTTGATTTATTGTTTTTTTGCCGACTTCGCTTATGGGATGTTGACATTCCCACGGATTCGGAGGCTGCACACCGCATGGTGAAACCCTTCGGCTGCCTGCCTCCCAGTGGGCAGCGCCGCAAGAGGTGTCGGACAATTCCGGTCTTTGAGGTGATTCACCTGCAGAAGGAACGTCCAGGACCGAGTTCATGGTGCCAAAAACATTGGGCGCATAATCTCTTGCCTTGGGGTCGAATGTCCATAGGCCATCCACCACGAGAAGGTATTCGTAGCGGCCTGGAGGAAGGCATAACTCCTTGACCCATCGGCCTCCGCCCAAGGCGATCATGGGCGAGATTGCTGGATGCCAATCGTTAAACGTTCCAGCGATGAAGACCGTTTCGGCCTGGTCATCGTGGAACTCAATTCGCACCCGCTGCGCCGCCGTTTTGGGCGCGGCCAGATTACTGCTGAATGTTGTTCGCATGGAAGTCGGTTTGATGATGTTTGCATCTGTTCTTGTCTCTGTGTCATGCGTAGGTGGTATTGCCTTTCAATTGCTGTGGCGGGCCTCCCACGCCTTTAGATGGGACAGCAAGACGCAGATTCTTTGCAGGTGTGGACGGTTTTCCATTTCTTCAAGTCGAACGCCGTGAGGCAACTTCCACACAGATGCTTCCTTTCCCGCACCAGAACCATTCCACCTTGGTGGAATGGGTGCGAAGGGCGAGCCACCGTCGCCGTTATGCACTTGGCACAGGCCGGGGCGGCAGCGCCGGCTTTCGTGGCTTTGGGTTTGGCACTTTGGGCGGTTTTCTCGTGATGCGTCCGCGCGTCTTGGTTCAATTGCAGCAGTTTTGTCGCGCCTTTAGTTGAGCCGGTTTCTCCAGCCCCGATTTGTGGGGTGAATGAGGTGAAAAGAGCCAGCGCTATGGTGACGCCGATGATCTGCGCCAGCGTTTTGATAAGAGATGTTTTCATGCTGAAAGCCTTTCGTTTGGTTCGTGCTTGATTCACTATTTACGCGATAACGTATCGCTCCATTTCCTATTACGTCACCGCCGGCAAAAGCACTCACGTTTGTGGAATGCGTGCTTACTGCGCGTGAGAGGTTGGCTCTGGAGTTTTGCCCAAAAAAAGCTGTGCCACCAGACGCACAGAAGGTGTGCCGTCAAACGCACGTCACGCCAAGCAAGGGCTCTTAGCATGAATCGACGTAGTAACCCCTGAAAGAACGAAACCGATTTACGTTATGAAAAAATTGACAACCAAAATTAACCGAGATGCGAGCAGTTCAGCGGTTCGCAGTCAGGGTTTCACCTTGATTGAACTTCTGGTCGTGATTGCCGTCATTGCCATTCTGGCTGGAATGTTGCTGCCGGCCTTGTCCAAGGCCAAAACCAAGGCCCAAGGCATTTTCTGCATGAACAACACCAAACAGTTAATGCTGGGCTGGATGTTGTATGCGGACGAAAATAGCGACAGACTCATCCCCAACAGCGATGGCGGCAATGTGCAACAAGGCAGTTCCATAAGCTGGATTACCGGCTGGCTGGACCTCAATAATTCGACGCATAACACCAACATCCTTTATCTCATTGATGAGCGGTGGGCGCTCATGGCTCGTTACATCAGGAATCCGACCGTTTACAAAGATCCGGCCGATAAATCCAAATCGAGGCATGGTGGCAAGGTCTATCCGCGAGTTCGCAGCGTTTCCATGAACGGTTGGATTGGCAAAAACTATAACCGGAATCCGGGGGGATGGAGTGACGGCGGCACTCTGTGGAAAGTTAACCTCAAGACAACCGATTTAATCAACCCGGCGCCTGCGAAAACGTGGGTGTTAATTGATGAACGCGAAGACAGTATCAACGACGGGTGGTTTGCGGTGGATATGACCGGCTATCCGGGCAACCGGGGATCAACCCGCATCGTCGATTATCCTGCGAGTTACCATAATAACGCAGGGGGCCTGGCTTTCGCTGATGGTCACTCTGAGATTCACAAATGGGTGGACCCACGCACGAGGCCCGTCTTGAAACTCGGACAATCGATTCCGCTCAACGTCGCTTCGGCGAATAATCCTGACGTGTTCTGGCTTCAGGAAAGAACAACCGGGAGTCTGCGATAATTCAAATTGGCTGTCGTTGATTCGGTGGACGTAGTCCGTCCTTCTTTACGGTGTTGGACTTAATGGGGCGCATCTTTTTTGCGGCCCAGCAGGCGGCCCCAGTTCAGATGATTGCCGACTTGGAATATGAGGGCGGTGTCGGCCTCCCTTTCGCGAGTGGTCGGGATTTGCACGCCGAATCGAAACTGCCAGCCGCTCGGCACGTGCCAAAACGTGAGGCCGGGGATCAGCGAGACCGAATCCGTACCCGCCGTGTCGCCTTGCAGTATTCGCCGTCCGACCAGTTCGATCGAGGGGCTGAGCACCCATTTCTGATTGGGGCGCGCAGGCACGGCTTGGCCGAACTTCGTCCCGCGAATAAACGAATAGGCAAGCCCCACACCGTATTCGAATTCACTCTCCCTCTCGCCGCCCAGATTGGTGCCCAGACCGAGGTTCACGCCACCTGCCCAGTTGCCCAGGGCTTTATCGAGGAAAAGAAGCTGCATGAGCGATGTGTTGCCGCTGCCTAAGCCGTCTTGCTTGCTCCCGGTGGGCAGACCAAACGCGCTGGCCGTGGAGAGGACGAAATCGGGCTTCATGACGAGCGCGTATTTGAGTGGGCGGACTTCAATATCGCCCAGCCCCGCCGCGCGGCCCGGGCCGTCAGGGAGCGGCATGTTTGACACCGGGAGAAAAACCTCAAAGCCGTATTTGAAGTTTTTGCTGCCGTAGGCCAGTTCCAATTCGGCTGCGTAGCCTGATCGCTTGGCCCCATTGCCGATGGCCACGCCGCGCAGGGCGAAGAAGTTGAGGCGCTGCTCGTTCTCGATGTGGGCGTGATGCAAAATGGGTGGATCAATGATCGCGCCGGAAAAGGGCGCTCCCTCTTCGTGGGCCAGATGCTGTGAGGTGCTGGCGATGAAGCTAAGAGTTGAAAAGGCAACCCGATGTCTCAGTTTGTTTGTCACTGGTTTGCCCTGGCGGCGGTTGAGGAACTGCCGGGCTTGCGGATTCGTGTCAGGGTAAAAGTCCTTATTCAGGGCGAACCATGGTGTCCGGCGTGGCCGTCACCTTGGCTTGGGGTTGCGATCGGTTTGTTGAGCCGGTAGAAACCGTTTCCGGCTGGTTCAGTCACGGTAACGCTCAGAGCCTCACCGTCCGCAACCACACTTTGTGGAACGAGTGTCCACTTCGCGCCCAGGTCCAATGTTTCCGCCCTTTCCAGAATGTAGTCTGAGGCCGAAGACGGAAAAGAAATCTTCAATCCGTTGCCTTGACGCGCAATGACCATGCGCGCGGGCACCGGAGGCAGAATCTCAAAGTTCTGCATCATGCCGGTATCCTCGTGCTCGAGGTTGTGACAGTGCGAGACGAACAAGCCGGCGTAAGCGTCGAAGCGGATGAGGATGCGCACCGTTTCGTTCGGCCAGACCAGCACCGTGTCTTTCCAGCCGGTGTCCTCGGGCGGCAGATTGGCGTTGCCGTTGCGGTCCAGCACTTGGAACAACGCGCCGTGCGGGTGCATCGGGTGCGGTTCGTCGCTGGTGTTGCGAAACTCCCAGATTTCCAGTTCACCGAACGGCACTGTGAAGTCCACCCGGTTCAAGCTAAACGTGGCGCTGTTGATGGCGTGCGTCATGCCCAACATATCCAACGTAAACGTGCGCGTGCGCTTGGCTTGCGCCCGGTCGTAAAGTTGGATGGGAGAGAGCGCGGCCGGTTTGATCCCAGCGCCTTTGCCTTCGCGGTCAACGTAAAAACGGAGAATCTCCATTTCCATGCCTTGAGTGCTCGTCATCCCGTCCATCCCGCCCATCCCACCCATGCCACCCATGTCGGCGGTGGAGGTCATCTCGCCCATGACGTTTGTCCCCATCATGCAAAGCATCCCGCCCGTGCCGTTGGTGAAGGGCATGCCGTTCATCTGGTTGGTCATCTGTGTGCAGAGCATGAGCCACATTGCGTTGGTGGCCTCCATGCCTCCCATTTTGGCTGTGCCGCCCATGCCATTGGTGGAGGTCATCCCACGCATGACATTTGTCCCCATCATGCAAAGCATCCCGCCCGTGCCGTTGGTGAAGGGCATGCCGT
>CAYIIH010000300.1:0-4299 GCA_964363225.1 uncultured Verrucomicrobiota bacterium | reverse complement strand
ATCTGTGTGCAGAGCATGAGCCACATTGCGTTGGTGGCCTCCATGCCTCCCATTTCGGCTGTGCCGCCCATGCCATTGGTGGAGGTCATCCCACCCATGCCATTTGTCCCCATCATGCAAAGCATCCCGACCATGCCGTTGGTGAGAGGCACGCCGTTCATCTGGTTGGTCATCTGTGTGCAGAGCATCGTCTGGACGGTGTTGGTCGTTTCCATGCCTCCCATCGTGTTCGTGTTGGTCACGCCGCCCATGCCACCCATGCCGGTGGTCGTGAATTCGAGACTCTTCAGTTGCACGGACTCCCCGAGGGCATAAGTTGAGAAGTCAACCAAGAGTTCCAGTCGTTGGCCCGGGGCAAGAAAGGCTGAGGTCGCCTGCGCGGGCGCGGGCAGCAGCCCGGCATCGGTAGCGATGATGTGGAAGGGGCGTCCGTTGCTCAGTGCCAGCTTGTAAACCCGCGCATTGGACCCGTTCACCAAGCGGAATCGGTAAAGCGACTTGTCCACCGAGAGATAGGCGTCGGGCGTGCCGTTGACGAGAACCGTGTCGCCCAGGAAACCAGCCATCGTATCCATCATCGTAGGGTTGTAAACGATCTGACGATTCTCGGTGAGGCGTTTGTCCTGAATCAACAAAGGCACATCGTAATTCCCGCTCGGCAAGCCGAGAGTCTGTTCCGCCGGGTCCTCCACTATAAAGGCTCCGGCCAGTCCCATGTAAACGAGCTTGCCGGTCAGCGGCTCGGTGTGCGGATGGTAGAAATAAGTGCCGGCGCGCTGCCGAATCGGGAAATCCACGCTGTAGCCTTGGCCCGGTGGCACGGCGTCCTTGGGATGCCCGTCCATAGCCGGCGGCGCCACAATTCCGTGCCAGTGAATGACCAAGTTGTCGGCCAGCCGGTTCTCAATGCGTGCGGTGAAATTCTGGCCTTTCTGCACGCGGATGGTCGGACTGGGCACCGAGCCGTTGACGGCGAGCAAGGAGGTGGAGAACCCCGGCCAGACTTCCTGGTTCGTCGGCGCGGCCGACAATACGCCGCCGGTCCAGTTGGGCGGAATGCGCAAGTTATTGCCGGAGCGCGCAGGCTGCCCCAGCAGTGAAGCTAGCGGAGCCAACAGCGCCAACGTGAACAAGGCTTTGGTGGTGCTGAGAGACCGCTCCAGACAAGAGCGCCGGGTGAATTTGGTTGTTTGTGTCATCGTGATTTGGTTTCGGGTTTTGAGTTAAATGTGTTTCTGCTCGAGCCTGCCGTCTCGTCGCCTGCCAAGCCGGTCGGGCCAGCGGAAAGTCAGCGACCTTGGTCAGGCGAAGCGCAGGCGGGCTTCAAAACCGCCATCTTTTCCCGTCGGCATCAGACTTGAAACTCTGCGCTCCGGGCCGGCGGCGATGCCCAATCGGATTTTCCGGACACGCACTCAGTGGCTGTGACTTTGTTGTGGCGCGTCGCTGGACTTGCTTCCGTGGTCGCTGCTACTGTGGCTGCTGTGGAGCATGCAGCACCCAGCGAGTATTAGTCCGACGGCCAATGCGGCCAGGATGATGAGTTGTTTTGTTTTCATGGTTGATTCCGGGGCAGCAGGCTGGCCAATGAAGCGCACACCTGCAACGAACTTTGACATTCTGATTCTCCACGCGTGCTGCCGACATGGGACGCGACTCGGGCGTGAGTTGGGCCAATGCATTCATGGATGAACCGTTTCCTTTTCCGTCTCGCTCAGCATGGCTGCAAAGACCGCCGCCGTGCGCTCGCCGATAAATCGGCGGCGGATGCTGCCGTCAGGTCCGATCAGGACATAGGTGGGGAGCAGTTGCGCGTGGAACCGGCGGGCCAGACGGCCGTCGGTATCGAGCAAAATGGGGAACTGAAGACGGTGTTCCGCGACCAGATGCTGGAGATGTGCGCGGATTTGCGCAACGTCCGGCTGGGCGGGCGCGGCGGCGTGGTGCTCATGGGCATGCTCCTTTGCGTGATCGCGTTCATCTACCGAACTTTCGAGCGAGATGCCCAGCACCGCCAGCCGTTGGCCGTTGCGCTGGTGCACTTCGTTCAGGACGGCCAATTGGCGCAGGCAACCTGGCGTGACTGAGTCCCAAAAACTCAGGAGCACCGCCTTACCGGCAAAACCGGACAGACGCGTTTTGCCGCCGGCCAGATTCTCCAGGGCAAAATCCGCAGTCGGCAGCCGCCAGGCCGCGTGCGGGCAGCACCGCTCATCCACCGGTTTCGGATAATCTCCGCTGTGAACCTGCCACCATTCTTTCCAGCGCTTGACACCCAAGGCCAGGTCAGTGCTCGGCGTCGTTGGCGGGACGAGGGCGTCGGGGTAATGAAACCTCGGGACCGCTTGAGAGGTCCGGAGGCCAAAGTCCTGGCCCGTCCATTTCCGCAAAGCCGCGCCCGCCGCAACCACCACGCGCGGGTCGGGATCGTCCAGCAACGGAACCACCAACGGCGCCAGCGTGGCACTGCCGATTTGACGCAAAACGGTCAGCGCCAGCACCCGCGCCGCCGGATCGGCATCGGCCAATTGCTCTTTGGCCGGCTCGAGCAGCGCCGGAGGATTCTGGCGAGAGAGCAAATCGACCGCCAGTTCCCGCGCCTCCAAATCTCCGTCTCGGCAGGCCGCAACCACCCAGTACTCCGTGTCGGGAAAGGCGTTCGTGTTACCCCGTGTGTGAGTTTTCAGGTAATCCAGGGCCAGGAGTCTGTGCGGGACCTTGTCTGTCTCCCAGAGCCGAGTCAGGACAGCGCCTGGATTCTTGGCTTGGTCCGCCAGTTCCGTGATAACATCCTGCGCCGGAGCCTCGGAGCGCGACACCAGGAACAGCAACAGACGGTGTTGAACGGGGCGCCAAAGCACCATGACGCACAAGCCGAGGAGGACCAGCGCAAGAAGGAAAACCTGCTCACGTCGTTTCAGCCTGAAGCGGGCGTTGAAGGCCGAGGCGAGTCCAGGCTGCCGCAAAGGCCTTTCGTCATTGGCGGCGGCAGGCTGGCTCAAAGGTGGTGGCTTGTCCGGATTCAAGCGGCCATTTCCTCCCGCTCCGCTGTTTGAATGCAGATGGCCCGGCAGACCTCCAGCACGTAAATCTTTCCATCACCGCTCTGGCCCGTGTGGGCGGCATTCTCCATCGTCCACACGACCTCGCAGACCTGCTCATCGGCGCAGAAGATTTCGATTCTCATGTAAGGCGTGTAATCGACAAGCTCTTGCACGATGGGCGGATTGGCTTGGGGAATTCTGTCTCGGCCGAAATCCCGAACTTCCGAGACGCTCAGGCCTGGCAAGTCTTCCAGTTTGCGCAGCGCCAGTGTGACAGATGGGAGCATGCTCGGACTGATGTAAGCAACGATCTGTTTCATTTCCTGCTTCGTGTCATTCGCGCCGTGAGCAGGCGGTTAAGCCCCGACCGCAGCCCGCGCTTCCACGGCCAACGGCGTGCTTAAGTCTCGTTTGCCCCTCAAGGCGGCCACTCTCATTCGGTTTTCTCTGGCCAGTGCAGAACCTGCTCAGGTCCCAGCCAGAAGGCTTAGGGAGCTTGGAAAACAAGTTGCAGCGTGGACGCTACTTCTTGGCTTTTTCGGCCTCTTCGAGCTTTTTGATGAACTGGCCGGTGTTCTTGTTAAACTCTTTCAGGCAGTCCTTGCAGCAGAGCTTCATTTCGCGGCGTTCGTGGATGAACTCGAATGGCTCGCCCATGTCGCCGCCGAGTTTCTCGCCCGACACCAGGCAAGTCTTTAGCGGGTAAGGCTTCACCTTCCTGGCGGCCGCATCCCACTTGGCCACATACTTGGCCTGGTCCTTGTCGAAGTCCTTGAGACAGGACTTGCAGCAGAGCTTGAATTCGCGGCCTTGGTAGGTGAAGATATAGGGCTCGCCCATGTCGCCGCCGAGCTTTTCATCGGAAACAACGCAGGTGGCCAACGGATACGGTTTAGCCTTCTCGGTCTTCTGGCCGCCATGCTCTTTGTGGTCGGCGCCAAAAGCGGCCAATGACACTGCTAAAATGCCGCCCATCATGACGGTCCGGGAGATAGTTTTGAGTGATTTCATAATTTTTGTGTTCGACGCTAACAACGTTCTTTACGTCCTGGGAGGCGAAATCCCTCGAATCTTTTTCAGGGCGCTTGCGCAGGCGGTGGTGTCACTTCGGGTTGGGCGCCGATGATCCGCTCCAATTCCGCAATGGCCGTGAGGTACTCCGCGAGGTGGCCTTGGAACAGCGATTCGACTTCCTGGAAGGTGCGTTGCGCCTTGAGGAGTTCAAAAACATTTGCCTGGTCATCGGTGTAAGCGA
>CAYIIH010000299.1:0-10977 GCA_964363225.1 uncultured Verrucomicrobiota bacterium | reverse complement strand
GGTCGTGCCGTAAACGATGGCGCGGCGCGGAATTCGCCCTGCATGGCTCCGGCATTTGTCGCGTGCCGGAGCAAGCGAAATCCTATCGAATTAGGGCACTACCCCGGCCAGTCCGCCCGCGGCGACCGGACTCCGCCCCCCGGTTCGCGGCCTTTTGGCTGCCGCTCCGCCTTCCGAACGGCCCGCCGGTTGAGGTGCTAATGGGTGACCTCTGCTAATATTTTCAAGAATTCGGCTTCGTCGATGATCTTCACGCCCAGTTTCTGCGCTTTGTCGAGTTTCGATCCTGCGTCCGCGCCGGCCAGGACGTAATCGGTTTTCTTGCTCACGCTGCCGCTGACCTTGCCGCCGAGCGATTCGATCTTCGCGGTGGCTTCTTCGCGCGTGAGGGAAGGCAGCGTGCCGGTCAGAACAAACGTCTTGCCCGTCAACGGCTTCAGCGCCGCCCCGGGATCATACAGGGCGGAGCGAAAGTTCAATCCGGCTGCGCGCAGACGTTCAATGAGGTTTTGGTTCCTGGACTGGCCGAACCATTGCACGACGCTTTGGGCAATCACTCCGCCAATGTCTTCAATCTCCGACAATTGCTCCAAAGTCGCCGCGCGCACTTCATCCAAAGAAGCAAAGCTGCGTCCCAGCGACTTCGCCACACCGGCGCCGACATGCAGAATGCCGAGGCCAAAGAGCAATCGCCAGAGGTCGCGCTGTTTGCTGGCTGCGACGCCTGCGAGAAAATTGCGGGCCGACTTTTCACCCATGCGGTCCAGAGCAGCCAGTTGTTCCAGCGTGAGGGTGTAAAGATCGGCGACGTCCCGCACCAAGCCGTTCCGGACGAGCTGTGCCACCAGGACTTCGCCGCCGCCCTCGAGGTCCATTGCGCCCCGGCTGCACCAATGTTCAATGCGCCCGCGAACTTGGGCGGGGCAATCCGGATTGGTGCAACGCCAGACCACGCCCGCATCGTCGGCCGTCGCGCCCGCCGCACGGGAAATGGCACTGTTGCATTCAGGACAAGTCGTTGGAAATTTGAAGGGCGCCTCCCCTCCGCTTCGCCTGGCCAGCACGACGCCGACCACGGCGGGAATCACTTCGCCGGCCTTCTCGATGATCACAGTATCGCCGACGCGAATGTCTTTGCGCCGCAGTTCGTCCTCGTTGTGCAGCGTGGCGCGGCTGATGGTGCTGCCAGCCAGAAACACCGGTTCCAGCTCGGCCACCGGGGTCAGCGCGCCGGTGCGTCCGACCTGGACGGTGATGGCTTTGAGTTTCGTTTCCGCCTGTTCGGCGGCATACTTGTAAGCCATGGCCCAGCGCGGCGCTTTGGAGGTGAATCCGACCCGCTCGCGCAAGGCGAAGCAATTCAATTTGATGACCGCGCCGTCAGTCTCGTAGGCAAACTCGTGCCGCACTTGATCCAGTTCTTCGATGGCTCTGACCAAGTCCTCTACGGAATGGCAATGCCACATTTTTTCGGGCGTTTTGAAACCAAGTGACTTCAACCAGGCCAGCACCTCCTCATGCTTTTCCAGCCGGCCTCCGTGCGCTCCTTCCACGAGGCCTAAACCATAAATGACCGTGTCCAGGGGCCGTTTGGCGACCATTCTGGGATCGAGCTGTTTGAGCGAACCGGCGGCGGCATTGCGCGGATTGGCAAAAGGCTCTTCTCCGGCGGAGGCGCGTTCCGCATTTAATCTGGCAAAGCCAACTCGGGTCAAATACACCTCGCCGCGAACCTCGAGGATGGAAGGGACGGCTTCCACGGCGTCCCTGAACAACGTATCCAGCAAAGGCTTTTCTTTGGAATCTGACGCGGCACCTGCCTGTGCCGACACGGCAGTCAGGGAACGCATCCCTCCTGGATTCAACTTGAGCGGAACGCTCCGGATGGTGCGGAGATTGGCGGTGATATCATCACCGGTGGTGCCATCGCCACGTGTGGCGCCGATCGTCAAACGTCCTTGTTCATAGCGCAAATTGACGGCCACGCCGTCCACTTTCGGTTCCACGATCCAATCCAGAGTCTCGTTCGGAAGCAACCGCTGCACGCGGGCCACGAACTCGCGCACTTCCTCGCGCGAATACGTGTTGTCCAGGCTGAGCATGGGGGTCCGGTGCGGCACGGGTTTGAACTCGGTCAAAGGCCGGCCACCCACGCGCTGGCTTGGAGAGTCGGGAGTGACAAGCTCCGGGAACTGACGCTCCAGCTCCAGCAACTCACGGTAAAGGCGGTCATACTCCTGATCGCTGATGGCGGGCTTCGCGAGCACATAGTAAGCATGGTCGTGAGCCCGGATTTGCCTGGCCAGTTCAGCATGGCGTTGGTTGGCTTCGGATCGAGTCATCGGGAAAGCATCTTGGACGGTGGTATGAAGTCGAGCAGCAGGTCGTGCCGGGTGGTCGGATCTTGTCATTTTCAGCCAGGGTCCGTCTTGTTGGTCGCTGCCAGTTGCTTTTCCACCCACGCGCGCAACCGCCGGACTTGCTCGCGAATGATTTGCCGATCGAGCGGTTTGTCGGTTTCTTCCGCGAAGAAATCATAGCGGTATTCCACCGCAAAGGGTGTGAGCCGGCGCAGCTCGTCGAATTCCTCCGGCACGGCTGCCCCGTGATCACGCGCCAGGTCCAACAGTTCCGCCAAGCGGTGCGTGCGCGGATACGCCACGCCCGCGAGCGCTAAAGCTGCTTTCAGCAGTTTCTCCGCGGCTTGTTGTGCGTGAAAACCGAAGGTCTCATCGGATGCCTCCGGGTCACACACGAAGCGCTCCAACACGTACTCATCCTGCTTCGCCTTGACCCACAGCAGTCGGGCGGCATCAGGGCTGCCCATATAAGATCCTCCCTTCTTTGGCCGCGGTGTGGTAGATGGTGCCGGGGATGGCCGCCCATTTCTTAAACGTCCGCCGGCTGGCCACCAGCACGTCCGCCGGCAGCCGCAGAGGGCGAAGCAAGTCGCTTAAGCGTATCATCTCCTCCCGGCGCGATTCCACCTCCGGCTGCACCACCAGAAAATCCACATCGCTTTCCGCTCCGGCGTCGCCTCGAGCCTGAGAGCCGAAAAGAATGATCATGGCTTCCGGGCACGCTTCGTGGAGCCGCGCAGCAGCCCAGCCGATCCGGTCGGATGGCAGGGCGGTTTCGGGAGTCTTTTCCCGTTCTGGCTTAAACACTATCATAGTTCACTGGCCTTTGGTTCGGTGTCGGTTTGGTGGGCGCAGCGCAGACGTTCCTCTCTGCTCCGCCCTGCGGTTTGTGAAAAACCTCGGTGAACTCATAGGCTTGCGCATATCACACGGTGTCGCTCTAGTAAACCACATTGTCGGACGCAAACTTTCGCGCTCTGGTTCCACATGTCAAGCGCACTGGCAAAATGCAGCGTGGCAGAGTTGCGCCGAGCGGTTCACATCCTTACGAATTCCTCGTAAAGCTGTGCGTAAGGCCCGCCGCTGGCCAGCAACTGCTCGTGCGTGCCGCGCTCGATGATCTGGCCGGTCTGGAGGACGAAAATCCGGTGGGCATGCCGGACGGTGGAAAGGCGGTGAGCGATGACGAAACACGTGCGGCGCTCGAACAGTTTTTCCAAGGCTTGCTGAATGAGCAATTCCGTTTGTGGATCGACCGCGCTGGTGGCCTCATCGAGAATCAAAATGCGCGGCTGAGCCACCCAGGCGCGCGTGAAGGCCAGTAGTTGGCGTTCGCCGGCGCTGAAATTGCCGCCCCGTTCGCTCACGTTCGTTTCGTAGCCCTTTTCCAGCCGCCGGATGATCTCGTGCGTGCCCAGAGTCCGGGCCGCCTGCATCACTTCTTCATCGCCGGCGCTGGGGCGGCCAAATTTCAGGTTCTCCATCACCGTGCCGCTGAAGAGAAAATTCTCCTGCGTCACAATGCCGATCTGCGAGCGGAGCGACTCGACTGTCGTGGCCTGCAGATCGATCCCATCCATCAGAATCCGGCCTTGCTGCGGTTCGTAGAAACGCGCGATCAGGCTGATGACGCTGGTTTTGCCCGATCCGGTCGCGCCGACCAAAGCGACCGTCTCGCCGGGGCGCGCTTCCAAGTTGATGTTCGTCAGAATCCATTTCTCCGCCGGGGTGGTGTCATAGCGAAAGCAAATGTCTTGAAATTGAATGTGCCCGCGAATGGGCGGCAAGGCTTGCGCGCCGGGCCGGTTTTGGATTTGCGGCTCGGTATCGAGCAATTGGAAGATGCGTTCGGCGCTGGCAGCGGTGGAGAGCACGGCGTTGTAAAGGTCGCCCATGGTATGAATGGGGCCAAAGAACATGCCCAGGTACAAAAGGAACGCCGCCAGCTCGCCCACGGTGATTTCTTGTTGTGTGACCAGCGCGCCGCCGTAGCCGAGAATGATGGTGGCGCCCAGGCCGGAAGTGAGTCCGAGGAACGGCATGTAGGTATGGAAAATCCGCGCCGCCACCAGCACGCGCTCGCCATACACGGCGTGGATTTGCTCGAAGCGGGCCAGGTTTTCTTCTTCGCGGGAAAAGGCCTGCACGACGCGCACGCCGGCAATGTTTTCGGCGATGACCGCCGTGATGCGGGAAGCTTGCTCGCGCATTTTCCGGTAAGCGTGCATGCCGTGGAAATGGAAAAGCCGCGTGGCGATGGCCAGCGGCGGCAGCACCAGGCTGACCGCCAGGCAGAGCCGCCAATCGTATTGCAGCATCAGGACCACCACGCCGACGAACGTCAGGGCGCTGGAGAGGAGCTGGTTCGCGCCCCAGGTCAGAATCCGGTCGAGCGACTCAATGTCGGTGTCGGCGCGGCTGATGATGCGGCCCTGGTGCGTTTTGTCGAAATAATTGAGCGAGAGCCGCTGGATATGCTCGAACACCGCCAGCCGCAAATCGTTCATGGCGCCCTGGCCCACGGCGATGGCGCTCTTGACCTGGACGACCGAGAAAAACCAGCCGAGCAGCAGATTGCCCAGATAAATGACGCTGACCAGGAAGATGCCGCGCAACGCCGTTTCCGCCGCCGTGACGTTGGTCAGGTAGCGATCGATGCCGATCTGAATGAACTTTGGTCCGAACAATTGTGAAATGGTGGCCAGCAGGGTGAAGACCAGATTCAGCCAGAAAGTCTGCCGATAGGGGCGCACATAATGGACCAACCGCCGAAAGGTGGCTTTGGTGAGCGGCTTCTGTGCGAACTGTTCTTCCAGCAGGATGTCGTCGGCCGTGGGCATGGGTCAGTGGGCGTTCATCCGGTTGGGCTCAAGGCCGAAGTTGTTGCTGGAAGATTTCACGGTAAAAACCGCTTTGTTCAATCAATTCGGCGTGCCGTCCGCGTTCGACAATGCGGCCTTCTTTCAGGACCAGGATTTGGTCGGCATGCTGGACGGTGGAGAAACGATGCGCGATCACGAAGGTGGTGCGCCCGGCGCAGAGTCGGAGCAACGCCTCCTGAATGAGCCGCTCGGTATGGGAATCGACGCTGGCCGTGGCATCGTCGAGAATCAGAATCCGCGGATTCATCAGGAAAGCGCGAGCGATGGCAATGCGCTGCTTTTGGCCGCCGCTCAGGGTGACGCCGCGTTCGCCGATAACGGTGCGGTAGCCCTCTTCCAGATCGCAGATGAACTCGTGCGCCTGCGCGGCGCGCGCGGCCCGCTCAATCTCCTCCAGGGCGGCCTGCGGCTGGCCGTAGGCGATGTTTTCCGCGACGGTCGCGCTGAAGAGAAAGGTTTCCTGGAAAATCACGCCGACGCTCCGCCGGAGCTGCCGCAGGTCCAAATCGCGCACATCGCAGCCATCGACCAGGACGCGTCCGCTCGAAACATCGTAAAAGCGCGGGATGAGATTCACCAGCGTGCTCTTGCCGGAGCCGGTGGGCCCGACGACAGCGTAGGTTTTGCCCGGCTCGGCCGTAAAGCTCACTTCCGTGAGCGACGCTTTGCCATTTTGATAATTGAAGCTGACCCGCTCAAAGACGACTTGGCCGGCCCCGGGCGCGAGTTTGACCTTGCCGCTCTTGATCAATTGCGGTTCGTGGATCACCTCCAGAATCCGCTCCGCGCTGGCGCTGGCATTTTGCAGAACATTGGTGAATTGTCCGATGAGGCCGACGCGATGGCCGATGGCCATCAGATAGAAGACCACCTTGGCCAGATCGCCCAGGAGCAATCGGCCCTGGATGACTTCGCGGCCGCCCAGCCACAGCACCAGGGGAAGGCCCAGGCCGAACAGGAATTGCGCCACCGGGATGCGCGACGCCCAGTAATTCACGGTCTCCGTCAAGGTGTTCAAGAAGGCCTCGCGTTTGCGGCTGAACTTCTGCACTTCAGCGGACTCTTTGGCAAAGGCTTTGACCACGCGGACGCCGGCGATGTTCTCCTGAATGACGGTTGTCATCGCGCCGTGCAGATCGTGCACTTTGCGCCATTGGGGCTGCAGTTTGCCGGCATAAAAAGCGATCAACGTGATGGTGGGAATTAAAATGACCAGGGCAACGGCACCCAGGAGGGGGCTGATGGCCAGGATCAGCCAAGCGGTGGCAACCAGGGAAACGGCGATGTCAATGCTCAAAAACAGGCAGGCGAAAAGAAAATCTTGCAGACGCCAGATGTCCGTCGTGGATCGGGAGATCAATTCGCCGGTGTTGGATTTGTCATGGTACGGGAAAGCCAGGCGTTGAATGGCATCGTAAATGGCGGCGCGAATATCCCCCAAGGTGTCTTGCACCAGCCGGTTGCGGGCGGGGCCGAGAATGTAGCCGACGCCGGCCCGCACCAGCACCAGGCAAAGAAACAACTGCACGTCCGGCCCGGGCGCGAAAGCCAGGCCCCATTCGACGTGCCAGCGGAGGTGGGTGATGGCATTGCCAAGGATTTGCGGCAGCGTCATTTCAATGGCGATGTTGACCAGCAGCAGGAAAATACAGAAGGCGACCCGCCGGGGATATTTCCCCAGGAAGGCGACGATGCCAGCCAGGCTGCGGGCCTGGGCGCGGGCGGGTTTCTGAGCAGGTTCAGTCATGCTGCAAATTGGCACATTCCACGAAAATCGAAACGCCGGTAGAGTTGCACAAAGCGGCCGGGCTGCAAGCACAGGAGCGCCGGCGAGGACGATAGCCACCAAAGACTTTACCTAAGACCAGGAAACTGCCAGGCTGGCAGCCGATGAATCCATCCAGTTTTCAGGCGCGGCGGGCTACGGTGGAGGATTTGCTGAAGCTCCGGAGCCTGTGGCAGAAGAAGAACCTTCCGGTGGCTGATTTGGAAAAGCGCTTCACGGAATTCCAATTGGCCGAAAGTGAAGACCGGATTCTATTGGGCGCGATCGGCCTTCATATAGACCAGCAGCAAGCCCGACTGCACAGCGAAGCATACACGAGCGAGGAAGTGGAGGAGGTCTGCCGGCTGCAATTGTGGCAGCGGGTTCAATCTGTCGTGCGCAACCATGGATTGTTCCGGGTCTGGACGCAGGCGGAAGAGGCCTTTTGGCCGCAAAATGGTTTCAGCCAGGCCGAGGGCCAGGTCCTGGAAAAGCTGCCGGCCAGTTTCGGTGACCGCAGCGGGCGCTGGTTCACTTTGCAGCTTCGGGAAGAAAGCGGCCCGGCGATTTCTCTGGACGGCGAATTTGAATTGTTCACCCAGGCCCAAAGAGAGGGCACGGCCAAGGCCATGCAACAGGCGCGCGTATTGAAAACGTTGGCCTACGTGTTGGTCTTGATTTTCCTGTTGGGAGTGATTGCCGCGGGCTTCTACGTCTTCCTCCATTCTCCTCTGCCGTTTAAGCGTTAACCTGGAACAAATGCGTCGGCATGGTAGGAACTGCGCACCAGCGGTCCGCTGGCCACATGGACAAATCCCATTTCTTCACCCACGGCGCGGTACTGATCGAATTGGGCGGGAGGAATGAATTCCACGACCGGCAGGTGCTGCAGCGTGGGCTGGAGGTACTGGCCCAGGGTCAGGATAGCGCAGCCGGCGCGACGCAAATCGGCCATCGCCTGAAGGAGTTCCACTTCCGTTTCGCCCAGGCCCAGCATCAACCCCGACTTGGTATAGATGGCCTCCCCACGCCTCTCTTTGACCTTGTCCAGCACGCTCAGGGAGCGGTCGTAGGTTGCACGCGAGCGCACGACCGGAGTGAGGCGGCGCACCGTTTCCAGGTTGTGGTTGAAGATATGGGGGTTGGCCGACAAGACGAGGTCGATGGAGGCATCGCGATTGTTGAAGTCGGGTACCAGCACTTCGATGATGGCACCGGGATTGGCGGCGCGCACGGCTTCCACGGTCCGGCGAAAATGGTCCGCGCCGCCATCCGCCAGATCATCCCGCGCGACGGCTGTGATGACGACGTGGTTCAGTTTCATGCGGCGCGTGGCTTCCGCGACGCGCGCGGGCTCCTCCGATTCCAACGGCAGCGGTTTGGCGGTTTTAACAGCGCAGAACCCGCAGGCCCGGGTGCAACGGTCACCCGCGATCATGAAAGTAGCTGTGCCTTTGCCCCAGCATTCCCAGTGGTTTGGGCATCTGGCGCTTTCACAAACCGTGTGCAATTGCAGACCGGCCAGCAACGTCCGCGTCTGGAAAAACGTATCGGTAGCCGGCAGCTTGAGGCGCAGCCATTCCGGCAGGCGCGGGCGCGGTTTCAATTCGATTTCAGCCAGGTCCGTGGCCATGGTTGCTTTCCGTGCTCAGGAGCAGGCTGACGATGATGTCATCGATGTGATGTTCACGGCCGTTCAGTGTGGTTCAGCCGTCCGCTTTTTCCAGCTTTTTCCAGAACTCAGCCAATTGGCGGGTATCGAAGTCAGCCAGGACTTTGCCGTCCAGCTCGAGGACGGGCGCCAGAGTCTGGCCGGAGAGAGCGGCCATTTCCTGGCGGGCGGCGGCATCGCGGGTCACGTCCAGCATTTCGTAAACGATGCCATGCTGATCGAGCCAGTCGATGGCCTGATGGCACCAGCCGCAATACGGTTTGATGAAGAGGCGAATGGGGGGCGGTTTCATCCCTGGGATTCGGTGATAACGGTGTCACTGTGTTCGTAAGCGGGCGCGCAACAGCAGAGCAGCTTAAGAATCTCCGAGCCGTCCTTCGTGATGAAGGCGGGCGCTTCGTTCAGATTCTTCACGTCCATAAACCGTTGCCTAAGATGGCGCGTGACGGCAAGAAATTCCAGTGGCAGCAGGAAGCGGCCCGCATTTTGATTTGACCGGACACGACTCGGAATTATGGTGGAGGCATGGAACATGCGCCTGGTTTTCTGAAGCTGGTCAATGAAGCTCGACAGAGCATCAAAGAGATGACGATCGATCAAGCCCACGCCCGTTTGGCGAGCAATCCTAAAGCCGTCTTGCTCGATGTGCGGGAGGATCATGAATGGCAACAAGGACACGCGACCGAGGCCGTGCATCTGGGCAAAGGCATATTGGAGCGCGATCTGGAAAGGCTTTATCCTGATACAACCGCGGAACTCATCATGTACTGTGGCGGCGGTTATCGGTCGGCGCTGACCGCCGATGCCGCGCGGAGAATGGGCTATCGGAATGTCTATTCGCTGATTGGCGGGTACAAGGGCATGGCTGCGGCCGGATGGCCCATGACCAAGTGAAACGGTCCAGGGCGCGAAGGCGCGTTGCAGTCAGGTCTTGTCCTTGAAGGCACACTGGCAGACAGTCATGGTGGTTAAGTGCGTTAAAAGGTCTGCAATTCATTGAGAGTGGGCATGCTGCCACGAGATCACCAAGCTATAAGAACAATGGTCGTGCCGCCATATTTTCATAATGGCGGGAGTGGCGGGGCTCGAACCCGTAACCTCTGCCGTGACAGGGCAGCGCTCTAACCAATTGAGCTACACCCCCACAAGGGGACTGCGAAATTATGAAAACCGTCAGGGCAAGTCAACGGCGAATTGCCGGAACTGCAGGAAATAAAAGACGATTCGGGTAGCAGACGCCAAGGAGGTGGGGGTGGGGAACCCCGCTGAAGAAACGTACCGCTACCCGAATCAAATTCAATTTTGAAGAAATATTAGAACTCGCACAGGTTTTGTCAACAAGTTAAACGCGGGGAGAACTATCGGTATTCCCTCATTGGACCTGTCCGTAAACCGTCTTGGACGACAAGCCACTGCTGATGACATAAAAAAAGCTGAACGCAGGTTCAGCTGAAATAAGATTGGCGACGACCTACTCTCGCGCAAGCTATACATGCACTACCATCGGCAATGCTGTGTTTGACGGCCGAGTTCGGGATGGGATCGGGTCGGACCACAGCTTTATGGTCACCAAAAAAACTGTTGACAGGCTACGTCGTTAGGTCGGATGCGAAATATCATCGCGTCATTAACCAATTCAACGAATTAACATTTTCAAAGATCGTCCGTTCTCTGAAAACTACACACAGGAAGCCAACCAGGGTTTACCATTCGCGAGTTTAAATCGCTTTTCAAAGAAAGCGATCAAGCCGCACGACCGATTAGTATTAGTCCGCTAAACGCCTTACGGCGCTTGCACGCCTAACCTATCAACCACGTGGTCTACATGGGGTCTTTAGGGACTTTCGTCCGGGAAACCGTATCTTGGGAGGAGCTTGGCACTTAGATGCTTTCAGCGCTTATCTCTTCCGCACATGGCTACGCAACGATGCCGCTGACGCGACAATTGCCACACCAGAGGTGCGTCATTCTCGGTCCTCTCGTACTAAAGAATGAACCCCTCAAGTTTCCTGCGCCCACAGTGGATAAGGACCGAACTGTCTCACGACGTTCTGAACCCAGCTCGCGTACCGCTTTAACCGGCGAACAGCCGGACCCTTGGGACCTTCTCCAGCCCCAGGATGCGATGAGCCGACATCGAGGTGCCAAACCGATTCGTCGATATGAACTCTTGGAATCGATCAGCCTGTTATCCCTAGCGTACCTTTTGTCCGTTGAGCGATGGCAATTCCACATTAAACCATCGGATCATTTGGGCCTGCTTTCGCACCTGCTCGACTTGTTGGTCTCGCAGTTAAC
>CAYIIH010000298.1:0-11102 GCA_964363225.1 uncultured Verrucomicrobiota bacterium | reverse complement strand
ATGCCCACAACCCTGAGCCACGCCGCCTGGGCAATTAAAATGAGAACTGCTGACACCGCAACCACGCCCTATCGCCGCTTTCAAACCGGCTCCACGCGCCGGCAATGCGGCGCTACAAAACCGCTTCTTCCTGTTTGGAGGGGGCACGGGTCAGCGCCGCGATCAAGGCCAAGCCCGCGAACACCCCTGCCAAGGCCAGGAAACGAGCCTTCCAGTGGCTGGGCGACTTCACTTTGGTATCGAGTTTCACCCGCAGGTCCGCCCAGCTTTCCACCTGGAGCGAACCGGTAAATGTGAGTTGTTTGCCTTGGGCAGGGAGCGCGGCGCGGATGGCTTCGGGTTTGCCGACGCCGGCGTCCTGCTGGCGGATCATGCGCTCGGCCAGGCGGACCAAAGCCGCGTTGTCTTCGGCGGGGTTTTGTTCCAGGACTTGCTGGGCCTGTTGCTGGGTGTAGTCGGGGGATTGGCCCCGCGACCAATTGGTGAAGGGCGCCTTCGCGGCCTTGCCCTCCCGTCTTTCCAGGTACTCGAACGCGGCCTGGCGGCGCTGGTTCAATCCCAGCAGCGCCTGTTGCATCTTGAGATTGTGCAACTGGACGCGGGCGTCCTCGTTGAAGGCGGCGTCCTGCGGCGAGAGTTTCCAGGCCGCCTGGTAAGCCCGCCGCGCCTGCTGCGGCGTGCCTTGCTGGAGGAAGTCATTGCCCATCTGGAGCAGCGTTTCGGCTTGTTTGGATTTCTCCTGCAGGCGGGTGGTTTCCGAATGCAGATACGATTCCACACTCAACGCCGTGGGCGGAACCGCGATGGATTCCGAGCGCAGTTGCAGCGAGCTTTCCCAGTCCTGCACCTGCCAGTTTTCCGGGACGAAGACCCGCCAGGTGATGTTTTCCAGAGGCAGGTCAAAGGAGGGGCCGAGCAGTTGATGCGTGAAGCCGCGCGCGCCCTGGGCTCCGGTCTGGCAGGTGTAAAAGAACTCGACCAGGGCGGGCTTGGACGGATCGGAGTTTTTTTCCAGCAAAAGAAGAGTCTGGTCGCCTTCTCGCCAAGGCCAGGCGCTTTGGCCATTGACGAACGCATACCAGAACCGGCCCGAAGCCGGCAGCTTGAGGCGGAGCAGACGTTTGTCACCCGGACGAATCAGCAACCGGCCTTCGGTGAGCATCTCGCCGGAAGGCGCAATGACCGACGTGAGATCGACCTGCTCGACGCGCGCCGGGAGCACCTTGGCCACGTCGTGGCGCGACACCGTGAGCGGCAATTCAAAATCGGTTTCCAGGGTGCTGAAGGTGTCTTTCGATTCCGCCTGGTCGCGCCCGCGGCGCAGCGACGCCGGGATCGATTGCCATTCGGTGCGCTGCAAGGCGGCGGGGAGTTCCGGGATTTGAATCTGGAGCCGGCCGCCGGCGCGAATGGCCAGGTAGCCGCGTTGCAGGTTGGCGCTCCGGGCCCGGAGACCGTCGATCCGCAAACCCGCCGCCTGGTTGGTGACGGTCAACTGGTAGGTGACGCGCAGCGGATAATTGCCGATGACGCGGCGCTGCAACTTCAACTCCCAATCGGCCAGCCGGTTCGTGCCGGAGTCCGCGCGGACCGAATCCGAAATCAAGTCCCCTTCAAAGCGGACGTTCTCGGCGCGGGCCGGCAGTTGCAGCGGAAAGGATTTCACGCCGGCGTTCTCGATCTGGAAGTCGAGCTGCGCGGCGACCAGCACCTGGCCTTCGCGCACCGTGACATCCTGGAGCGAAGCCACCTGAATCCACGGCTCGACGGTTTCAATGTCGAAGCCAAGCTGCCACTGCGGGTGCAGGAGGCGGAAGGCCAGCACGCCCTTTTGCTGCACGCCGGCTTTCTGCGGGTCGAGTTGCGTCAGGCCCTCGCGCGTTTTCACGTGCAGTCGCATGCCCAACTCCGGCACGATGACGAGCTGGCCGGTCTGCTTGTTGGCCTCGCGCAAGATCAACCGGGGCGCTTCCCACTCCTGGCACTGGCCCAGGCCGGGTCCGGCCAGCGCGATGCTGAACGCCTGGTCGCCTTCCGTCTTGCCCCGCAAATGCAGAGTGATGATGCGTTCCGCGCCGCTCTTGAGTTCCGTCCAATGGCTCAAAGCGGCTCCGCTCAGCGATTCCA
The DNA here is from genome assembly GCA_964363225.1 of uncultured Verrucomicrobiota bacterium. Taxonomy (GTDB): domain Bacteria; phylum Verrucomicrobiota; class Verrucomicrobiia; order Limisphaerales; family CAYIIH01; genus CAYIIH01. Next base: position 8,975 of record CAYIIH010000298.1, on the reverse strand, counting down.
CCTCGAAATCGTGCGGCAGGGCGAAGCTCAGCTTGAAAATGCCGGCCCGCGCGATGCGCACTGTCAGTTGCGAAGCCAGCACGGTGCGGTCTTCGCTCAGGGAGAGCGTCTCTTGCGTCTCGACGCGCACGTCGGGCTGCACGGCGGATGCCGACAAAACAATCCGCGCCGTCGCTTCCGCGTAGCGAAACGCGCGGCGCAACGTCAGGCCCGGAATCTTCTGCGCCGTCTCGCTGACGAGGGCGGCGGGAAAATCCTCCAGATTGATGGCGGAGAGGCCTTCTTCCTTGACGGTGTCAAGTTGCACCTCGGGGCCGGTGGCCACGCCCGCCATGCCGACTTGTCCGGCCGCCTGGACGAGCGTGATCACGCCGTTGGTTTGCTGATACGGCAGCGGGTTGGTCGCCAACTGCGACCGCAAGCGCAAGGCAAACGGACGCGCCTGGGCCGCGCTGAACTGCACGCGCAACACGCGCTGGTCCGGATCAAAGAGCCAACTCGAGACGAACTCCGCCTGCACATCCGTGATCGTGAGCGCCGGCGGAATCTGGAAGGTCACTTCGGAAAGCTGGCCCTGAGCCGGACGCACCTGCGCGTCATGCACCCCCTCAATGATGCCGGCCGTCGGAATGAAAAGGTGAAAGAGTTCGCCGTAGAACACCGCCTTCTCGGTCTTCGTGTCCCGGGCCCGCGGCTTCCAGCCGATGGCGGCCTTGGCGACCGGCGCGAGGACCAGGTCGGCGCGGGTGCTCTCCACGTCCTGGCGCTTGGCGCGAGGGGACCGGACGGAAACCGCGTTGGTCGAGAACACGTCCACGTCGGCTTTCTCGATCTCCAACTCCAGCCGGTTCACGAGGCCAAAAGCGGTCGGCAGGATGAAACTGCTGGCGGTGGCCTCCTTTTGGATGGCGAGTTGGTATTGGAAATGGATCTCGAACTGGCCTGCTTCCCTGGCCGTGAGGCGATGGACGGATTGGTTGTCGGCCTTGTTCTCGCTTAATTGCAGCGCGGCTGACGGCAAGTCAATCCGGGTCAGCACCGCCGGCGCGCTCAGGAAATCCAGCCGCTGGCCCGCCTTAGTTTTCCACGTCAGTCTGGCCTTGATGAACACGAAGCCATCCTGCACGCGCGCTTCCTGAACGATGCTTTGCACGATGTGTTCCGGCGGGATATGTGGCGGCCCCGGCACGGTTGGAGGAATGGAAGGACTCGACGTTTCGGAACTGGCCGCGGCGGCCGCGAGCAAGAGGACACGCTCGGCCCCCTCATCCCCGCCTTCTCCCCCAATGAGAGCGCCTTCGGACGTAGCGCAGGTTTCCAACCTGCTGTATCGCCGATTTCCAATCGGCAGGGCGTGGCCATGTGCGGAGCGCCGGATCATGCGAGGCGCCTGCGGGTTGGAAACCCGCGACACAGCAGATTGGAAATCTGCGCTACGGCGCGGCGTTGCTACGTTAAACAGATACCCCCTCGGAGGGGGAGAGGGTGCCCGAAGGGCGGGTGAGGGCGAAGCTGCCGTCCTGATTACAGAAGACGGACTGGTCGGGCCAAGGCTGGCCGATGCCCACGAAGCACCACTGACCATGCCAACCAATATCAAAGCCGTGACCGCGCCTGCCGCCGGTGCAGCGGCGGCGGGATTTGGTTTGCGCGGCAGGCGCGACTGGCAGCGCACGGCGGGTGCCAGCACGTGCGCGAGGACGAAGGCCAACAGCACACCGAAGAACGCCGGCGCTCCATTGGGCAGGCGCAAAGCCGCCCAGCAGAGCAACGTCCAACCCAGCATCCAACCGGCCCGGCGCCACAGCCCGGCTTCCACCTTGGCCAGCAGATAAATCCAGAACGCCAAGCCCAACAGCGCCGGCCAGGCTGCCCAAATCGAAAAGCCCAGTTTCTCGACTTTGACGTTTTTCACCTGCAGCGCCAGCGATTGGCCGGCTTCCTGGATGGGCGCGGTGAGCGTCAATCCCGGCGCGCTCGGAATGGGGTGCTGTGCGGCAAACAGCAGCACGGCCACCAAAAAACAGAACGCCGCGGCACACGCGCTCAGACCCAAGGCGGTGCCGATAATGTGGGTGGCGCTCCAGCGGAAGGTCCCTTCCTTCGTGGCCCAGCGCAACAACAGCACGCCGATGAGCAGAAGCAGTGGCGCCGCGAGCAGCGGCCTCTGCCAGTCGTCCGCGTAATCGCCGCGCAAAACCCGCCAGAGCCAGGCGAAGCCGGAACGGTTCTCCCGCGGCGCAGCCGGAGCCACGGTGCCGCCCTTGAATTCCAGACGATACGTTTCGTCGGGCGTTATCTTCCATTCCGTGAGCAACACGGGGACCCCCACCGCCGGCGTCACGATGCTCACCGAGTTCTTGTCTGGCGATTTGGAGGCCAGTTTCAATTCCACGCTCAGGATGGCGCTGGCATCCGCTTTCGGCGGCAGCGGAATGAGCGTGCTTTGCTGGTCTGCCACCGGCACGACTTTGCTGCCATTGACCAGGGCTTCCCACAGTTGCGCCTCCTTGGGCACGCTCAAGCGCAGGTGCGAGTGGCCCTGGCTTTTGATGAAGTACCGCGCCTCGGTGACGACCTCGCCTTCGCGGGAGACGCGCGTGGTCAGCGCCGCGCGGTCCACGACCTGATGCACGGTTTCGCCTAGCTTCAGCGAGTGGAGCGACAACTCAAGCGCGAAGGGCCGCGCGGTGTATTGGTAAGCCGCGAGAATGGGCGTGTCGAACAGCAGCCGATGTTCGGGCGGAATCTCCCCGGGATCGAGTTGCAACAGCCCGGGGGAAAGGGCGGCGGTTTTGACCTCGAACTGGTTTTCGCTCACCACGAACACGCTGCCCTGCTCGGATTGCGCGTCGAGCGGACGGACGCCGACGAACGACACCGTGTTGCTCTGGGCGTTGAACTGGCGGTCAAACGTGGCCAGGAGTGTGTAAGCGCCGAAGACCGGCGTGTGCAGATACACCTCGTAACCGGTCTCGGTTTTTTTCCAGTTGCGGACATCGCGTCCGGCGAACTCGAGGTTGCTGTACTCAGCGGGCGCGGCGAGCTTCAGGACCGAAATCGGGGTCCCGGCAATGAGATAGTTGATCACACTGCTGCCGTAAGCCAGGCCCTCGCTGACCGTAAAGAGGTGCGTCACGTCGGCCTGGATCGAAAGCGCCAGCCGCTCGACCGTCATGGTGGCTTGCCAGCTTTCCTCGCGCAGCCGGTAGGCCGCCTGCAGGCCCGCGACTTTCCTTGGAAAATAGGCGTTGGCAATCTCGGTCAGGCCCGAGAGCGTGCCTGGTGTCAGACGAAAACCGGTCTCCGCCGACACGCCCACGTAGCCGCGCACGGACTTGACGTTTTGCGGTTGCAGCACCGGCAGAGTCCAGGCGCCGGCGGTGGCGTTCTGGTTTTTCTCCAGACGCAGTTGGATGACCTGGCGGCCGGTGAGCGGCTGGCCGAAAAGCATTTTTAACCGGGACCAACCCGCCACGGTGTCGGGCGCAAGCGTATAGTCGCTGAGCTGCGCCACGTTCAGGCGCGAGACGGTGAAGTCGGCCGGGACGCGCAGGTAGAATTCGCGCAGGGGCGCTTCGCGGATGTCGAGTTCGAGTTCGGCTTCGATGGAGGTTTCCGTTTCGCCGAGTTGGTAAAGGAGAATCTGGGAGACGGACAATTCGGGCAGGATGTTGTCCGCCTGGACCGCCAGCGAAAAATCGCCGCCGGAGAAGCGATAGGCGAAGGCCTGGCTGCGTTGCGCGGCGGCCAGCTCGGCGAGTTCCTTGGTCTGCGGAAACAAGTCGGGCGAAATCTGCGACAGCCCGCGCGCCTCGGTGACTTCGAGGCGGACGGCGCCGTCGTTGACGACGAGCAGGTGGCCGCCGTAACGGATGGCTTGGGCCGGCACGAGACGGAGCGGCTGGATTTGGAGCGGAAAGATGCCCAGCGGAGTCTGCGTTTGAATGAGCAGCGTGTAGCGGTCCCGATGCGTCTGGTTCAACTGCACGATCAGCTTCCGCTTCCGGTCCGGCGCGGCTTCGATTCTCCATGCCAGGACGTCGTCGCCCCGGAGGCGCGTCACTTCGCCTTCGCCGGTCAGGTCGAAGACCAGTTGGTTGAGTTCGCCCTGCATCACCCTGAACTCCATCAAGTGCGCCTGGCGCAACAGCCCGGGGCCGACCGCGATCTGCGCCGTGCCTTGCACGGCGTAAAACAGCTTGCCGCGTTCCTCGGTTTTGGCCTCCTTCCATTGGAGTTGCAACGCGCCGGCCGACGGCAGGAAACTGGCGAAGTCTTCCCCCTGCCGCTCGGGCTTGGCGGCGCCCGGAAACTGGAACTGCGTGTCCGGCGAAAGGCCCTTCAGCGTCACGGGCCGCAAGGAGCTGGAGACGACTTCAAAGTTGAGTCCGTTCCAGCCGTCCTGGGAGGAGACCTTCGCGTTGAACTTCAGTTCGACCGGGAACGAGCCGGCCTGGCGGAAGCGCAGCCAGTAACGGCCTTGGTCAAACTTCAACTCGGCGTTGGTCGGGAAGCTGATGAGCGCCGCGTCGCCGGCCAGCACCGCGATGACGCCCCCTTCCGGATGCTTCACCACCGCTTCGCCGCTCAGGACAAAGGCGGCGAGCTGATCCTTGAGTTCGCCGACGAGCTTGAAGTTTTCCCAGGCCACTTTGCGGGCGTCGGGGTCCTTCTCGCGGATGGCCAGCGCCAGGGAATAGTCCGGACCAAAAAAGTGAAATCGAATTGGCTGGTCCTTGGCCGTGGCCGGCTCGGAAGTTCCGGGCGCGGCCGGCAGGTCGGAGCGAAGGGCCGACAAGCCGGTCAAATTGGTGATGGAAAGATCAAGCGCCTCGTGCGGCTTGAGTTCGATGGAGCCGTTGTAGAGCAGGGCGTCCTCCGGCGTGAAACTGAGAGGCGAGAAAGCCAAGGGCAATTGCTCCACCGGCAGCTTCGCGCTCACGACCGCCGTGAAATTGGTCAGCAGCGGCGCGTTCGTGCCCAAGTCTTGCGGGCGGATGACCAGGAAGCGTTTTCCCGGAGCGCCGACGCGGAGGCTCCAGTCCTTCAGGTTCTCGCCAGTGACTTGCGTGATTTCTCCATCGCCGCGCAGGGCGAGGATCAGTTCCTGCAACTTGCCTTGGAAGATGTGCGCCTTGAGTTCGCACGTTTGAGTGATGGCCTTCGGTTCGAGGTGGACCTGCGCTTGGGACTGCAAAGAGTAAATGAGCTTGGGTTCCTGTTCCTCCGGCGGAGCGCCCTTCAGTCTTCCTTGCAGATGAAAGCTCGCCTGGGTCGGGTCCGCCTGTCCGGTGAAGGTGAGGCTCTCGACGACGGAGGTTGCGGGCGACGCGGCGCGCAGCGGCGGACCGGCAACATGGAGTTGGGAGAGCAAGAGGGCGTTGAGAACGAGATGCCAGATTAAGGGGTGATGGGTCTTCATAATCGATTCAGGAAAGGGAGGGATGGATCGGGAGATTGACAAATTGAATTGAACCGCAGAGGCGCGAAGAACGCAGAGAAAACGGAACAGAGATTCTTCTCTTCTCTGCGTCCATCGCGCCTCTGCGGTTTTCCAAAACTCGGTCTCCGGCTTTGGCTCTGCGGTTTACTTCGCTATCCTCCGCGGTTACTCTGCGCCCGCTATGAAGCCAAACGAACTTACGCGGGAGATCATCGGCGCGGCGATTGAGGTGCATCGCGAATTGGGGCCAGGGAAACCGGAGGCAGCCTATGAAGCAGCGCTGGCGCACGAACTCACTTTGCGCGGCATACCACATTGCATTCAGAAGCCGGTGCCAGTCGTTTACAAGGGAATCAAGCTCGAGTGCGGCTACCGGCTCGACTTGCTGGTGGATTCGGTCGCAGTCGTCGAGGTGAAAGCGGTCGAAGTCATCGATCCCATCCATCGTGCGCAGGTGCTGACTTACCTCAAGCTCGGAGGCTGGAAGCTGGCCCTGTTGCTTAACTTCCAGGTGGCGGTGCTGAAGGAAGGAATCGAACGCTTTGTTCTGGGATGGGAGGAAGACGGAAAAACCGCAGAGGCGCGATGGACGCAGAGAAGAACCGCAGCCAGCAGGGAGATCGCGCCGGTGCTTCGCGTGCCCAAAAACAGCGGGGACCCGGAAATGGAGCGGCTGGCCCATGAGGTTCTTGCCGGTGCGACAGAGGTGCATCGAGAGTTGGGGCCTGGGCTGTTGCCGTCGGCCTACGAAATCTGCCTGTGCCATGAACTCCGCTTGCGCGGCGTGGCGTTCGAGCGCAAGCGACGGCTGCCTCTGACCTACAAGGGTCATCCCTTGCTCAATTCGGCCGAGATGGAACTCCTGGTTGGAGGCAAAGTCGCGGTGAAGCCGTGTGCCGTTCTGCAGATCCAACCCGTGCATGAGGCCGAGTTGTTGAGCCAGCTTCGCATGGGCGGTTGGCGGCTGGGGCTGTTGATCAACTTCAATACCATTCAACTTACCGAGGGCCTTCGCCGCATCGTTCTGAGTCAAGGGATCTGAGTGACGTGCAAAGAAAACCGCAGAGGCGCAACGCGGCGAAGCCGCAACCAGAATGCCAAGCCAAGCAAACCGCAGAGACGCGATGAACGCTGAGAAGACAGACACGCGGAGAACCTCTGCGTCCATCGCGCCTCTGCGGTTGCAGCCATGCGCGGAAAATGTTGCTCGAAAAGTGTGATTCTCAGGTATTGCACTGCGAAGGACACAGAGAGAAGGGAAAAAGAGTTCTTCTCTGCGTTTTTCGCGCCTCCGCGGTTCAAGTTCAGCGCCGAAGACTGCGGTGACACGCAATGATGGTGAGGGACACATAAACCTCATTTCCCCGCCAGGGCCTGGGCCTGGCGGATCATCCAGCCAAGACGCTCGGGACGAGGATCCGGCGCGAAAACTTCCGGGACTCCTGCCAGATAAGCTTGCAGCGCGTTCAACGTGACTTCGGCGGCGTAAGGACTCCGCGAGAGCCATTCGCCCAACGCGGCCGACGCCACCGCCAGGCGCAGCGCCGGGCTGGCTTGGTCCAAGGCCGGCACGGCTGGCTGATAGGGAAGCGGCCATGCTTGCTCGACGTATTCGCCCGTTTCAGGCACTTTGCAGCGCACGCGCACCACACCGATGGGTCCGCTGCCTTGGGGATTGACCTGGATGACGTAGAGCGCGTTGCCCGATTCGGCGGCGGCGATCTCAGCCGCATCGACGGTGTTGTCGCGGAACTGTTCCTGCGTGAGTTGATGTTTGGCGTAGCCGATCTGCCGCCAGGTGTCCACCCGGAACGGATTGAATTCCACCTGCGTTTTCACGTCCGCGGCGGCCACGTTCAAAGCCCCGGCGAGCTGATCGGCAAATTCCGGCGCCGCCTGTTCCGGCTCGTTCAGGAACCCGTATCGGCCATCGCCATTGCGCGACAGGACTTCCAACAAATCATCGTTGTAACCCTCCCAGCCGATGCCGAAGCAATCGAGCGCGATGCCTTTCTGGCGATGGGCAACGACCTTCTGCTTCAGCGCTTCCGGCTCGACGTTGCCCAGGTTGGCGGCGCCGTCGGTGAGGAGAATCACGCGGTTGACGCCCTGCGCCATGAAGTACCTGAGCGCCGTGGCATAACCGAGGTCCAGGGCGTCTTCGAGGTTCGTGCCGCCTTGGGGATTCAAGTCCAGCATCGCGGCCAGGAGCGCTTCCCGGTTCCCGCCGGCCATGCCGTCCACCCACAAGCGGGCAGTGCGGGCGAAGGCGATGACGCTGATGCGGTCCTGGGGACCGAGAAGGCGGGCCAAGACGCTGAGCGCCTCGCGGAGAATGGCCACGCGATCCGGCCGCTCCATGGAACCGGAATTGTCGAGCAGGATGACGAGATTCAGCGGCTTCTGCGGCTCGCGTCCGCGCGCGGCGGTTTGAATCGAAAAACGCAGCACGTCGCGGTTGTGGGCAAACGGATAGCGCGCCCGCTCCCAAGCAAAGGCCAGCCGCGCGCCCGGCTGCGGGGCCGGATCGCGGTAGTTGAAAGCGTTGACGAATTCTTCAACTCGGATGGAGGCGGGGTCGGGCATGGCGCCGCTTTCCAGACTCGCCCCCGCAAGCTTGAACGAGACATCGCTGACGTTGAGCGAAAACGTGGAAAAGGCATTGTCCCGCGCGCTGACTTCCGGTTGGGGCGTGGGCGGCGTTGTGGCCGGGACTTTCTTGGCGGCGATGTCTGCTTCGCTGTCTTTGGCGCGTTCCAGTTTCGCCTCGAGTTGGGCCGGCGGAACTGAAGCGGGTTTCTCCTCGGAGACGGCGACGCCACGGAACTCGGCGGCCCCGGTCTTTCTGCCAACAGACTCGCCTTCTACTACGTTCGCTGAGATCGGCTTGCCGGCCACAAATCCGACCGCTTCCACAGAGTGGACCGCTACCGTTTCTTTCATGGCCTTTTCGTCCAAGGCAGGCTTCCCAGCCTCTTGGCGTCCCAAATTTTCACGGCCGGCAATCAAACGTTGCCGGGCCAATCCCCTGGCGTCGGTTCTGCCTTCGGCGTCTCGGGCCAAGGGAGCGGCGGGTGGAGGCACGGTCGCGGGCGCAGTGGGATTGGGGGAGGGCGCGTTTGGTCTCAAGCCACTGGCTCTGGAGCGAAACTCCCTGCCCAGAATGGGCACATCGCCGAGCGACGGAGTCGAGGCCCTGCTGTTCTCTGCAAGCTTGGCCTTGCCCCGGCTGGGCACAACGGGAGGAGGTTCAACAAGCTGTCCAAGCTGCTCGCCTGCGATTGCCGCAGGTTCATTCACCTGCTTGCCTGCGGCGTAAAGGTTAACTGTCGAGCCATCGGTGACCTGCGGTGTGAAAGCCTGAGGTTGTGCTGCGGGCGGGATGCCTGATCGAGTTGCGGCGTCGCCTTTGAAGGCATATCCGCCATAGAAAGCGCCCGCACCGGCGCGGGCTTCTCTATTAGTATCGCCCAAAATCGTCGCGGGCCGCAGCGATTCTCGGAGCGCGGACAGCTTTGTCCGCGCGTGG
>CAYIIH010000297.1:1639-11143 GCA_964363225.1 uncultured Verrucomicrobiota bacterium | reverse complement strand
CCTCACTTCTTTACTCCACTCCAAAAAACAGGAGTTTTCGGCCAGATACTAACTAGAACGATTTCGCCAATATGGTCCACGATCAGACGATATTTCTCCTCGCTCGCCCGCAGCGCCTCCGCCGCCCGCTTGCGCTCCGCGATGTCGATCAATGTAGAGAGCATTCCCACAACGTTCCCATGGAGGTCCGTAAGCGGCCTAGAGTTGTTTAACACCGTCACGATAGTACCGTCCTTCCGTCGAAGCCTGTGTTCGTAGTTGATGAGTCGCCCACCGGAAAGAAGTTGCTGGTGGGCTGGCAAGACAGCAACTGGATCGGCATCCACGTCTGAAATGCTCAGGTGCAGGAGTTCCTCCCGTGAATAGCCCAGGAGGTCCAATCCCGCTTGATTGGCATTGATGAAGTTCTTGTTGCTGTCAAATACGTAAATCGCCGCTACGGATTCGTCAAAGATGCCTCGGTATCTTTCCTCGCTCTCCCGCACTGCCTCCTCCGCCCGTTTGCGCTCGGTGATGTCCTGCATGAGCGCCAACACGTGCGGGCAATTGTCGTTGCTGGGGAGGATCCTCGTCGAGATGGCCAGCATCCGCTTCTGGCCGTCTGCACGGGTGATCTCCCATTCTTCGTCCACAAGGTCATTGCCGGTTCGCATGCGCGCCATGCGCTCGACCGCACGCGCCCGGATTTCCGGGTCGGGATACAGCATCTGATACCAGCCCAGCCGGTTGATCTGCTCCAGGGTGTAACCGGTGATCTCGGTCATGCGCCCGTTCCAGACCGTAAACGCCACATCGGGCGGCTCGGCAATCGCGTGGCACACACAAAGTCCCTGGGTGGTCCGCTCGAGGACGGTGCTGCGGAACGATGCCTCCTCGCGCAGCGCCTCTTCCGCCCGCTTCCGCTCGGTGATGTCGCGGTAATTGACCACGATCGCCTGGACGGCCGGTTCGTGCAGCAGGTTGGTCCGCACGCTCTCCAGCCAGACCTGCGTCCCATCCTTGCGGAGGAATCGCAACTGGGCTGCGGCGACCGCGCCGGGTCGTTGCGCGAATTGGGCGAGCGATTCGGCCAGCCCCGCGCGCTCCTCCGGATGCGCGAACTCGACAACCCTCCGGCCCACCCGCTCCGCGGCAGAGTATCCCAGCATCCGGGCCACCGACGGGGAATCGTACAGGACGGCGCCTTCGGCGCTGAGGAGCGTGACACCATCGTGGCTCTGCTCGATGAGGGCGCGGAACCGCTCCTCGGTCTCCCGCAGCGCGGCTTCGGCCTGTTTGCGCGCGGTAATGTCGCGCACGACGGCACTGAAGAATCTCCCCGTTGGGGCCAGCCAATTCCCCAGAGCCAGTTCGATGGAGAATTCGGTGTTGTCTCGCCGCAAGCCATGTAATTCGAGCACCTTTCCCATCACGCGCCTCTCGCCCGTGGCCGCCAACCGCGCCAGACCCGCTAAATGAGCCTCGCGGTAGCGCTCAGGCATCAACAGCGTGACCGGCTTGCCCACCACTTCGTCCGCCGCATATTGAAACATGCTCTGCGCACCCGCGTTCCACGAGACGATCTCTCCGCGCTCATTGGCCAGGATGATCGCATCCGTGGCGGTCTGAATGACCGAACGGAACTTCTCTTCCCGTTCGCGCAGAGCCGCCTCGGCCTGCTTGCGCTCGGTGATGTCGCGCGCGATGCCTTGCACCTCGACGGGCCGGCCCTCCGGGCGCAGCAGGCGGGTGCCGACCTCCAGCCACACCCGCCAGCCGCTCTTGGTCAGGACTTCCAGTTCGTAGGTGGTGGCGGCACCGTGAGCCAGCTTCTCGGACGTTTGCTGGCGGACGCGTTCCAGGTGTTCGGGCGCGACGACCTGAGCCAGATTCAGCCGAAGGGCTTCCTCGCGCGTGTAACCGAGCAGCCGTTCGGCCGCGGGATTGACCGACGTGAAGTGGCTCGCCAAGTCATGCGTATAGACGATGTCGGTCGCATTCTCGACCAGCTCAGTGCAACGGCGCTCCAAGGCGGCTTCCCGTTCCACCTGCTCGCGCATCTGCTAGGTCTGCTGGGCCACGCGCCGGCGCAAGGAGTAGTTCCACACCGCAAACAGCGCCAGACACGCCAGCAGCGCGAGCGCGCCTTGCCACACCCAGTCCGGCATGTGCCAGGCTGGAGGCGCGGCCGGCTGGCCCGTCCACTGGGCGAGGATGGCCAGCAACTCAGGCACGATCCCGGCCACCTGGCCGTCCGGGCGGAAGAACTCAAACGGCGGGGCCTCCACGTGGGGCGCGTAACGCAGCGGCCCGCGGGCCTGAAGCCAGGCGCGCTCCTCGGCCGTCAACAAGTCCGGCCCGGACTGCGCGCCGCCGCTGAGGGAACAGGCCATGAAAACAACAACCACACAGCCTGCCAGCAGCGACAGGGGCCGCCGGGCGGTGTCATTTCTGGAAATCGAGCCAATCTTCATGTTCACAAGGCTGATGGCTCTCGCAATGCCTGAGCCTTGCTTAGTCTGCTCAGGCAAGCTACCACCAAGGCATTGAAGTTCGCAAGCAACTCCGCAGCGGTTCCCCCGGCGTCTTGCTTTGCGGCCATCCGCGCTGTATCAGCCTCCCCTGACTCCCCCCCACAACGGCGGCATGACAGCGGATTGGAGATCTGCGCTACCGCTTGGGGCCGGAAGTGTAGTCCAAGCCGCAGCCCAAGGAGTAATTGGATGTCGCCTGTCGTTGGCGCTTCCCTTTTCCACCCGCACACCGTAGGCTGGCCCGACCTATGAAGCGCTTTTACGCGTGGACACGCGACCTGCATCTTTACCTGGGACTCTTCCTGTGCCCCTTCCTGCTGGTCTTTGCCGTCAGCACGCTCCTGTTAAACCACAAAGGGCCGCCGTCAGCCGCCGCGTCCGGGAGCCCGCCGCCGAAGAAGAGCGTCCCGATCGCGGTGCCCGACGGAGCAGGCACACTCGAGCAGGCCAGGAACATCCTGCGCCAACTGCACGTCACGGGTGAAATCGACTACGTGAGCCATCGGGCGAAAGAGGAACGGCTGCTGATCCCGGTCTCGAAGCCCGGCGAGAGCACCCGGGTCGAAGTGGATCTGCGCGCCCAGACCGCCACGGTGGAGCGGCAGGAGCAGGGCCTGGGCACCGCGCTCATCTACCTGCACAAGATGCCCGGCCCGCACAACGTGAAGATCCGCGGCAATTGGATTTACATGGTGGGGTGGGGCGTGCTGGCCGACGCGACCGTCTGCGGGGCGTTGTTCCTGACCATCTCCGGCCTGTACCTTTGGTGGATGCTCAAAGCGCAGCGGAAGATCGGCTGGGCGTTCCTGGGGGGCGGTGTCTTGTCGGCGGTGGCGCTGGTCGTCGCCATCTGCACCGCGTAACCGCGACGGAAAGAAGGATTCTCCCATGTCATCACCCGTATGCCAGCAGTTGAACGCGTGGAACCAAAAGCTCCACATCTACCTCGGCCTTTATTTCCTCGTGTTTTTGTGGTTGTTCGCCGTTTCGGGTTTGCTGCTGAACCACGCTTGGCGTTTCAGCGAGTTCTGGAGCCAGCGCCGGCAGTCCACGAACGAGCATCGCATCACGCTTCCGAAAGCAGAGACCGACCTCGCCCGCGCGCGGGACCTCATGCGGCAACTGCGCCTCGCTGGTGAGATCGAATGGACGACGACTCAACCCGCGAAGGGCCGCTTCGATTTCCGCGTCACGCGGCCGGGCCGGATCGTGGAGGTGAAGACCGACCTGGGGAAGCAGACCACCACGCTTCAAGAGATTCGTGTCAACGGCTGGGGCATCGTCCGCATGCTGCACACCTTCAGTGGGGTGCAAGGCACCGCCACACGGGCGGAGCGGGACTGGCTGCTGACGAAGCTCTGGAGCTTTTCCATGGACGCGCTGTCCGCGGGGTTGATCGTTCTGGTCCTGAGCAGCCTGGTGATGGCGTGCGAGCGGCGAGAACGGTGGCTCGGCGCCGGCATCGCCCTGGGGTTGGGCCTTGCGGCTTGTGGTTTCTTCGTGTTCGGCCTGCGCTGGCTGTAGGCCGCCGGACAAGGTGGAGTCGAACCGCAGAGCGTCAAAAACCAAATTCCCGCCCGTCAGACCGAGATCGATCCTTCATTAAGATCCCATGAAACGACCTGAAGCATGCGCCTTCCAGACCTGCCTGGCCGCCGCGTTCGCCTGCTGGACCTGCGCCGGGGCTGAACCCTCCTTCCCGCGCGTGGACGCCGAACCCCTCAGCGTTGTGCCGCCGGAGGCGCTGGTGCTGCACGCCAACTGGCAGATGCGCGAATTGGTGCTGGCCGGCACCGCCGCCGCGGTGATTTCGCAGCCAGGGTTTGGCGCGGCCGGTTGGTTCGCCACGACGGTGCCCACGACGGCGCTGGGAACGCTCGTGCGCCACGGCGTTTATCCCGATCCTTACGTCGGGACCAACAACATGCGGATCCCCGACGCGATTTCCGGCCGCACAGACGCAAGCTCGCCGAAAAATGAGCACGCTGGAAAAGCGATTCTCCTTTTGTTCGGGAGCCGGTGGCCTTGCCCGGCGGTCGGGTTTGCGGCGCAAATCTCCACGTTATGAGCGGCGCGAACCAAAAGGCCACTGACGCGTCGGCAAAAACCGGCATCTCCTTCAGGGGCTCGTCCGAGCGGCCTGAGCTTCCCAAGCAGAACAACTACGAGATCGCCGAGGCGATGGCCCGCCAGGCGCTGGCGCACCTGGATGCGGCAAAGCAGGCCGGCCGTTGCGGCGCCGAGCTCGCGATGGCAGGCAGCGACCGTGTTGAGCTTCGTTTCGCCTGGTTCGGCCAGCCGGTGGGGGCGTCGTTCCCTGACGGGGCGGTGCGGAACCTCCGGGACGGGGCCGAGGTGCCGATCTGGGAGCGGATCATTCTTCTTCACTACGTCGGGAACATCGCCCCGGTCTGGGAGAGTTCAGACCTGATTGGGTTCAACGAGGTCCCGTCCGGGTCGTTCTACCTTGGCGCTTTCGTCCGGCGGTCGCACCGCCCGCTGGCGGAGTTCTTTGGCCGGAAACCCAAGGCGCTGCTCGACGCGGGGGGGCTCATAGGAGCGGTCCCCGCCGGGCTTGGTGACGCGGCGGTGGCGGTGAAGGTCGTTCCGAAGGTGACGGTCACGGCCGTGGTCCACGCGGCGGACGAGGAGTTCCCGGCTGACGCGAAACTTCTGTTTCCTGCCTCAATCGGATCGTATTTTTGCACCGAGGACATCGCCGTGATCGGCGGATTTGTGGCCGGGAGGCTCATCCGCGCCGGGCGGCAGGTCGAAGGGATCGCCAGACAAGAGAAGTGACCAGGCCAGCCGAAGGGCGGGACCAACGATGGCGCAAGACGACGAATTCTGGAAGGACGGCCAAACGAACAGACGAAGCAGCAGGGCGCGACAACTGCGGTCACGACTCTGGACTGGCCAACGGACGCTGGGGCGGAGAAGCCGCTGCAAGCGTTCGGAGTGTCTGGGAGCCGGATTGTGCGATTCCCGAAGTCAGGACGCGAAGTAGTCCAACCGCCGGATGCGAGAAACCCGCACGTCCGGTGGTGTGGGAGGGTGCCGGGGCGCAATCCCCGGCAGCCGACCCGATCTTTGCTTGCGGCTTCGTTTCTCTCAGCGTCCTTCGCGCCTCTGCGGTTTCATACGTCGTGCTTTGGCTGCAGCTTCGCCGCTCTGTGAACGATCCAGACCAAAGGTTGACTACTTGAGAAGGTGCTTTGCCCGGCTCTGCATGTTGCTCAGCAACTCGCGTGAAAAAAACTGGGAAAAAGAGCTTGACTTTAGCCGTGCGGGTCCGTAAAAAGTGTACTCGAGATTAGGTTAGTTTTCGATTCACATGAGCATGGTCGCCCCTGTAATTAGACTGCAGCCGGATGGCCGAGTGAGCGTGACGTCCAGACCGGCAGACCGGCAGACCGGCAGACCGGCAGAGAGGTAGAGGATCTCCCTTTATCCCTGAACGGCGGCGGCCCACGCCGCTGGTCTCGGCAGGCCGGGTTTCCAGTTCCAAGCCACACCAACACATCAGGCTTGCGCTCCTCCCTCGCGGAATCCCGTGCTTCGTCTCACCGCGACTCGGTTTTTGGCGGCAATCCTGCGTTTGGCTTCCCTTGGAGTCGTTTTCCAGCGGGAACGGTGCCGGTCAACACCGAAAAACGCCGAGTTTCGCCCGGAACTCGCACCTTGGGCTTCCTCGCGCCAAACTTCCGACCGGAAACTCGCCTTTGGTCCCCGAAAACGCCGGTTTCCCTCCGAAAACCTGGATTCCGGCTCGGACATCGCCGGATTCCCGCCGAAAGACGCGCTTTGGGCACGCGAAACAGCGGATTTTGGTCGCCAACTGGCTTTTTGGGCCGCCCAAGTCGCTGCGGCGCCGGTGGTTGGGAAGAAACAGTGCTTCAGACAGCGGCGCTCTCACGAGACGCCGCTACGAGGTTTCACGGCCCTCGTCCATCGACTTTCGAACCTCGACTCCTGCCTCTCAACCTCTCGGTGCTTAATCCTTAACTCACCCTTTTCTATGGCTCTCAACAAACTCCCGGCGAACCTGGACGAACTGATCACGCTGGGCGAAGACGCCGCCGACGGCGCGCATCAACTCGAAACCACCATCGGCCTCAAGCAAAACACGGAGGCCGACATTCGCGCCGATCTGGGCGCGCTCGCCAACAAGAAATCTCTCTATGACGCCGCCGTCTCCGATCGCAAACCCTTGAACACCGCCATGACGGTGGCCCGTTCCAACGCGCGCGGCTTTCTGACCACCGCCCGCGATGTTTTCAAGAAATTCCTCGGCGGGCAGCCTTCCGCCGCTTGGGCAGCGCCCGGCTGGTCCAGCCAATCCATGGCCGTGCCGTCCACCAGCGAGTTGATTCTGCCCCTGCTTGGTTCCGTGAAGAACTATCTCACCACGAACCCGGCGCGTGAAAATGCGCCGCTGGAGGTCACCGCCGCCAACGCGAACGCGCTGCACCAGGCCTTATCCAACGCGCGCAGCGCGCTCAACAACCAGGACACCCTCATTGGGCAGCGCAAAACCGATCGCGACGCCGGCGAAGAACAATTCCGCAAACGCCTGCGCGGGCTGATCAGCGAACTGGCGCAACGGCTCGACGAAGTGGACCCGCGTTGGCTCACCTTCGGCCTCAAGCAACCTGGCGCGTCCGAAACACCGGACGCCGTCACCAACACCCGCGCCACCGCCTTGGGCGGCGGCAGAGTGCGCGTGCAAAGCGATCCCGCCCCGCGCGCCGAATACTATCAGGTCTGGATTCAAGTCGCCGGTACCGACGCCGACTTCCGCCTGGCCGACTCGCCCGCGGAACCGGACAAAATCATCGAGAATCTGACCGCTGGCGCGACGGTGCATCTGAGAATGCGCGCCGTGAATGAGACAGGGCCGGGGGCGTTTGGGGAAAGTGCCTCAGTGGCAGTGACGTGAGGGCGCGCATTTCATGAGCAACAAATGAAGACGGATCGCCTCAAGTGTAAATCGCCGGTGTCCCAAGGAATCGGCCGTCCACGCCGGCGTCTATTCCCGGAACATCTCGCGCAAGGTAGCCAAATCGAACCTTTTCGCTACCACTCCCACTCCTTGCTATCCCAGTCGTGCGGTGTCTCGCGGCAGCCAGCCAATTCCTGGTGGTCCTGCTCCAGGGCCTGCGGCGATACCCGTGCCACTGCTTCGGCCCAACCTTGGCGTGGCTTACGCCGGACAGGCCGGATCACCAGCGCGTTGTCTTCTGCGGACACGTCCACCTCATCCCCGATCGGACACTGCGCCATCAGCGACGGGTCGATCGGGACCAGGCACGTCCCGGAAACGGAAATAGTTTTCGTATGCATGACTGAAGAATGCATGTGGATGGCTCGCGACGCAAGCCGTTGTAAGCGGGTCTGGATTCAAGTCGCCGGAGCCGACGCCGACTTCCGCCTGGCCGACTCCCCCGCTGAACCGGACAAGATCATCGAGAATCTGACCGCCGGCGCGACGGTGCATCTGAAAATGCGCGCCGTGAATGAAACCGGACCGGGGGCGTTTGGAGAGCCGGTGCAAACAACGGTTGCCTAAACTCCAAACCAACTCCAAGTTAGAAAACTCCAAACCAACTCCAAGTTAGAAAACCAATGAAAATAAACAGTTACCAACCGAAAGGCACGTTAAAAATGAAAAGCAAGCACTTGATTCTGTTGGCAGTTCTGGCATTCGCCGGTGGACAGCCTGAAGCAAAAGCCCAATTACTTATAGATCTGCGTTCCGCTGAGAACTTCGCGGTTCTGGCCGGCTCCGGGATTACCGTCGCAGGCGCGGTCAATTCGACCACGATTACCGGAGATATTGGGACGTTTCCAACCCCGTCCATCACGGGTCTTGGAAGCGTTGTCTTGAATGGGGTGAATCACGCAGGCGATGCATTCACGCAGAATGCCAAAAACGACCTGCTCGCCGCGTATAACGACGCCGTTGGGCGTTCAGCAACTACAACTTACGGCGCGATCTTCGATCTCGGAGGGCTAACGCTGGCGCCTGGCGTTCACAAAGACCCCACCTCATTCGCGATCACAGGAAACCTGACGCTCGACGCCCAGGGCAACACCGATGCCGTCTGGATTTTCCAGGCCGGGACCACGCTCATCACGGCAGGCAGCAGTCAGGTCATACTCATCAACGGCGCTCAGGCTAACAACGTCTTCTGGCAGGTCGGCAGTTCGGCGACGCTGGGAGGCTCGTCTGTCCTCCAGGGAAACGTCCTGGCTAATGCATCCATCGGCTTGGGCGCCGGCGCAACGGTGGACGGCCGGCTGTTGGCGCAAGACGGTGCCGTGACGCTGGGTGGCAACAACGTCATTACCGCGATCCCGGAACCAGCAGGCATGTCCATGCTGATCGCGGGATTCTTGGGCCTGCTCATTGGTGTCCGAAGGATCCGGCGGCATTACTCTGATAGCAAACTCGATCTGAGGGGATGAAGGGCCATCGTCAGATGGGGATGGGGTTTTCCCCGGAAGATCCTCCTCGGCGCCCTCGCACTCGCCGCCTTCCCCTGCGCCGCGGTGGCGCAGGTCACCGACACGTTCAGCACGATCAACCCCGCGTGGGTCCCCAACCGCTAGCCCGGATATTTCACACCTTGCACCTAGGGGCAGCCACCGCGCCTGAAGATCTGACCCGCCGTCGCAGGCACCTTGGCATCCAGGCTAATGACAAAACCGCCTGGCGGTTTTGTTCCTCCCACGGAGCGTCAAAAAGCGAATTCTATCAGTTCAAAATCGAAAAACTATTTATGACAAAAACATCAGCATTCTGCAGGGCCGACACTGAAACTCAGGTTGGCATAAACGGAACGAAACGGATCCTCATGGGCCTGGTCCTTGCGGTGGCCGTGATGCTCCCGCACCCTGACGCCGCGGCGGGCCAAGCGCCAGTAGACCTTGGAGCGGCCAGCCGTTTCGCGGTTCTGGCGGCGAGCGAGATCACCAGCGTCCCTACGTC
>CAYIIH010000297.1:0-1539 GCA_964363225.1 uncultured Verrucomicrobiota bacterium | reverse complement strand
ATCACCAACACGCCGGGCCTCACCCTCACGCTGCAAACCTCCGCGAACCTCACGAGTTGGACGACTCTCGCCACGCCGACCCTGGCCGTCAGCCCCGATACGTTCACCGACACCACAGCGTCAGCCGAGGCCAGGCGCTTCTACCGGGCGTTCTATCCATGATACTTCTTGCGGCGGTCTCTTCGGTGTTGGCGACCACGGCAGAGAGTTGGCTTTTTGACTCATGGTAAGGTTTTACCCCATAGCGAAGGGCCAGCCGATGGCGTAGCGTGCCTCTTGCGACAAGGCCAAAAACGCAGAAACGAAAGAACAAATATGATGACGAAGAACAGTGCAGTCGTGGCGATCTGCAAATCCAACGCCGAAGCCGAAGCGGGTGCCAAGGAACTGCAGCACTCCTGTTTTGACATGAAGAAGAGCACTATGAAAAGAATGCTTTTGTTATGCGTCGGCGCGGTGTTATGGCCGTTCCTCACGCCCGCTTTACTGGAAGCCCAACTGCAGACAAAACAGATGGCACCCGTGGACATCAAGGTCTTCAAGACTTCCGATTTGCCACAAGCTCTCGTCCTCGCGGTGCACGGGAGGTGCGACTATTCCGAAGATGGCACAACGTTTACCAAGCTGAGAGCCGGCCATGTCTTTAAACAAGGCGACGTGGTCCGGACCGGCGCCGAGGCGCGAACCGATCTGTTTTTCAGGCGCATAGGCACGACGGTCCGCCTGCAAGGGGACACGGAAATAAAGCTCGAGAAAATGGCTCGGCACATGAAAGACGGCCTGCCGGTGATGGAAACTTTGTTAGACCTCCGAACCGGGAGAATCTTCACCGTGGTGCGCTCTTTAGTGCCAGGCAGCACTTTCGAGATCAGGAACGCGGCGGGCCGCTCGGTGGTGGAAGGCGGCGGGGGCAAGGGCCGCTACATCATTACCGCCGACGGCACTCATGTGACGGACAAAGATTCGATTGTTCCACTCAAGATCATTGGCGAAAGGGGAATCACTGTGATTGCTCCGGGACAGAAATTCCTGGCCAAATATGGCAAGTTGTTTGGTTTGGCTACTCCGAAAGCCGTGGAATTGCTCATCGACTTTGACGAACTCGACTCGTTGGCTGAGCAATTGACCCCATCGCTCGCGCCCCAAGCACGGCCGAAAGCTCAGGATGATGCACAAGCTCTGGTTCTTGCGGTGGGCGAACATTCCACCTATTCTCAGCATGGGAAAGTATTCAAAAAGCTGAAAGTGGGTCAGGTTTTGACCGAGGGGGCAGTCCTCCGCACGGGCGACGATACGATGGTCGATCTCTTTCTGCGGCGGTGGGGAACGACGGTGCGTCTGACCTCCAACACGGAACTGGGACTCGAGAAAATGGTCCAGAACGTGAGGAAACAGGTTCTCGTGATGGAAACTCGATTACACCTCCGAAAAGGAAGAATCTTTTGCTTTATCCGTATTCCCGTGGCGGACGCCAAATTCGAGGTCAGGACCGCCTTGGGACGTTCGCTGCTTGAAAGCGCGGGCGCCGGCCGCTACGAC
>CAYIIH010000296.1:0-11157 GCA_964363225.1 uncultured Verrucomicrobiota bacterium | reverse complement strand
CTTTCGGCCGCAACTACCAGTTGCCCAACCTGAGCGCCTACTGCGAAACCTGCGCGGCCATTGCCAATGATTACTGGAACCATCGCCTGTTCCTCCTCCATGCCGATGCCCGGTACGTGGACGTAATGGAGCGCACGCTTTACAACGGCTTGCTCTCGGGCGTCTCACTCGACGGCCAGCGCTTCTTCTATCCCAACCCGCTCGAGTCCGACGGCCGCCACCAGCGCAGTCCCTGGTTCGGCGTCGCCTGCTGTCCGGGTAACATGACACGCTTCCTGGCCTCGGTGCCGGGTTACGTCTATGCACAGCAGGGCGACGCGCTTTATGTCAATCTCTTTGCCGCCGGCACCGCCGAAATCAAGCTGGACAACGGCCGCACCGTGACGCTGGCGCAGGAAACGCGCTACCCGTGGGACGGCGCTGTCAAAATGACGGTCAGCCCCGATCAGCCCGGCGAGTTCACCGTGAACGTGCGCATCCCCGGCTGGGCGCGAGGCGCCGCCATGCCCAGCGACCTCTACGAATTTCAAGACAAGGACAAGGCAAAAGAAGAGATCTCGCTCAAGGTCAACGGCGAGATCGTACCGCTGGCGTGGTCCAAGGGCTATGCGAGCACTGCGCACTCGCCGACCGGCGCCGGCGTGGCCGTTTCCAAAGGCTACGCGGGCCTCAAGCGGTCGTGGAAGAAAGGGGACGTGATCGAACTCAACCTCGCCATGCCGGTGCGGCGCGTCGTCAGCCATGAGAAGGTCTTGGACAATGCCGGGAAAATCGCCATGCAACGCGGCCCGCTGGTCTATTGCCTCGAATGGCCGGACGTGAAGGACGGCCACGTCGTCAACCTCCTGCTGCCGGATGACGCCCCCCTGGCCACCGAATTCCGCGCGGACCTGCTCAACGGCGTGCAAGCGGTGCGGGGCGAAGCGGTGAGCCTGCGCTACGCCGACGCGCAGAGAAACCTCGAAAAGGACAAGGTCCCATTCACTGCCATTCCCTATTACGCCTGGGCGAATCGCGGCCGCGGCGAGATGGCCGTCTGGCTGGCCCGCGACGAGTCGGGCGCCCGTCCGCTGCCTTACCCCACCATCGCCTCCACCAGCAAAGCCACGGCCTCGGCCGATGGCGTGCGGCCTGACGCGCGCGCGCTCAACGACCAGCGCGAACCGAAGAGTTCCGGCGATCACGCCAACCGATTTCTTCATTGGTGGCCCCACAAGGGCACGAAGGAATGGGTGCAATACGAGTTCGCCAAACCGACGCGCGTGAGTGCCGTGGAGGTCTATTGGTTCGACGACACCGGTGTCGGCGAATGCCGCCTGCCCAAGTCGTGGCAGTTGTTTTACCGCGCGAACGGCGAGTGGAAACCAGTGGGCAACCCGAGCGGCTACGGCGGCGAAGGCAATCGCTACAATCGCACCACCTTCGATGCCGTCGAAACGGACGCTCTGCGCCTGGAGGTCCAACTCCCGGAGCGGTTCTCCGCCGGCATTCATGAGTGGCGGGTCGAGTGAGACCACCAACGAATTCTGACCCAATTGATGCCATGAACCTAAGAAATGCAATTCAACCGCCGATAAACGCCGATGAACGCAAATACGAACGAGTTGAATACGGTCAAGGATTCACCTCCTGGGTGGGCACTGCTTTTCCTGTTTTATCTGCGTCTATCTGCGTCCATCTGCGGTTTTTTCGTTCCCCAACTGCCGGATTTAGGATGAAACCTTCTTTCTTGCTTGTCACCGCAGCGTCGTTGCTCTGGTTTGGGACGCTCTCCCAGGCGCAGAGCCAAACCGCGATCACCGCTGTCATTCCCGACGCGGCCCGTCCGCTCCGGTTGTCGGCAGTCCGCCTCACCGGCGGCCCACTCAAAAAGGCCCAGGACCTTGACGCCGAATACCTGCTCAAACTCGAGCCTGATCGGTTGCTAGCCTACTTCCGCCGGCGCGCCGGGCTGGAGGGCAAGGCTGATCCCTACGGCGGCTGGGAAGGTGATGGCAAAAACCTCACCGGCCATATCGCCGGGCATTACCTGTCTGCCGTGAGCCTGATGTGGGCCGCCACCGGCGACGCCCGCTTCAAGGAGCGCGCCGACTACCTCGTCAAGGAAATGAAGGAGGTTCAGGACAAACACGGCGACGGCTACCTGGGCGCTCTGGCCAACGGGAAGGAACGCTTTGCTGAAGTCGCCAACGGCAACATCCGCTCCGGCGGCTTCGATCTTAACGGCCTTTGGTCGCCGTGGTACGTGCTGCACAAGATTTACGCCGGACTGCGGGATGCTTACCGCCACACCGGCAACCGCACCGCCCTGGAGTTGGAGGTCAAATTCGCCGCTTGGGCGGAAGGAATTCTGGCCAATCTCAGCGAGGCCCAGGTCCAGCGGATGCTCAACACCGAGTTCGGCGGCATGAATGAAATCCTCGCCGATCTCTACGCCGACACTGGCGACAAGCGCTGGCTCAACCTTTCCTACCGTTTCGAGCACCGGGCGATGTTGGACCCGCTCAAACGCCATCAAGACAACCTGGCCGGCAAGCACGGCAATACCCAGGTGCCCAAGCTCATGGGTTCGCTGGCGTGCTTTGCCTACACGGGCGATCCGGGCGATGGCTTCGCCGCCGCCTTTTTCTGGGACCGCGTCGTGCAGCATCACAGCTATGCCACCGGCGGTCATAGCAAGGACGAGCACTTCGGCGAACCCGACAATCCCCGCCGCGTGGCCATTCTCTGGGGCCCGTTGGTGCTGGCGGGCGACCGCGGACCCGAAAGTGAGAGAGGCAGAGGGCGGGGCTCGCGTTCGTTGCCACCCGGACCAGTGCCGGTGTTTGTTGCGGCGGAGCGTCCCGTGACCGAATGGCTGAAACCCGTGCCCGACCAGCCAGGCCGCTTTCGCAGCGAAGGCGTCGGCCGCGAGAAGGAGGTAGAGTTCGTGCCCTTCTACCGCCTCCACCGGCGGACCTACGCTCTGTATTGGGACCTGTTTACCCAGCCCGAATGGGAGAAGAAGGCCGCGGAACTGGCCGCCGAAAGGGAACGCCAGCGCAAACTGGAGGCCGCCACGGTCGCGTTTGCACAACCCGGTGAAATGCAGCCGGAGCGGGATTTCAACCAACAAGGCGAAGAGACGTCGGCCGACCGCGTCATGGGACGCCCAGCCCGGCGGGGAAAGAACTGGTTTTCCTTCGACCTGCCTGTCGATCCGGCTCATCCTCTGACGCTGGTTGTCACCTACTACAGCGATGAGTGGCGGAAACGCACCTTCGATGTGCTGATTGACGGCCAGCGCGTGGGCCAGCAAGTGGTCGAAAAGGGCGGGCCGCCCCGGTTCTTTGATGTTGAGTATGCGGTCCCGGCGGAGTTGGTGCGCGACAAGCAGAAGGTGACTGTTCGCTTCCAAGCCACCAACGGAAACGAAATCGCCGCCGTGTTCGGCATCCGCACGATCCGCGCCGACGCCGAACGCTGAAGGGCGTGACACACAGCGCCGCGGAGCCGCATTCAAAATGGTTGAATCGCTAATTCGTTAAATCGTTAAATGAGCTGCGAGGACGAAGAATTTGCACAATAATATGCTGAGTTTTGTGGGTAATAGGACGAAGGAACTCAATATGCACACTCGATCAAGCCACAGCAGAATTCGGTTCGCCGCCTGGCTCATGATTGCCGTCGTGTTGGCCGCCGGGGTCCGCGCGGAGGAAGAATCTGACGCCTCTCCTCAACAGCGGCGCGGTCCCCGCGACCAAGGAGCCGGAATCTACAAGGCGCAGATCACTCCTCACTGGTTTCAGAACAACACGCGATTTTGGTATCGCAACGATTTGAAAGGCGGCGCCAAGGAATTCATCCTGGTGGATGCGGAAAAGGGCACGCGCCAGCCCGCGTTTGATCATGAGGCGGTCGCCAAGAAGATCGGCGGCGCCGCCGAAGCCACACGGCTCCCGATTGACGCCTTGCGCTTCAGCGAAGACGGCAAAGTCATTACGTTGCTGGGACCGGAGAAGAGTTGGGAGTTGAACCTGTCCACGGGAGATCTCCGGGAGTCGTCCGCCGATAAGCCGGCGGCGGAGGGATTGCCCGCCGAAACGCAGCCCCGGCCCTCGCGCCGCACCGGGCCGGAAACGCAGATCACGTTCGACAACCGGTTGGCGCAAGCGGTGGAGGTTTTCTGGATTGATGCCGACGGCAACCGCCAAAGTTATGGCAACGTACAGCCTGGGACTCGCAAAGACCAGCACACCTTCGGCGGGCACGTCTGGTTGGTGGCGAACGAACGCGGCGAGACTCTCGGCGTGTTTGAAGCGGCCGACCAGCCCGCCCTCGCGGTGATCGATGGATCACGTTCCCCTGAGCGGGAGCAGCGAGCGCGTCGCAACCGCGGAGAGAACCCCGCGTCCGACCGTTCCCCGGATGGCCAGTGGACCGCGTTTGTGAAAGACCACAACGTGTTCATTCGCTCGCGCGAGGGCGAGAAAGAAATCCAGCTCAGCCAGGATGGCAAGGAAGGACTGGCTTACGGGCGCTTGGCGTGGTCGCCGGACTCGAAGACACTGGTGGCTTTCCGCATCGAGCCGGGCGAGCGCAAAGAGGTTCACCTGATTCAGTCGTCACCCCAGGGTGGAGGCCGCGCCAAGCTCCAGACTCGGCCATACGCGCTCCCCGGCGACAAGTTCACCGCCTACGAGTTGAACCTTTTCGACGTGGCCAGCCAAAAACAAATCAAGCCGGAAGTGGACCGGTTCGAGCATGAGTGGATGGCCCCGAGGCTGCGCTGGAAGAAGGACGGCCGCCACTTGGCTTACCAGAAAATCGACCGCGGCCATCAACGCTTCCGCGTCATCGAAGTCGATTCTCACACCGGCCAGGCCCGCAATCTCATTGACGAGCAAGCCGCGACGTTCATCTGGACCGCGCACACGGAGAATCTGCGCCTGGAGCACGTAAACTGGCTGGAGAAGACAGACGAAATCGTCTATGCCTCCGAGCGTGACGGCTGGCGGCACCTTTACCTGGTTGATGCCCAGAAGGGAGAGATCAAAAATCAAATCACTAAAGGCGAGTGGGTGGTGCGCGGGATCGACCGCATCGATGAAGCGGCCCGGCAAGTCTGGTTCTCCGCCGGCGGCAGAAACCCGGACCAAGACCCGTATCTGATTCATTTCTATCGGGTCAACTTCGACGGCACCGGGTTGGTCGCCCTGGCGGAGGGCAACGGCCAGCACAGTGTGCAATACTCACCCGACCGCCAATACCTCATCGACACCTTCTCGCGCGTCGATCGGTCCCCGGTGCATGAACTGCGGCGCGCCTCGGACGGCAAGCTGGTCTGCCGACTCGAAGAGGCGGACATCTCGGAGTTGCAGGCCAGCGGCTGGATGACGCCCGAGGTCTTTGTGGCCAAAGGCCGCGACGGCAAGACCGATATCTGGGGCGTCATCTGCCGCCCGCGCGACTTCGATCCGGCCAGGAAATATCCGGTCCTCGAAGACATTTACGCCGGGCCGCAAAGCTCTTACGTGCCCAAGACCTTCAGCAGCAGCTCGCGCTACGAGTCGCTGACCCGCCTGGGCTTTATCGTGGTGAAGATGGATGGCATGGGCACGGCCAACCGCTCGAAGGCCTTCCACGACGTTTGCTAAAAGAATCTCAAGGATGCCGGATTCGAGGACCGCATCCTGTGGATGAAAGCCGCGGCCGCGAGGTATCCTTACATGGATCTGAGCCGCGTGGGCGTTTACGGGAATTCCGCCGGCGGCCAGAACGCCGCGGCCGCGGTGCTGTTCCATCCGGAGTTCTACCAGGTTGCGGTCGCCTCATGCGGCTGTCACGACAATCGCATGGACAAGGCCTCCTGGAACGAGCAATGGATGGGCTACCCGGTGGGACCGCAATACGCCGAGTGCTCCAACATCGATAATGCGGCCCGGCTGCGCGGCAAGCTGTTCTTGATTGTCGGCGAGATGGACACGAATGTGCCGCCCGAATCGACTTTTCGCTTGGTGGACGCCCTGATCAAAGCGGGCAAGGATTTCGACCTGCTGGTCATTCCCGGCGGCGGCCACGGCATGGGCGGCGCCTACGGCCAGCGACGGATGCAGGATTTCTTTGTGCGCCATTTGCTGGGCCAAGAGGCTGCGGACCGGAATGCGCCCAGCACGGAGCCGGGTGAAACCGGAAGTGAGTGAAGAATCTCCAACCGAATATGAAAGGACCTTCGGAATGACAGCCACGAACAGATTAATAACTGCCTTGGTTCTCGCCTTCCTGATCTTGACCGGCGGCACCCGCGCTCAAACGACTTCCAGCGCCGCTGGGCCGCCCGTGACCGCGCCACCCGAGTCGTTCTTCGAGTTGGTCCGGGAAAATGATCGGGATGCCGCCCGCCAGTTCTACAAAAAACACCTGGACGCAAAGGGCATGCCGGTCGTGGCCGCGGGCGAGGTGGCGGACCTGGCTTTGCAGCGCACCTACAACATCGTCACGCGTCTGCTGGCCGGCCGGCCCGACATCCTGGAGGTCATGGTCAAGAACCGAATGTATCTCATCATCATTGGCAAGGACCAAGTCTATACCGACATGCCCGAATATCGCAACCACCCAAACCCGGCCTACCAAAACGAACGGGTGCGCGGCACTGGGGGCAAGCCCACCAGCTTCGGCGAAGAAAACCTGCTCAGCCTCCCCATTGACCGCTACGATGATGAGAGCATCGGCGTGCATGAATTTTGCCACACCATCGACGGCACGTTGCGCTCGCTCGATTCCACGTGGAGCGAACGCAGAAACGCGGTTTACCGGAAGGCGATCGACAAAGGACTGTGGAAGAACACTTACGCCGGCTCCAACCCCGGGGAATACTGGGCGGAGATTTGCCAGGCCTACTTTGACAATAACCGGGTCAACAACTGGAACCACGGCCCCATCGGCACGCGCGAGCAACTCAAGGTTTATGATCCGGAAGGCTACGAGCTTGTCCGGACCACGTTCAATCTCAGCCCGGAGCAAGACTGGCATTACACCTGGCTGCAAAAGCTGCCCAACGTCGGTCCACCGCCGGCCAAGTTCAAGATCGATCCCTACTACACCAAGTTCACCTGGGCACGCGAGTTTACCGTTCTCGGACGGCAGGCCAGTGACGCAGCCCTGCTCAAGGCCAACGACACCATCCGCAAACTGTTCGCCTACCGTCACGACATCCTGAAAGCGCTCATCACCAACGACGTGAAGCTGATCGTCCTGGGCCGAAACGAGAAGATTTCCGACCTGCCCGAATATAAGAGCCTGAAAGACGCCCAGGGCCTCGATGCCCTGTCCCGCACGCTCGACTATGCGCCCGAAACCAGGCTTCTTGTCGTTGGCGAGGAAAACGTCCTGGCCAATCCCCAAGACGCGAACGTCGGTGGCAACCAGGTGATCCGTGCCTTCGCCAAGGCGCTTTACCACGTGACCGGCACTCGCCCGGTTGATCCAAACTGGGACAATCGCCCGCGCGGGACATGGCAGCAGTATGAATTGAGGGTCAAACGGCTCGACGTCCGTTTCGACGAGAAACTGAAGGAGCTTTACGAAAAGGCCCTCAGCGCCGGCAAGTGGAAGGGCACCGCCGCCGTCCATGATCGCGTGGCCTACTGGGCCGAGGGCATGCTGGCCTATTTCGACGCCTTGGGCCAGGACGCAGCGCCCCATGACGCCGCCCATCCGATCAGCACTCGCGAGGCACTCAAGGATTACGACCCAGATCTCCATGCGCTCGTCAACGGAACGATGGCCTACGACGGCCATGTGGACTGGCGTTACCAACCGTGAAGCAGCCAGCCGCGCCACCTTCGGACAAGCCGGAGGTGCGCCTCCTTCGACCAATCAACCTTCAATTCTTAGCCGCCGGGTGTCTGCATCTGAAACCCGTTGTAGCCTCTGATTCCGTCAGAATCGCCAAACCAACCGCATCCTTGACTTTAGAATAGTCGGGCGGATATAAACTGCACGGTATGTTTGGTCGTTGGATTGAACCTGTCTGGGCGAAGAAGTTTGCCGCCCCGTATGTCCACATCGTCTTTGGCGCGCGGCAGACGGGCAAATCCACGCTCCTCAAAAGACTCCTGCCCAATGCCGCCGTCTGGCTGGACTTCTCGCGGCCGGCCGTGCGATCGGATTACCTGCGCCGCCCGGACCAGTTGATCGCCCTCTGCCGCGGGCTGGAGCCGGCGAAGTCGCCCCCCATCGTCGTTATTGACGAAGCCCAAAGCGTCCCTGCCATCTTCGACGCCGTCCAACATCTCTACGACAGCGACAAGAAGCGGTGGCGGTTCGTGCTGTGCGGCAGTTCCGCACGCAAGCTCCGTGTGACCGGCGCGAACCTGCTCCCGGGGCGCTCCTTCCTGCATCACCTCTATCCGCTCCTCGTCACCGAACGTCCGTTTCCCGAGAGCAACCGTTTCAAATGGCCGGTCACTTCGCCGCTCCCACTGCCGGTTGCCGTCGGCGTGAAAGAACCCTGGTTCCCCGCGGCTGACCTGCTGGAACGCCTGACGTTCGGCGAACTTCCCGGCGTCGCGACCGCGCCTGAGGAACAGCGCGCCGACCTGCTTCGGTCCTATGGCTCGGTCTATCTGGAGGAAGAACTCCGTCGCGAGGCACTCGTGAAAGACTGGGCTGCGTTTGCCCGCTTCCTGCAACGGGCCGCCGCCGAGTCGGGCCAGATGCTCAATTACGCCATGATCTCGAAAGACGCCGGCGTCACCATTCCCACCGTCAAGAGCTACTACCAGTTGCTGGAGGACATGTTCATGGGCTTCCGCGTGACCGCCTTCTCCGGCAGCCCGCGCAAGAGTCTGCTCTCCACCGAGCGTTTCTGCTTCTTCGACGTAGGCGTGCGCCATGCCGCCGCCGAACTGCCGCTCCAGACCGCGACGGTGCTGGCCAATCCCGGCCCGGTCTTCGAGCAATGGGTGGGCATCGAACTCTGGAAGCGGCTGAAGTATCTCGGCTCCGGCAAACTCCACTACCTGCGCACCAAGGCCGGCGCGGAAATCGACTTCATCATCGAGCGCGAGGGCAAACTCACTCCCCTCGAGCTGAAGTGGACCGACAACCCGTCGCTCACCGACGCGCGCCACCTGCTGGCGTTCCTGGGCGAACACCCGAAGCAGGCCAAACGCGGGTATCTCGTCTGCCGCTGCCAGGCGCCGCTCCAGTTGCACGACAAAGTGACGGCGCTCCCATGGTTCTGCCTATGACGGCCCGCAGCGCTACACCATGAATCCTCAACCAACTCCCGGCCGCCAACTCGGCATTGATGCGACGAAGAAACTCCCCGGCGAAGGCTTCAAACGCCCCTGGCCGCCGCTCATTCGCGTGGATCAAGGAGTGCGGAAGAAAGTGGACTCGCTCTTCGGAGGTTCTCACTGATATTGTCGATCAACCCTTGGACCACTCGGGCCGCGGCGCCGCAAAAGGGAAGACCATGTGCGAAGAAGATGGACCCCCTGCCTGAAAAGCCGGCGAGATTGCAGGGCAGCCACCAGCAGGGCTGGCGCGCCAACGCGAGCGCTCGCGCAGAGCGGCGCCCAAAATGATTCGACAGTCCATTCGGAACACGATAAGACGTTCCAACAACAAGCCGGTGCCGCTCGCAGCGAGGCCCAGGGCGGGATCGCGGTGTGCGGCCACCTGGTAGTGCGTCACAGAAATGCGTGCCGGAAGAAAAGAAAAGCAACGTTGGCCCCGGTGAGAACGGGGCTCCCCCCGGAATCGGGGAACATCACAACCTGATAGAAAGAAAACCACCATGAAGCCAGAACCCGCTGCCGGCGAGTCCGCAACCCCGTCTTCCGACCGGCGCCGGCGGGCGGAGGAACTGCTGCGAATGCAGCCGGCAGACCTGGACAAAATTGCGCCCGAGGAAGCGAAGCGCCTGCTCCACGAGCTGCACGTGCATCAGATCGAACTGGAGATGCAGAACGAGGAGTTGCGCCGGGCACAACAGGAACTCGAAGCGTCCCGCACCAAGTATTTCGACCTCTACGACCTGGCGCCAGTGGGCTACGTCACCCTCAGTGAGAAGGGCCTGATCCTGGAGGCCAATCTCACCGCGGCCAACCTGTTGGGCGTGGAGCGCGGCCAGTTGCTCCAGCAGCCCCTGACCCGCTTTATCGTCAGCGAGGACCAGGACATTTGCTATCGGCATCGCAAACAGCTTTTCGAAACGCGCGCGCCGCAGGCGTGCGAACTGAGAATGATGCGAAAGGATGGCGCCCAGGTCTGGGTGCGCATCGAGGCCATCGTGGTGCCGGGCAGCGGCGAGGAGGCTTTGTGCCGGGCCATGCTGAGCAGCATCTCCGAGCGCAAGCAGGCGGAGCAGGAATACAAGACGATCCTTCAGACGGCCATTGATGGTTTCTGGGTGGCGGACACAGAAGGACGGATCCTGGAGGTCAATGCCGCCTACTGCAAGATGATCGGCTACAGCCGTGAAGAACTGCTGCGGATGCGGATTGCCGACGTCGAGGCGGCAGAGACACAGGAAGAAACCAAGCGCCACATCGAGAAGATCATCGCGGAGGGAGCCGATCGCTTTCAAACACGCCACCGCCGGAAGGATGGCGCGATTATTGACGTGGAGATTGGCTGTCAGTATTCGAGCCATCGGGGATGCATCTTCATCGTCTTCGTCCAGAACATCACCGAACGCAAACGAGCGGAGGAAAACCTGGCCCTCGCGCTGCAGGAGACCAAGCAACGCCATGCGGAAGTCACCGCCTTGTTGAAAGGGGCGCGGAGCGTGATCGAACACCCTCAGTTTCAACCGGCGGCGCGGGCCATCTATGAGGCCTGCAAAGAGCTGGTCGGTGCCACCGCCGGCTATGTGGCCATGCTGCGCGAGGACGGACAGGAGTTTGATTTGCTGTTCCTGGATGCCGGCGGCGCCCGCTGCACCGTTGATCCTTCGCTGCCCATGCCCCTGCGCGGTCTGCGCGCCGAGGCTTGCCGCGCGCTGCGGCCCGTGTATGAAAATGCCTTCTCGCAGAGTGCTCATGTGCCATTGCTGCCCCCAGGCCATGTCGCCTTGGAGAACGTCCTGTTTGCGCCGCTGGTGTTGGAGGGCCGGACGGGCGCATTCGCGAGATGTCGGTAGCTTCTCGGTGATTTCACGAGAGATTT
>CAYIIH010000295.1:0-11193 GCA_964363225.1 uncultured Verrucomicrobiota bacterium | reverse complement strand
CAAAATCTCTCGTGAAATCACCGAGAAGCTACCGACATCTCGCGAATGCGCCCCAAAGAATACCAGGCTCATCCGGCTGAAATCCAATCCGCGGTCCCGCAGCAGGATGCTGATGAACGGCAGCACCGCGCCGCCGACCGCAAATTGCATGGTCCTGGCGAAATACAACGAGGGTTGGACGGCCCATTCTTTATCGTGCCCCCCGGATTATTTGAATTGGATGATGCCACTTTGGTTTCGGCTGCGGTCATTCAGACGGGCACGCGAGATGGAGGTCCCGGCGAAGCGTCATTGGATTTCCCGGCGCCCGGATCAACAACCTGGAACAGGCAGGATCAGCGATGTCGTCGGGTTCAGGCCCGGCAAGACGATGTTGACAACCGCAATGGCGAGCGCCGCCGCGAGGCCATCTCGGCCTATTTCTTAATCTCCTTGAGGAGCGCAGCCACTGCCTCGTCCAATGGTGTCCCCCGCACATCTTTGTAGCGGATGACTCCTTTGTGATCGAGAACGTAAATCGTGGGCCAGCCATGAACATTCCATCGGGTCGCAATGGGACCGCTCGTGTCTCCGCCGTCCCACCAGGAACGCCAGGTCATCTGTTCTTTCTTGATGGCCTGCTTAAGTTTTCCCCGTGGATCACTGTTGATGCCGAGGAGAGCGAACGGTTTCCCTGCCAATCGTTTCACGAGCGACCGCTCGTGCGGGTACATGGCCCGGCATGGGCCTCACCAATCGCCCCAGAAGTCCAGCACGACGACCTGGCCGCGATAATCACTCAACTTGAATTTCTTGCCGTCCACGTCTTCTCCTTCGATTTCCGGAGCCGCTTGGCCGATGTTCAGGTTGCGCAACTCAAACAACTCGCCTTGGGCCGCCTGGGCCATGGTGCCCCGGTAATGCGGGAGGTCCCCAAACTGAGCGATGACCTTCTCGAAAATCTTTTCGGCCTCAGTGGCCGCACCCTTCTTGCGTTCTTTGATGTACTGGCCCAGGCTAAAGGCGGCTTGGCCCTGGACCGCGCGATGCGGGTTCTTCTCCCAGATCGTCGTGAGCATCGTCTCCGCGCCTTCGTAAGAGGAATAAATGAGGCTTTGACAAACGCGGCCGAGTTTGTCGCTGGTGATATGGTTCCGGGCCAAACTCGCGAAAGCTTTCACGGCTTCAGGAGCATCTCCGGCGTTCACGGCGATCCAAGCCAGGGCTTCGAATGCCGTCGGATCCTTTGGATGTTGTTCTGCCAGCGTCAGAAACCGGTCCACATACGCTTCCGGACGGGGATAACGGTCGAAGGCCTTGGTCCGCTCTTCTTCGGTTTTGGCGGCGCCGATGACTTTGGAGAAATCCTTCCGGGCTGTCTCATATTCCTGAACCAGGCTTTGATATTGCTCCGACGGCGGGGACATCTTGGCCGAGGCCGACTCGGCTCTTGTGTCTTCGGCGGCCCGACAAGGAATCGCCGTGGCCAGAGCTAAAACGGACACGATCAAAAGCGCGCGGTGATGCATAGCGTCCTCCGGAAGGGGTTTAACGGCGGTATTGGTAAAACTGCTTCGTTGCCCATGGCCAAGAAACAACCACGATTTGTTATCCAAGGCAATCCAGAAAAGCGGCTAAAACAATCGGCGCCAATCGCCCGCGGTTCTTCAAAGCACAGCGTGCGACCGCACGGCGGGGCAAGAGGACTTATGCCGTCCCTATCCGGGCAAAAGCCTTACCGGCAAAGCTTCTTGTTCCTGGCCTGCCGGGAAAGGGCTGGCGGTCCAGCCAGCCAGGCGGGATTTGACGAAGGAAAAAAGAGGGAAAAAGAGGGCTTGCCAACCCAAAAAGCCGAGATTAATCTCTCCCCTCTTTTGGATAGCCGAGTTGAACAAACGGCTGGCGGAACCGAGTGGTTTCCGTCGTCACAGTTGAGAATAAAATTATGTCAGTGAGAATTCGCCTGAAGCGAATCGGGACCAAGAATGCCCCGGTGTTTCGCATTGTTGTGGCCGACAGCCGCAGTCCGCGCGACGGGAGATTTATTGAGGAACTGGGAACCTATCATCCTTTGAAGAAGGGCGATAATTTCGTTCTGGACGTGGAGCGCGCGCATTATTGGGTGAGCAAAGGGGCGCAACCGTCCGACACCGTGGCCAGTTTCCTGAAGAAAAGAAAGCCCGTCGCGACGGCCGCTTAACTCCAGGCCGGCTTTATGCAAGCCTTTTTGGAATATGTGGTGAAAGGATTGGTGGATCGGCCCGATGCGGTCACGATCCACTCTGTGGACCACAACGGGATGATCGTATATGAACTCCGACTGCATCCGACTGACATTGGCAAGATCATTGGCCGGCAAGGGTCCACGATCCACGCCATCCGGTCCCTCCTGCAGGTCGGGAGCGCCAAGAAGGGGTTGCGCTGCACCGTGGAAATCATCGAAGAACGCCCCGACGCCTGACCGCGCTTTCCGGCCTCAACCGAAGCCGGGTCGAGGGTGCCACGGACAGGGATGCAAGGCCGAAGGTTCCCTGGGGCTTATCTCTGCCGAAACGAGGATGAAAATAGACGTCTTAACCTTGTTTCCGGCCATGTTCACAGGCCCGCTCGACGAGAGTATCATCCGCCGGGCCCGCCAGGACGGTTTGCTGGAGTTAGGCCTGTGTAATTTGCGGGATTACACCCATGACCGCCATAAGACCGTGGATGACAAACCCTTCGGCGGCGGTCCCGGGATGTTGTTGAAACCCGAACCGATCTTTGAAGCCGTGGAAGATTTGGCGCGCCCGGAAACGCGCGTGATCTTGCTTTCGCCGGCCGGACGCGCCTTTAACCAGGCGATCGCCCGCCAGTTGACCCGGCACCCGCACCTGCTCTTGATTTGCGGCAGTTATGAGGGATTTGACGAGCGCGTGCGCGAACACTTGGCTGATGACGAATTATCCATCGGCGATTACGTGCTGACCAATGGCGCCTTGCCGGCCATGGTGATCATCGACGCGGTCACCCGCTTGTTGCCGGGCGTGCTGGGCGATGACGAAAGTTCGCGGGAAGAATCCTTCAGCCACGGCTGGCTGGAATATCCGCAATACACACGGCCGGCTGAGTTCCGGGGAATGAAGGTTCCCGACGTGCTGTTGTCCGGCAACCATGCGGAAATCGCCAGATGGCGGGCGGAGCAGGCCAGATTGCGAACGCACCAAATACGACCGGACCTGATAAAAAACCAGGGTGGCACTGGAGAAGCGCCACCGCCAACCAACATTGATCTATGAGCCAAGCCCTATTTGATAAGATTGAATCCGAACAGTTTCGTAAAAACCCCGCCACGTTTAATGTGGGTGACACGGTGCGCGTCCACACCAAAGTCACCGAAGGTGAAAAGGAACGTATCCAAATCTTCTCCGGCGTGGTCATTGGCCGCCGCGGCCACGGCCTCAACTCCACCTTCACGGTGCGGAGGATCAGCTACGGCGAAGGCATTGAGCGCGTTTTCCCGGTGCATTCTCCCAGAGTGGACAAGGTGGAAGTCGAGCGGCAAGGCTCGGTTCGGCGCGCGAAACTCACCTATTTGCGCAAGCGGGTCGGCAAAGGCGCCGTCGCCGTCAAGGAGAAGGAAACTCGCGCCGCCGTTCGCTGAGCGGCTCTGCCTCCTCAGCCGGCGAGGCGACGGGGCCGCGCTGCTCTGGACCAGTTCATCGGCTCCTGGGACCGCCCCCTTGGCTGCAACCACCGTCCAACAGCAGTTCGCCTTGGGCCGATCACAGCGGCTTGATTTGAACCGATCCTCCCGCTCATTCCTGTCATCGACAGGAAAGCGGCTGCCAGGTTAGGCTGTTGCCCTATGAATTGCCTGGTTACGGCCGGTCCCACTTATGAGTCACTGGATGCTGTGCGCCGGCTGACCAATTTTTCCACCGGCCAACTCGGTTCAGATTTGGCCGGTTACCTGGTGGCACGCGGCCATGAGGTCACTTTGTTGAAAGGGTATTACGCGCTGCACCAGGAGCCGGCCACGGTCAGAAAAGTCATTCCGTTCACCACCACCGATGACTTGAAGGCTCGCTTGGCAGCACTGGCTTCCGGCTCGGTTCAGGCCGTATTTCATGTGGCCGCTGTCAGTGACTTCACGTTTGGGAAAGTGTGGCGGCGCTCGCCCACCGGGGAACTGCAAGAAGTCAAAGCCGGGAAGTTCTCCAGTCGAGAGGGCAGACTTCTGGTGGAGTTGGAACCCGCGCCCAAGATCATTGCGCATCTGCGAAGGTGGTTTCCCCAAGCGCGATTAGCGGGCTGGAAATACGAAGTCGATGGCGATCGTACGGACGCAATTGCCAAGGCCGAACACCAGATTTCAGAATTTCAGACTGACGCCTGTGTGATCAATGGCCGGGCCTATGGCGCAGGCTATGGCCTGGTCACTCAAGGAGCCAAATGCCTGCACTTGCGGGAAGCCGGCGTGCTCTTTGAGGCTCTGACGGAATGGGTCGCGGCCTGATCAATGCCCAGCCGCCCGGGCAAAGGTGACCGAATCGCGGAAGCGTTTGTTGTCCGCGCGAATGCGGCTGGTCAATGTCTTGCCAATGGCCAGGAGGAAAGGACTGGCCAAGTCCGGAGCGTCACTGGCCAGCTTGTAAAAAGCCGCAGCGGAGATTTTCAACAAGGTTGTATCGAAATTCGCGATCACATCCGCGGAACGAGGCCCGTGGTCGAAGAGCGCGATTTCGCCAAAGAACTCGCCTGCCAGGAGCGTGGTCAAAATCGTTTCCTTGTCATCGATCATCAATCGCACTCGCACTTCGCCTTCCAGAACCAGGTACATGGCGTCACCGGGTTCCCCCTGCCGGACGATCTGAGACCATTGGCGTGCCTGTTGGACTTCCATAAACTGCACGAAGCGCCCCAATTGCTCATCGCTCATTCCGGCGAAAATCTTCACACGCCGGAGGGAACCTGGCTTGACGTGGTGCGCGCCCAGGCCGGCCTGCGAGCCATTGGGAGACGGAAAAGAACCGGAGGCGCTCTTGCGATGAAAAAACATCTGCAGTTCCTCAACCTGGCCGGCCTTTTTCCAAGTGTCGTTTTGTTCGCTATAAATCCAGGTATCACCCGTGACCCGCTCCTCCTTCACCCAGCCCACCAGAATCGGGAGTTCAACAGGCCCGTACACGACGTTATCCACGGCCCAGATTTTGTAGCCAATACGATCGTTGTCGGATGCCATACGTGTTGCTTTCTAACGAACCAGCCGGGAGTAATAAAGCGAAAAGAACGAAAGTATGGCCGGACTGCCGGCCATGCCCTCCTTCTGGCTGGAACTGTCCCAAAGCCTGAAGTCCGTCGGTTCGCGAGGATGGCTGCCCGCCGGCAAGGCTTACATCTTTTCCGTGGTGGCGATGCCCAGCACTTCCAAACCGAGCTTCAGCACACGGCCGGTCAGATCGCACAACGAGAGACGCGTTGCTTTGGCCTGACCGGATGATTTCAAAACCGGACAGTTTTCGTAAAATCCCGCAAAATGCCCGGCCAGCTCATAAAGGTACTTGCAGAGATAATTCGGACGATAGTCCTCCACCACCGCTTCCAGGACGAGGCCGAAATTCAGAAGATGCTTGGAGAGCACAATTTCCTCCGGCGCCAAGAGGATGTACGGTTCTGACCCGGGACCGTCGGAGGATTCTGCCGCGCCCCCTGATTCTTGCGCCTTGCGAAAAATGCTGCGGATGCGCGTGTAAGCATACTGCAAGTAGGGAGCGGTGTTGCCGGCCAAGGAGAGCATCTTGTCCCAGTCGAATACATAATCGCTCTGGCGGTTGGGCAGGAGGTCGGAGTATTTGATCGCTCCCAAACCGACGACGCGGGCGATGTCCCGGCGCTCGCTGTCCGCCAAATCCGGATTCTTTTCCGAGACAACACGGAAGGCCCGCTCCTCGGCTTCATCCAGCAAATCGGACAGCTTGATGTTCTCGCCGGTGCGGGTCTTGAACGGCTTGCCGTCTTTCCCCAGAATCATGCCGAACCAGACATGCACCAGCTTGACCCGCGCCCCAGGATGCCAGCGGCCGAAAATGGCAAAGAGTTGCTGAAAGTGCAATTGCTGGCGGCCGTCCGTCACATAGATGATTTCGTCCGGTTGCCACGTTTCCATCCGGTAGGCCAAGGTCGCGAGATCGGTGGTGGTATAGTTGGCCGCACCGTCGCTCTTCTGAATCAAGGCCGGCTGCGACTTCAGTTCCGGAATATCATCAAAAAAGACAGCGATGGCGCCGTCGCTTTCGCGGGCCAAACCGGACTCGAGCAACTGCTGGACAACTCCTTTCAAGCGCGGACCGTAAAAGCTTTCACCCAAAGTGTTGTCGAACTGGACGCCCAATCGGCGGTAAACGGCATTGAATTCTTTTTGCGAAAAGGCAATCATTTCCCCCCACAGGCCCAGGTTTTCGGGATCGCCCTGCTGAAGTTTCACCAATTCTTGCCGCGCCTCATCCAGAATGGCCGGATTGCGCTCGGACGCCGCATTCACCGTTTTGTAGAGCCGCTCCATCTCAGCAAGCGGCTCTTTTTGCAGCGCGGCGCGGTCGAGCTGCCGCTTCCAGCCGACCAGCAATTTGCCAAATTGCGTGCCCCAATCACCGATATGATTGTCGGTGATCACCCGATGGCCGAGCAATCGGAGGGTGCGGGCCAGGCAATCTCCCAAAATGGTGGAGCGAATGTGTCCAACGTGCATGGGCTTGGCAACATTGGGTGAACTGAAATCCACGATGATGGTCCGCGGGCATTTTGTCCGGTCGAAAAAGAGATGTTCTCTACACGCAGCCCTGTGCAGCACTTCGGCCACGGCCTCCGTTTTCAGGCGGAAGTTGATAAAGCCTGGTCCGGCGATCTCCGTTTTTTCGCACCATTCTCCAACATTCAGTTTTGCCACCACGTCGGCAGCCAGTTGGCGGGGATTCAAGCGGCTCTCCCTGGCCAATGCTATGAGAGAGTTGGCTTGATAATCGCCAAACTTAGCGTCAGGACAAGGCCGCACTTGAATCAACTCCGCCTTGACCCCGGGCAATACCGCCGAGACAGCCTCTCTCAACCGTTGTTCAATGAATCCATGTAACACAGAAGTAATCTAAGCGACAACAGACCGGCCAACAGTCCGATTTGCATGGAGCGGCGGCAACGTGGCCGCCAAATTCCTCACAGCAAGATGCATTGGGTATTCCGTGATAACCTTAGACACCTTGAGGGTGCTTGATGATGTTCATCATCGCCTCCGTGTCGGGCGCTTCCTCGAGCGCCTGTCTAAATTCCTTATGGTGAAGCAGTTTAGCGATGTTGGCCAGCGTGTGCAGATGCTTTTGAAATTGGCCTTGCGGAACGAGAAAGAGCATGACGAGGTTGACCGGTTGATTGTCCAACGCATCGAAGTTAACACCTTTCTTGGACCGGCCAAAGGCGCCGATGACTTCGTAAATCAAATCGGTTGAGGCATGGGGAATGCCGATCCCAAAACCGATGCCGGTGCTCATGGAGGTTTCGCGCTTTTTCACCACGGCGGCGATCTGGTCCCGGTGTTCGGCTTTGATCTTTCCGCAGGCGACCAGGTTGTTGATCAACTCATCAATAGCTTCCCAGCGATTGGTGGCCTGCAAATCGGTTATGATTTGTTCTTTATGCAGAATGTCGCCGAGGTTCATAGGGTCATTCTAAGCAATGACTCTGCATTTCGCCTGAATTGAACCACCTTTTCAAGAGCGAATTCACAACAATTGACCCAAGCGCTGCCACACTTGTCCTGTTTCAACCCAGAACCAGCCCAAGGCGGTCCAGACATCAATCCTCTCTGTGAGCAACGGCACACCCAGCAGGAGCACGCCCACGTTGCCCAACCAGATGATCACCGCCGAAAACAGGCAGCCCTGTTGTGTGATATCCGGTTGTCGCGTCTGCAAAATGTGCCAGGTCAAGGTGACATGGAAGGCGTAGGCCGCGCCCACCAGGAAATGAAATCCAGGAAAATACGCCGTCAGGCCCCAAAGCAAATGGCCCATAGCAAAGGCCAGCACGATCATCACGACATAAATGGGAAAGAAATAGGGGGCCAGCGTGATGACAAAATTCGTCTTGGTCAGAATCACATGCCCTCCCTTGGCCGTGGCCTTGAATCGTTTTACCTTGCCGCCGAATACCCAGGCCCAAATGGCGTGCGTCAATTCATGGCCGAAAACGTAAACCCTCATCGGCTTCGGCAACATTACATAAATGACATACCAGCAAGCCGCTCCTCCTAAGATTGCCACCCAGACGGTATCAGCGTGACCCGTGGCACGCAGGACCCTGAACGTTGCTTTGCCCGCGCCAACACAGACCGGCAGCAGCAAAATCGCGATGGCATTCTTAACCCATTTCGGCATGGGAACACTTGAGGCGCGTCATTCGCTGGCAGTGAATACGGATAAAAAGCCTGGCTATGGCGCCGCTGATGTTGCTGGGAAGACTCCGTTCTGGAATGCAGTCCCGGTGCATGAAGGCCTTTTGCTTTCTGACATTCGACGTGAGTATGAAACCACGTCGGCGGATAAACAAGAACCTCTGTGGGCAAAATAAAAACCTGTCCTTTTACTCAAAAGGACAGGTTGAAACAAAATCAGAAAGGACAACCAACAACCAACGTTTACTGCGTCCTGCCGTAATTGACCGGGGTGATATTCGTCACCTTGGTAGGTATCACAGTGTCGGCTGGGAACGCCCCGCCATTGATGCGCGTCTTGCTGAAAGTAGGTGAGGCGGCGCTGGCCTCATGAGCCGCAGTGCGAATTCTGGCTTTCAACGCGGGCGATGCATTCGGAGCGGCAGCCGCTACCACATCGGCGATGGAGGCTGCGAGCCGGGGCGTGGCTTCCGCCAGCATCGTCGCAATTCTAACAGCCTGTGCCGGAGCAGCCGTAGCCGCTGCTTTGGCAATGGCGACCGCTTGATCGGGTGCTAATTGAGTCGCCGCCAGCGCCACTGCCGGGGCAATTTCCGGTGCCACCATCGCGATTGCGGCCACAACGACAGGAGCACTGGCCGGGTTCAGAGCGACAATCGCCTTGACAACGGTAACGCCCACTTCCAAACGGTCTTGCTTGTCGGCCTGAAAAACAATTTCAGCAGCCTTGGCAGCAAGCTCCGGAGCAGGAACGCCTGTCACCGCCTTCTTAATAGCAGTGACTCGAGATTCTGGGAGCGCATTAGCGGACGAAATAAAGATGGTTGGAAGTGCGACCAGCAACGCTACCGCCGGTATCAGTTTTGTTATTCTCATATTTTCTGTTTTTCTGACTACTTTTCCCTGCTGACTGCCTAAATTGATAATGAATTGGACCATTGAAGTCAACCACTTTTTAAAAGATTTTTCGCCTTCAACAAGACCAAAATCAAGAACTTAGATGGATTATCAGCCGCAGTGCCTGGGTTTCCAAGCAGAATATCGCAAATTGATTGTCAGCGCCTTTAACCTTGTGTTTTATCTAAAAGCCATGACGCATGCCGAAGCTCTCCAACTCTTCCGCGAAACGGGCGCCCTCCTGGAAGGCCATTTCATCCTGCGCAGCGGCCTTCATAGCCGCCAGTTCTTCCAGTGTGCCCTGGCTCTGCAACAAATGCCTTTGGTGGAACGATTCGGACACGCTCTGGCCGACAAAGCGCGGTCGTTAAGCGTTTCAACCGTCATCTCCCCGGCCATGGGCGGTTTGGTGATCGGACAGGAAGTGGCGCGCCAACTGGGCATCCGCTTCATTTTTGCAGAAAAAGACTCCGGCAAGCTCGTCTTGCGCAGAGGCTTCACCATCGCTCCAGGCGAGAGAATCCTGGTGGTTGAGGACGTCGTAACTCAGGGCGGAAGAGTCAAGGAAACCATTGATATCGTGGAACTTAACCGTGGATGCGTCGCCGGTGTGGCGATGCTGGTGGATCGGTCCAACGGCCGGGTTGGCTTTGGCGTCCCCAGTTTCAGTCTGCTGGCATTGGATGTGGAGGCTTTTCCGCCCGGCCAATTGCCACCCGACCTGGCTGCAATCCCAGCCGTAAAGCCGGGAAGCAAATAACCTCGCATTCCCATGGCCTTCG
Organism: uncultured Verrucomicrobiota bacterium; assembly: GCA_964363225.1. Classification (GTDB taxonomy): domain Bacteria; phylum Verrucomicrobiota; class Verrucomicrobiia; order Limisphaerales; family CAYIIH01; genus CAYIIH01. The sequence goes on along the minus strand of CAYIIH010000295.1, from coordinate 1,113 downwards.
AGTCCTTCCGCAATTTCATTCAAACCCTCGATGAGGCGAAGGAACTCATCCGCATCACCCAACTCGTTGCCACGGAACTGGAAATCACCGAACTCGCCGACCGCGAGATGAAGCAAGCCGGCGGCGGCAAGGCGTTGCTGATCGAGAAACCCACCGTCAACGGCCAGGTCAGCCCGTTTCCCGTCGCCATCAACACGATGGGTTCATGGAAGCGCATGGCCATGAGCCTGGGCGCGAATTCCGTGGACGAAGTCGCTGCTCAACTCGGTTCGCTCGTGAAAGCCAGACCACCCACGTCCATGCGCGAAGCTGTCAAGCTGCTCGGCCAAGCCCTTGATCTCCGCCACGCCAAGCCGAAGGTCGTGAAGGACGGCCCGTGCAAGGAAGTAATCCACATGTTCGACGCCCCACCCACGCGGATCGAACCGTGGCCGAAGGCCGCTGACATCCAATCCGCAATCCGCAATCCGCAATCCGCAATCGCGTCGCCCACCCTGTTGAATCTCCCAATCCTGAAGTCGTGGCCTTTGGACGGAGGCAGGTTCATTACTTTGCCGTGTGTCGTGACGCGCGACCCCGACACCGGCGAGCGCAACGTCGGCATGTATCGCATCCAGATTTACGACGACCGCACCACCGGCATGCACTGGCAGCTCCAGAAAGTCGGCGCGCGCCACGGCCGCCGTTACTACGAAACCGGCACGCGCATGCCCGTTGCCATTTTCCTCGGCGGCGACCCCGTGTTCACCTTCGCCGCCACCGCGCCGCTGCCCGACGGCCTCGACGAATTCCTCCTCGCCGGTTACCTCCGCAAAAAATCCGTCGAACTCGTCAAGTGCGAGACCAACGACCTCGAAGTCCCCGCCAACGCCGATTTCGTCATTGAAGGCTACGTTGACCCGACCGAGCCATTGCGCGACGAAGGCCCGTTCGGCGACCACACCGGCTATTACACGTTGCCCGAGCCGTATCCCGTCTTCCACGTCACCGCCATCACGCACCGCAAAGACGCCGTCTATCCCGCCACCATCGTCGGCATCCCGCCGATGGAAGATTTTTACATCGGCGGCGCGTCCGTGAAACTCTTCCTGCCCATCTTCAAGATGAACTTCC
>CAYIIH010000294.1:0-11208 GCA_964363225.1 uncultured Verrucomicrobiota bacterium | reverse complement strand
CATGGACCAGGTGAACGTGCAACGGGTCCTGGGCGCGAAAAACGTCCGCGAAGCCAGGCTGGGGGCGGTCTTTGCCGGCTTTTTGAAGATCATTCCGGTGTTTATCCTGGTTCTGCCGGGAGTGATCGCCGCCGCCTTGCAGCTCGACATCCGGGACCAAAACAACGTGCCCGACTACAACCGGACCTACAGTGTCCTCGTGCAAACTCTGTTGCCGGCGGGTCTCAAAGGCATCGTCCTGGCGGCGCTCCTGGCGGCCTTGATGTCTTCGATCAGTTCGATGTTCAACTCCGCCTCAACCTTGGTAGCCCGGGACCTGGTGGCCAGGTTCAGACCCGCCACCTCCGCGCGCGTGCAAATCATCATCGGCCAGATCGCGCTGGTCCTGGTCATGGTCGGGGGCATTCTGTCCACGCCGCTCATCGGCAAGTACAAGCATCTCTGGGAGTATCTGCAGGAAATCACGGCCTACCTTTCAGTCCCTTTTGCGGTCGTCGGCCTGAGCGGGGTGTTTATCCGGCGCGTAAACCGCACCGGCGCGGTGGCGGCGGTCCTCGTCGGAATCGCCGCCAGCATCTTTCTCTTGGCCGACAGCCACGTGCCAGGCGGGCTCGCCTCGTGCTTGCGGCACCCGTGGCTCAGTTCCTTCCTCCACCGGTCTTTTCTGTGCGCAGTCGCGAGCTTTGTGGCCCTGCTCGCCGTGAGCCGCCTGACGCCGCCGCCGCCGGCCGAGGTGCTCGCGGGCACGTTTTCCTTTTCCTGGAGCCGCGGGGAAGGCGAATCGGCGCGCGACCTGCACGTGGCGGGGCTGTGGATGGGGTGTCTGTTCCTGCTGGTGAGCGCGCTGTGGTGGGCCTTCCGATGATGGGCAGCGCTGGGGAATGAGATAGCGACCGGTGGCAGCCTGCAAAACGCTCTGCCAAGGCCGTGAAAGAATTCGCACCTTCACAGAGGCTTCTGCCGCACAAACCGAACTTTCGACGCTCGAAATGACTATTGACTTGGCGCGCTTCTTTGCTACTTTTGCCGCTCTTTGAGACAAGTTTTTGATGAAAACATATTTGCCGAAAATCAATCTGGACCAGCGGAAATGGCATGTGGTGGATGCCGAGGGCGCCATTCTGGGCCGCTTGGCGGTGCAGATTGCCAATGTTTTGCGCGGCAAGAACAAAGCCATTTTCACGCCCCACCTGGACGCAGGCGATTTCGTGGTGGTGATTAACGCCGACAAAGTCGTGGTCACCGGCAAGAAGGAAACGAACAAGCTGTTCATGACCTATTCCGGATGGAAAGGAGGGGAGAAATTCACCTCCGTCGCACATATCAGGGCCCGGCATCCGGAAAAGCTCATCACGCACGCCGTGAAAGGCATGCTGCCCAAGAACCGATTGGGCAGCGTTCTGCTGACCAAACTCAAAGTCTATAAGGGCAAGGAGCACCCGCATTCGGCCCAGCAACCGGCCCCGCTGGCGGCAAAGAACTGATTTTTATATGGCAGAAACCCTTACCGAATACCTGGGCACCGGCCGCCGGAAAACGGCGGTGGCCCGCGTTCGTCTGGCGCCGGGAACGGGCAAGATCGTGATTAACGGGCGTCCGCTGGAGAACTACTTCTTCGTGGAATCCCAGCGCATGCTCGTGACGGAACCCCTTCACGCCACCGACACCATGACGCGATTTGACATTCGCGTCAACGTGGACGGGGGCGGGCCCACCGGCCAAGCCGGCGCCGTGCGGCATGGCATTGCCCGGGCCTTGCTCCAAGCGGACATCAATTTTCGACCGGCCCTTAAATCTGAAGGTTTGCTCACGCGTGATCCGCGCATGCGAGAACGCAAGAAGTACGGGCAACCCGGGGCTCGGAAACGCTTCCAGTACAGCAAGCGTTAATCCGAAAGAGAATTTGCCAGCCCCGCCGGTTGAACCCTGCGGGGCTTTCGCTTTTGGTGGATAACATTAACTTGGACGTCCGGCACATTCAGCAATGAGCAATTCAATCAAAGTCGGCATTGTCGGCGCCTCCGGTTATGCCGGAGAAGACTTGCTGCGGCTGCTTCTCTCGCATCCCCGCGTCGAACTGGTTGCGGTCACTTCACGACAGTATGCCGGCCAAACCGTCGCCCAGGTTTTCCCGAGGTTTGCCCACCAGTCACGGGCCAAAGCGTTGCGCTTCAGCGAGCCGAAGGCTGAATCGCTGGCTCAGCAAGCGGAGATCGTTTTCCTGGCCTTGCCGCACGGCGTGGCGGCGGAGTTCGCCCTGCCGCTCTTGCAGTCGGGCTGCCGCGTCATTGATTTGAGCGCGGATTTCCGGCTGAAAAGCGCGGCGGTCTATCGTGAGTTTTATGGCCATGAACATCCGGCCCCGAATTGGCTCGAGAAATCGGTTTACGGTTTGCCCGAGGTTTATCGGACGGCCATTCGCCAGGCTTCGCTGGTGGCGTGTCCTGGCTGCTACCCGACCAGCATCCTGCTGCCAACCTTGCCCCTCTTGCGGTCACGCTTGGTCAAATCCGCCGGCATGATTGCCAACTCCTTGAGCGGTGTGAGCGGCGCGGGCCGAAAAGTGGAACTGGAATATCTTTTCGCGGAGTGCAACGAAAGCATGCGCCCGTACGCCGTGCCCAAACACCGGCATCTGTCCGAGATTGAACAAGAGCTGTCGCTGGCGGCCGGCACACCGGTCATCATCCAGTTCACACCCCATTTGATCCCGGTGAATCGCGGCATTCTGACCACGCTTTATCTGGCTCCGGCAGAGCATTTTAGCGGTGACGCCGGCCAGAGAGAGTGGAACGAGAAAATCACCGCTTGTTATGACGCGGCTTATGCCAAGGAACCGTTCGTTCGCCTGCTTGAAGGCAAGGCCCTGCCGGATACCAAGAATGTTGTGGGCACGAATTTTATCGACATCGCCTGGCGCCTGGACCCAAGAACCGGACGGCTGCTGGTCATGAGCGCCGAAGATAACATTATCAAAGGCACCAGCGGTCAGGCCGTCCAATGCCTCAATGTCATGTGCGATTTTCCGGAAACGTCAGGTTTAATCTGAAGAGAAGGAAAAACGATGCCACGGAGAGCACCTTTTAAGGAAATTCCCGGTTCCATTACGGCCCCGAAAGGCTTTTGGGCGGCGGGCGTTTTTTGCGACATCAAACGGCTGGGCACCGGCAAAGGCTCGAACAAGGGGCCAAAGCGCGATTTGGGGCTCGTTGTCTCCGAAGTGCCGGCTACGGTGGCCGGAATGTTTACCACGAACCAAGTTTGCGCCGCCCCGGTCAAAGTCTGTTTGTCCGGCGTGAAAAGGGGAACCGCGCGCGCCATCGTGGTTAATTCAGGCAACGCCAACGCTTGCACGGGCGCGCAAGGCTTGCAGGATGCACTGGCCATGGCGAGTACCAGCGCCCAAGCACTGGCCGCTAAGGTGAGCCCGCGAGCCATTGGCTCCGCCATGCACCAACCCCACGCTCGAGCTCAGCAGCGCGGCCGCAGGATTCCTGCCGAACAGGTTCTGGTCGCCTCCACCGGGCGCATTGGTGTCTCCATGCCGATGGACAATGTGAAGCGCGGAATTCTGGCCGCAGCCGATTTGCTTGGGAACACGCCGGAACACGCCGCCCAGGTTGCCGAAGCCATCATGACCAGTGACACGCGGGCCAAACAAATCGCCGTCGAATTCATGTTGGACGGCACGGCGGTTCGCATCGGCGGCATCTGCAAAGGCGCCGGCATGATTCAACCCGGCATGAGCCCGGTTGGGACGCGGCCGGCCTCCAGGCCGTTGCATGCCACCATGCTCTGCTTCATGACCACCGATGCCGCCCTGGAGCGCCCAACCCTGCAAGCAGCGCTGACGGAAGCGGTGGCGAACAGTTTCAACCGCATCACCATCGATGGCGACATGAGCACCAACGATACGGTGCTGCTGCTGGCCAACGGATTGGCGGGGAACGCCAGGCTGGCCGGAGCCGCCGTCAGGAAGCCCAATTCGATTGCGGATTGCGGATTGCGGATTGCGGATTTTGAAAACAGCGCCCCGGGAGGCCGGTTCGCGCGGAACCTCGCAGTATTTCAAACCGCCCTCAATCACGTCTGTCTGGAACTGGCCCAGATGATCGTGCGCGACGGAGAAGGCGTTTCGCGTTTCGTGACGGTCCGCGTCTCGGGGGCGCGGACTTTCACCGAGGCCGACGCGGCGGTTCGGGCGGTCGCAAACAGCGCGCTGGTCAAGACAAGCTGGTGCGGCGGCGATCCGAATTGGGGCCGCATCCTGGACGCGCTTGGTTATTCGCCGGCCAAAGTCGTCGAGGAAAAGACTGATCTCGGCTACAGCCTGCCGGGTCGAAAGAGAATCGTCGTTGCGCTGAGACAAGGGCGGCCCACGAAAACGCCGTTTCGCGCGCTTTGCGGCATTGTGGCCCATCGGGAATTCGATCTCCACATCAATCTGAACTTGGGCAGGGCCGGCGCCGTCCTTTATGCTTCCGACCTCACGGAGGCTTACGTCGATTTCAATAAGGGCGATGTGAGCGATCCGGCGGCGATGGGGGGATGAAACTGCATTTTGCCGGTCCAACAGCCAATTGACAAACCGGACTCGTGAGACAAACGTATCACCATGAAAACTGCGACTGTTCGTGACTTGCGCAACGAATTCGGCCGGGTCTCCAAATGGCTGGAAACCGGCGAAACCGTGCAGATTCTAAAGCGAGGAAAGCCTTTCGCCCGCGTTGTACCGGAGCCGAAACCGCGGAGCTTCCTCGGCTGCATGGCCGGCACGGCCACTTTGCCTCCCGACATCGACGAACCGGTGGGAATCGAGTGGGAGGCCATGAAGTGAAGTCTTTGCTGGACACGAGTGTCTGGCTGAGGGGCGCGACGGAACCCGAAACGGTACCGCCCGATCTGCAACGTATCTTGAACGCGCCGGGAGAGACGTTCGCGCTATCGGCGATCAGTCTCTGGGAAGTCGGCAAGAAGCATCAGATTGGCAAGCTGACATTGCGGAAGGACCTCTTGATCTGGCTTAGGGAGGCCGTTTCTGCCCATATTGAACTCCTGCCTCTGACGCCCGAAATAATTGCCGATGCGATGCGCCTGCCGGACTTTCCCAATCGAGATCCCGCCGATGAAATCATTGTCGCCACCGCGCGAGTGCATCACCTCACGCTGCTCACCACCGATACCGTCCTGAAAGGCTATCGCCACGCCAAAATCAGCTACTTCACCCCTGTCCTGGAAGAGAGGAAGAAATGATCCGTGGCGGCTCTAAGACAGTCCGATCCACTGGGCCTCAATCGCTGAGATTCCTAGCCTAGTCTCCCATGCAAGACCTCATTTCCAAAGCCGGCGTGTTGCTTGAAGCGCTGCCGTACATCCAGCGGTTCCGCAGCCAGACCTTTGTGGTCAAGTATGGCGGGAGTTTCATGGATTCGCCGGACCCTGCCGTGCGCAGCGGAGTGGCGCGCGACGTCGTTTTTCTCGAAGTGGTGGGCATCAACCCCATCGTGGTTCACGGCGGGGGCAAGGCGATTACTCGCGCCATGCAAGCCGCGGGTTTGAAACCCGCTTTTGTCCAGGGCCAGCGTGTCACCGATGAGGCAACTGTCCAGGTGGTGGAGCGGGTCTTGTCCCAGGAAATCAATCCGGAGATCGTCAAGACCATCAACGAACTGGGCGGCAAAGCGAGGGGCTTTTCCGGCACGGAGATTTTCACTTGCCGCAAGTTTTGGCCTGCCGGCGCCGGCGGCGAGAAACTCGACATCGGTTTTGTGGGGGAAGTAACGGCCGTCAACACCGAACCGCTGCGGGAATGCATCCGGCGCGGCATCACGCCGGTGATCAGCCCCACGGCGCGAGGCGAGGATGGAAGGCTCTACAATTGCAATGCCGACGTGGCGGCGGCGCGAACCGCCATTGCTCTCAAAGCCAAACGGCTGGTTTTCATGAGTGATGTGCCCGGTCTGATGCGCAATCCCGAAGACCCGGCGACGGTCATCTCGCACTTGCAGGCCAATGAAGTCGATGGACTCAAAACGGACGGTGTGATCGACCAAGGCATGATTCCCAAGGTCGATAGCGCCGTGGCCGCCATCATGGCGGGCGTGGATAAGGTCTCCTTTGTCGATGGCCGCGTGGACCACTCGGTCCTGCTGGAGATTTTCACCGATGCCGGCGTGGGCACGGAAGTCGTTTTATGAAAGAAATACTGCCTCCTCCACCTCCGATCGTGCGCAACGAGTTTGCCGCCATTCAGGAACTGTTTCAGAAGAACGTCGTGCCATCCTACGGGCGATTTGATCTGGCCTTCAGCCGTGGCGCCGGCAGCTATCTGTGGGATGTGTCCGGCAAACGGTACCTCGACTTGGGCGGCGGCATTGCGGTCTGCTCGTTGGGGCATGCCCATGCGGAGATTACGGAGGCGCTGGTCGAGCAATCGCGCAAGCTGGTCCATGTTTCCAATCTCTATTACCAGGAACCGCAAGGCCGGCTGGCCCAGGCGCTGGTGAATTTGATCGGCCCTGGCAAATGCTTCTTCTGCAATAGCGGCGCGGAAGCCAACGAAGGGCTTTTCAAGCTGGCCCGCAAATTCGGCCATGACGAAGGCCGCTTTGAAATCCTGACCGCCACCCATTCCTTCCATGGCCGGACCCTGGCGGGCATCGCCGCCACCGGACAGGAGAAAGTGAAGAAAGGCTTTGAACCGATGGTCAGCGGATTCCGGCATGTGCCTTTCAACGATCTGGCCGCCCTGCGCGAGGCGATTTCGCCGGCGACCGCGGCCATTTTGATCGAAGGCATCCAAGGCGAAGGCGGCCTCACTCTGGCTGCGCCCGAGTATCTGCTGGGCCTGCGCGAATTGTGCGACGCAAGGAAGCTGCTGCTGCTCATGGATGAAGTCCAATGCGGCCATTTCCGGACGGGCCGGTTCCACAGTTATCAGCGGCTTTTGGAGGGCGTGACGGGAGCGGAGGGTTTTATGCCGGATGGCGTTTCCATGGCCAAGTCGCTGGGCGGCGGATTTCCCATCGGCGCCTTTTGGGTGCGGCAGCCCTATGCCGATCTGTTGGGTCCCGGCACTCACGCCACGACTTTTGGCGGGACACCTTTGGCTTGCGCGGTGGCTTTGAAGATTCTCGAAGTCATCGAGCGCGAGCATCTGGCCAACCACGCGCGCGTCCTGGGCGAGCTATTAAGAAAGGAGTTGCAGCGGCTGGCTTCGGCCTGCCCGCAGGTCATCAAAACCGTCCGTGGACTGGGCTTGATGCTCGGCGTGGAATTGGCGGAGGACATTCCGGCGTTCGCGGCCGAGAACAAGGCTCCGGCGCTGCAGTTGGTCCACCGATTGCACGAGGCGGGCCTGCTGACGATTCCCGCCGGCACCCACGTGGTGCGCTTGCTCCCGCCGTTGAATCTCGCGCGAGCGCAGGCCGAAGAAGGCCTGGCGATCATGGAGCAGACAGTGCGGCGTTTGGCTGGTTGACAGGACCCTCTGTGCTGTTTAACTCGAACGATTTTCTACTCTTTTTCGGCGCGTTCCTCCTGGCTTATTACCTCGTCCGCCGGCATCTGGGGGCGAGAAATTCGCTGATTGTCATCGCCAGCTACATTTTTTACGGGTGGTGGGACTATCGGTTTGTCGGATTGCTGCTCTTCACCAGTGTCCTCGACTTTGCTGTGGCAGTTGGGCTGGATCGCTTCCGGAAACAAAGCTGCCGCCGCGTCTTATTGGCTGGGAGCATGGTGGCCAATCTCTCGGTGCTTTTTTTGTTCAAGTACTTTGATTTCTTCCAGGAGAGCCTTGAAGCATTGCTCGCGCACTTCGGCCATAAGACCCACTGGCGCGCCCTCCACTGGGTCTTGCCGGTCGGCATCTCGTTTTACACCTTCCAATCCATGAGCTACGTGATCGATGTCTATCGGCGCCGCACGCCGGCCTGCACCAGCCTGGTGCAAGTTCTCGCTTACGTGTCGTTTTTCCCGCAGTTGGTGGCTGGGCCGATTGAACGCGCCACGAATCTGCTCTCACAGATGACGCGGACGCTGCACGTTACCTGGGCGAGCCTTGAGCAGGGTCTCTGGCTCATCCTCTGGGGAATGTTCAAGAAAGTCGTGCTGGCCGACAACCTCGCGCCGCTGGTGGAACTGGTGTTTCAGCTTTCCACGCCAACCGGTCCGATGGTTGTGCTGGGAACGACTGCTTTCGCGCTGCAAATTTACTGCGACTTCTCCGGCTACTCTGACATCGCGCGCGGGGTTGCCAAAGTCCTCGGCTTCGATCTGATGTTGAATTTCAACCTGCCCTATTTCGCGACCAGTGTGCGGGACTTTTGGCGGCGCTGGCACATCAGCCTTTCCACGTGGCTGCGAGATTATCTCTATGTGCCGTTGGGCGGGAACCGGCGGACACCGTTCCGAACCTATTTGAATCTGCTCCTGACGATGTTGTTGGGCGGCTTGTGGCATGGGGCGGCGGTGAATTTTGTTTTATGGGGACTCTGGCATGGAGCCGGGTTGGCCATCAACCGATGGTGGGAAGAGCGCAGCCGGGGACGTTGGTCCCTGCCCGTTTGGGCGGCCTGGCCGCTGACGATGCTTTTTGTGCTGTATGGTTGGATGTTATTCCGGGCCGGCTCGGCGGATCAAGTGCTGGCGTTCACACAGGCACTGGCGGTTTTCTCCGTGCCAGCTTGGTGGAAACCCTACGTCACAAACCTGGCGCTGCTGGCCAGCCCGTTGGTATTGATGCAACTTTGGCAGCATCGGACGGGCAATCCGGAAGCCGTTCTCACGCTGCCACTGTGGCAAAAGGGCCTCCTGCAAGGCGCTCTTCTTTACGGCACGATGCTGTTCTGGAAGCGCGAAGCAGCGCCCTTTATCTACTTTCAATTCTGAGTCGATATGAGCAGTCACACCTACGACTGGACGGCGCGCGATCTGGCCAGGCTCATTTTGCCGCCGTTGCTGGCCCTGGCTCTTTGCTCGATCCTGATCCACGCCGGCAACGCGCTCGGGCTGCTGCCGCCGCCCCAGCCCATCCTGGATCCGGACAAGACGATTCTCTTTCACCAAAGCAGAGCCAGCCAATCGAAGCAGGACGCCGAAATCGTTTTGATCGGCGACTCCTCCTGCATGGCCGGCGTGGATGCGCTCCAACTCTCTGAACGCCTGCCGGGAGGACCGCCGGTCATCAACCTGGCGCTCATTATCGGGCTGGGCTTGGACGTTTATGAAGAAGCACTCAACCAATTCCTGATTCATAACCCTGAGCAAGTCCGCGTGGCCGTCTTGCTCGTCACACCTCAGAAACTCAAAAAGGAAGATGACAATTCCTATTTCGCAACGCTGTGGCGGAGTCTCTCCGACGGGCTCACCGGGCCACCTGCGGAACAACCTCCCGACAGAATATCTGAACTGCTGGGAATGCGTCTCTTCCGGCTGCATCTGTTGACCTATCTTCTGGCAGTGCCGTTAAACGGGGAGAGGACGGGCTTTTACGGGTTTTCGTCGGCGATGCGCGACTACCTGACGGTCCATCATGGTTCTTTGGTTGATCCCGGCACTTACAATCCGGTGCGACGCGCCCAGGAAACGAATTATTTCCTCTCGCCGGCTTTTGGGCAGGAGAGCCGCCATTTTCGCGCCCGCCTGCCTCCCGAAGTCCAGTTGGTGGCCGGCCTCATGCCGGTGCCCGAAACTCACGTCGGGCGCGACTACCGGACGAAGCAGACCGAGCTGCTGCGGCAATGGAACCAATGGCTCCAGGCCGACCATTTGCTCACCAACCTCCCGGCGACGCTGCCGGACGGTCTGTTTGCCAGCGGCGCGCATTTGAACGAGCACGGCCAGCGGCGGTTCACTGCTTTGCTGGCCGTCGAACTGGCAAACGTCCTCCGACCGAACGATCGGCGCGGAAAGCGGGATTTAACGCGTTAGGCTTATAGTCTTTGATGGGCCGTCATCCTGCGATTGGGGACCGCAAAGGCTCAACAGCTTGCCGCTGCTGCCACGTGAGACCTGGCCAGACCTCGCCTATCAACGTTCGCAAGATGTTGTTCGTTCGTGACGGAACGGCAGAGTTGCGTTATGAAGAGGTTTTTCGGGGACGCTCCCGAAGCGAATTGCACGTCATGAAACATCTGTTGAGCATCGAAAAAACGTCCCAGACGGACATGGAATTGGTTCTGCAGGCGGCGGCGGGCTTCAAGCGCGACCGCACCTCGCATCCCAAGCCTCTGGCCGGACAAACCTGGGCGTTGCTTTTTTCCAAGTCGTCCACCCGCACGCGCGTCTCATTTGAGGTCGGCATTCGCGAGTTGGGCGGCCAAGCCTTGTTCTTGAGCGCGAGTGAGATTCAGTTGGGCCGCGGCGAACCGATCAAGGACACGGCGCGGGTTCTGGCCCGAATGATTGACGGCGCGGTTATCCGGACTTTTGCCCAAGCCGATGTCGAGGAGTTTGCGGACTATTCCGACATTCCGACGGTCAACGCTCTGACGGATGTGGAACATCCCTGCCAGATTCTGGCCGACCTGTTTACCTTTCAGGAAAAGCGCGGCTCGATGCAGGGCAAGGTGGTGACCTTTATCGGCGATGGGGCCTGCAATGTGGCGACGTCCTGGCTCTTTGCGGCGGCCAAGCTCGGTTTTGAATTGCGCATTGCCGCTCCCCGGAATTACCAGCCCGCCCCTGCCCTCCTCGCGCGGGCCGGCGGAAAGATTGTCTGCACCGAGAATCTGCGCGAAGCGGCCAGCGGAGCAGACCTTCTTTATACCGACGTGTGGATTTCGATGGGCAAAGAAGCCGAGTCTGCGCAGCGCCTCCAGGAGTTGGCCGGTTACCAGATCAACCAATCTGTGGTTCACCTGGCCAAACCCGGGGCGCTGGTCATGCATTGCCTGCCGGCCTACCGGGGCAAGGAGATTGATGACGCCACTTTTGAAGCGCATGCGCCCACGATATTCGATCAGGCCGAAAACCGGCTCCATGTCCAGAAAGCCATTTTGAGCTGGCTGGTCGCGTAACCCGGATGAGGAGAGTTTCGTTGTCCGGCCGGCCAGGTCTTGTGCCTTTGAACCAAAGGATGTTCCTCACGAATCTGGTGTGGCCACAAATGTAAGAAAAGCCTTTCGCGGCCGCTCTGAATTCGGGGGAATTCAGGGCCAATGCTTGGCGTGAGCCAAGCTATTGAAGGTGAAGTGATCATCACTT
>CAYIIH010000293.1:0-11226 GCA_964363225.1 uncultured Verrucomicrobiota bacterium | reverse complement strand
CGCAACCACCGTGCGGATATGAGGGCGTACCGTGTCCACTGTGCCTTCTGCTATGGGTGATTCGTCCAAAAGCCGCCCCTTCCGATTCAAGAACGCCACGCGAAAATGTTCTTCCGCCAGCCCGCGTAACCGAACCTTAAAGTAATCGGCTGCCTGCTGAGTGCTCTTGATGAACGTCTCCTCCCGCTTCTTAGGCAGCGCCGCGCGCCGGCCAAGTTCGAGCGCCGCCTGAAGCTGTGCAATCTTCGCGATCCCCAGCCCCTTGATCCCCTGCCACGCCGCAAGCGGAGCGTTCATCATCGCCTGCACCGACCCAAACCGTTTCACCAAGTCGTGCCCAAGCTCGACCGCGCTTTTGCCCCGCACCCCGACGCGCAAGAGAATCGCGATCAACTCGCCATCCGTCAAATCCTGCGGCCCGCGCGCCAACAACCGTTCCCGTGGCCGTTCATCTTCCGGCCATGTGAGAATCCCTTTTGATTCTTTCTTAATTCCACTGGCCATGGGAATTCGCAGTGGGACATTCGCCGTTGGAGACGCTGGCGTAGAGTTTGTAGAGCGGGCGGTTGTCGCCGCCCCACGGATTCGGTTTCTGGAGGAGATAGGCCCAGACTTCCTCGGTGGTGAGGAACTGGATCGGATTGGAAACCCAGACGCGGGGGAGGTCGGGGTGGCGGGAAAGGCCGTTGCGCGCTTCGCGGCCCGCCATCGTCTGGGCGCGGGTGGAGCTTTCGGCACGGCGCGCGCCCAGATGAAGAATGGCCTCGCCCCAGTGGCCGAGGCGCTGGTTCACGAAGACGGTGACGGGATCAATCTTGAGGCGTTGCGTACACCAACGGAAGACGCGATTGGGCGGCGGGTAGCCGCGCCCAATGATGTTGACCCAAAAGGATTGCTCGGGCGGAGGCTTGAGCAATTGCGCCTCGATGTTCAGGTTGTGCTGCTGCGAACAGCGCCTCATGCGTTCGAGCGCGCTCTCGACCCCCTCGGCCACCGCCGGAATCTCGACGCGCGTGTCGGTGCAGAGAATGGCGACGGGTTTCTTGCGTTGGTCGGGCGGGACGGACAGGACAGCGTCGAAGACCAGCGAGGCAACCATAGTGCTGTCCTTGCCGCCGCTGAAGCCGACGAGCCAAGGCCGCGGGTCATCCAGGTAAAGCTGAGACAGAGATTCTTTAATGTCCCGGTATGCGGTGGTTGCCATCGGTGCGAGTATGACCAGCTAAGTTTTGTTTTCAAGACTGCGTTTGGTCGGTCGCGGGAAGGGTTGCAGATTGGAAGCCAGCCGCCACGTTTCATTGCGAACTTCGATTGTCGAATCAGCCAAAGTCCGAACGCCGAATGTCCAGTTTCGAACCCACTGAAATTCGGCAGTCGCATTTCCCACTGCGTAATTCGCCTCGCTCATTCGCCCCTCGGTTTACGCCCGCAGGCCCAGCGGCGCAACGAAAAAGACGGCGTTCGGGTTCCTTTCGGTTTCCAACAGCATTTTCTTTCTTTACAACTCTGGCGGGGCGGGGTTGGATGTGGCCGCGCTCAGGCAGGAACAGGATTCTGAGCGCATCACAAACAACAACTATTCATAAAGGAGAGATACACGATGAGCAATCGCATCCCAGACGGTTACGATCCGGTCGTCCAAATGTTGGAAGACGCCGCCGACGGCGCGCACGCGCACGGCGCGGCTATCGGGCTGAAGCAGAACACGGAAACGGCCATTCGCGCCGACCTGGACGCGCTGGTCGGGAAACCGGCCGGGCCGGACGGCAATCCGGCCGCCGTGTCCGGAGTCAAGGCGCTCTGGAACGAGGCCAAGACCAACAAATCGAGCAAGACCGCCGGGTTGCGCACGGCGTGCAGCAACGGCCGCGCGCTGGCCACTATCGCCCTGAGCATCCTCAAGCCGCGCCTGGGCAACCAGTGGAACGCCCAGTGGCAAGCGGCGGGCTTCAGCGGGGGCTCGCTGGCTCTGCCGGCCAATCCGAGGACGCTGCTCCAGCAGTTGCGCGCGTACTTCGCCAAGAATCCCAGTCACGAGGCGCCGACGCTCGCGCCGCTGGCGGTCACCGCCGCCGCGTGCGAGGCCGCCGCGCAGGCGATCGGCGACGCGCAGGAGGCCAGCAACCAGAGCAACATGGACTCGGGCCAAGCGAAAACCAATTACGAGAACGGCCTGGCCGCCGGGCGGGCGCGGTTGTCCGGTCTGCGGGCCGAACTGGAGCAGTTGCTCGGCGACGATGACCCGTTGTGGTATGCGTTCGGGTTCGACAAGCCCGGCGACCCGGACACGCCGGAGGCGGTGGAGAATCTCACGCTCACCGCCAGCGCGGCCGGGAGCCGGATCGTGTTTGCCGACTGGGACGATGCGCGGCGGGCAGGGTCGTATCGGGTGACCGTGACCAATGCCGGGGACGGCGCGAAGATCACCGAGAAGATCGTGTCCGAGAGCGAGGCAGCGCTCCAGGGCCTGCCGGCGGGCGCGACGGTGAAGGTGGCGGTATCATCACGCAATGGGGCTGGGAGCGAAAGCAAGGCGTGCGAGCCGGTCAGCATTGCCGTGCCGTAGCGTTCGCGCGCACTGGGACGGCGGGAGCGCACTCCGACGGACCTGCCAAGCAGACGCTGTCGGGCTGCGCTCCACAAATCTGAAACGCTTCACGCCGCCAAGCAGCGGAGCGACGGAAGTAGCAGGATCAGTTCAGGGATATTGGTGAATTCGGCTTTTCCCTCTTTTTCGCGTGAGTGGCGTGTTGCGGCGTTCTCAATGCTTTTGCTGGGTTGATCCCGTCCGCCACCGAGTCGGCGTGCTTTTTTGGCATGCGGTTTTCCGACAAAGGCCGTTAGCATTCCCGGCCTTGAATCGCTCGTGAACAGTTTTCTTCCAGTATGGCAGCGGTGGCTTCTGTTGCTGGTGTTCCTTTCCCAGTGGAACTCGGCATGGACCGCGGTTTTGACCGGCACGGCCGGCCGCCCCGTGGTCACGCCGACCCGGCCCGCCCAAGTCGTGGGCTGTTTGAAAGTGGGCCATTTCACGCTCTCGTTCACCGACCCGCGCGGGGTGCCGTCCCCGCGCAACGAGTATGACGACGGTGGCCGGCTAGTGCGGCAACCCCGGTTTGACTACGACGGGGACGGCCACCGGACCCGGACCATCTTTGCGGACGGCACCTTTGAGTTGATGACGTATGATGCCGAGAGCCGGCCGCTCACGATCACCGACCGGGCGGGCCGCGTGACCCGGAGTCTTTATGACGCGCTGGGCCGCCGGGTGGGCGCCCTCTTCGCGGATGGCACGACCAACGGCCTGGCTTACGACGCCCTGGGCCGGCTCGTGGCAAGCACCGATGAGCGGAGTTTAGTGACGCGGTATGAATACGACGCCCTGTGTGGGTGCAGCCGGCGCGTGACGAATGTCATTGACCCGCTGGGCCAGGAAACCCAGTTCACCTACGACGTCAATGGCAACCAGACGGCGGTCAGGGACGCCTTGAGCCTGGTGACGACGTTGGTCTATGATGCCAACGACCGGCAGGTGCAGACGGTTTTTGCCGACGGCACCGGCGAGCAGTTCATCTACGACGGGCTGAACCGGTTGATCGCCCAGACCGATCAGGCCGGGCTGACGACGTGGTTCGGTTACGACGCCAGGGACCGGCTGCTGAGCGTGACCAACGCCCTCGGCCACGTGACGGATTACGCCTACGACGAAGTGGGCAATCTCCTGTCGCAGACGGATACCGAGGGCCGCGCCACGCGCTTTGAATACGACGCCCTTGGGCGGCGCACCCAGCGCACCCTGCCGTTGAACCAGAGCGAGACGTATCACTACGACTTGGTCGGAAACTTGACGGCGCTGACTGACTTCAACGGGCGCACCACCGCCTACGCCTACGACGCGCTCAACCGGCTGACGCAACGCACGCCGGACGCCGCCTCGGACGAACCGCCGGTGACGTTCACCTACACGGCGACGGATCGGCGTGCCGACATGACGGACGCGAGCGGCGTCACGGCGTACGCTTATGACCTGCGGGACCGGTTGACGCAGAAGACCTGGACGCCCGCCGGGCAGGCGTTCAACCTGTCGCTGGCCTACACCTACGACGCCGCCGGGAACGTCGCCTCCATCCGCTCAGCCAGCCCGAACGGCGCGGACGTGGGCTACGAGTATGACGGCCTGAGCCGGCTGGTGACGGCCAACGACGCGCGGCTGGGGCGGACCACTTTCAGCTACGACGCCGTGGGCAATCTGAACGGTTACGTTTATCCCAACGGCGTCCTTACGACCAACCAGTTCGACCGGCTGCACCGGGTGACTGGCGTGGCCAGCGTCAATGATCAACTGGCCCTGATCAATCGTTACAACTACACGCTTAACGCTTCGGGCAAGCGGCTGGCGGTGGAGGAACCGGGCCGCCGGCGGGTGGATTACACCTATGACAATCTCTACCGCCTGACGCGCGAGGCGATCACCGGTGCCCAAGGCACGCTGGGGGTCAATTACAGCTACGATGCCGTGGGCAACCGGCTCACGCGCGACACGCAACCTTACGGCTATGATGACAACGACCGCGTCGGCGGCGCGACGTATGATGCCAACGGCAACACGGTTTCCGCTTTGATCCAGAATCCAGTATCCGGTATCCCGAATCCAGTCATTGACCAGTACGACTTCGAGGACCGGCTCAAGAACCGGAACAGCGGCCAGATCACCGTTGTGTACGACGGCGATGGCAACCGGGTGAGCAAGACCGTCAACGGAGTCACGATTTATTACCTGGTGGACGAGTTGAACCCCAGTGGTTACGTGCAGGTGCTGGAGGAACTGGTGGCCCTCAACGCTCAACCAACGACCCTCAACCGGGTTTACAGCTACGACTACGCGCTCGCCAGCCAGGACCAGTTGCTGGACGACGGGCAGGGCAACCTCCGTTGGGTGGCCAGCTTCTACGGTTACGATGATCACGGCAGCGTCCGCTACCTCACCGATGCGGCGGGCAACGTCACCGACCTCTATGATTACGACCCCTTCGGCAACCTGATCCAGCAGGGCGGCAACACGCCGAACCTTTACCTGTATGCCGGGGAACAGTTTGACCCGGACCTGCAACTTTACTACTTGCGGGCGCGGTATCTGAACCCGGACACGGGCCGGTTCTGGACGCGCGATCCGTTTGAGGGGTTCCTGGACGATCCCCCGAGCCTCAACGGCTACCTCTACGCCAACAGCGACCCGGTCAACAACTGGGATCCGAGCGGGTACGAGAGCATGGCGGAAGTGCAGCAAAGTTCGGGGATCAGCGCGCAGTTGCGGTTGACACATCAGGCGCCCCGGCTGCGCAAAGCTGCGCAGGCGTCGTGTCGGGTCGTGCGCACGGTGGACAAAGCACAGAACGCCTACGACACGGTGCAGACGGCCCGGCAACTGGCGGCCGGAGTGGCGGCGGGGGCGGCGGCGGCAGGCGGGTTGGCCGGAAGCGGACTGTCGGGTAGTGAAATCGCGCTGCTGGTGATCGAGGAGGCGTTTGAACTGCGGGGCCTGGACGTGCTGCGGCTGCGGCAGTTTGATCTGCAGGAAGTCCTGGGCAGCTTTGACACACCCTGTTTCACGGCGGGGACGCTGGTGAGCACGGAGCAGGGGTTGCGGCCCATTGAGACGCTCAAGGAGGGCGACCGGGTGTGGGCCTTGGGTCAGGGGACGGTGGAGGTGGGGTTGAAACCGATCACGAAGCTGTTCCGGCATGAGGTCACGAACCTGGTGGTGCTGACGGTGGGCGGGGAAGTGATTGAGACGACGCCGGAGCATCCCTTCTGGATGCGGGATGAGGGATGGGTTCGCGCCGGGCAGCTTGAGGTAGGCGATGAACTGCTGACGCGTGACGGTGCGTGGCTGACCATCACGGCGGTTGAGTTACGGCAGGGCGACTTCATCGTCTTCAATTTTGAAGTCGGAGACTTCCATTCCTACTACGTGGGTACTGATGCAATTAGCGTTCACAATGCGCGCCGATTCAAGACCGGCGATATTGGTCCTTGGGGTTTACTCTCGCCAGGCGGCAACAGGCTGCCAGGGCACTCACCCTCTGCGGCAGACGGTCGCATCCAAGCGCACCATTTTATCCAGGACGAATGGGGTAAACGCAACATCAAAGGGTATGACTCGAGCGCAAGCAGACGTGCCCCTTCGATCCTGTTGCCAACGGGAACAGGACGACATCATACTCGAGTCTCCAACGCTCAGCGTGCGCGTGGGAACACCGCATGCGCAGGAGACATTCGCGACCAGTTCCAGAAAGCATATCGAGACTTGATCGATGCTGGCGTCTCTCCTAAAAAAGCAAAGCATCTTGCTAGTCGTGCTTACAAATTCTTCGAAGATGAACTAAAGGCATTCAAATGATTGACCCAGAAACTTTAAAAAGGCACGCCACGTTGACTGCTCCAGGAAGTCTGGATCGCATCGCAGAGCTTGGTCGAGCATTACGTTTTGGCATGCCTAACGATTACTTTGAGCTGCTTGAAATCTCGAATGGACTTCTGCTGAGGCGCGAACATTCAGACGGTTTCACGACAGAAATCCGGATTTACCCCGCTGAGGAAGTCTTGGAGGCAAATGCGACGTTTGAAATCCCGAGCAAGACGCCTGCTCATATCTTGATTGGAGATAACGGTGGTTACTATGGCGTTCTTCTCAACAGAACGCTGCCGCGACTGCCAGTGCATGTGGAAGACTTGAATCTCAGTTACATACACGAAAATCCTCCGGTTTCATCTAGCCTACGAGAGTGGATTAATTCGGGATTCCCGCTTGGACCTCTTGATGATCCGCGTGGACGCGTGTTACCAGAGAGATTTGACATCCTGATGGTCGGAATGCCAAAGGAGGGCACATCCGGCCTGCTCAAAATCAAATCGCACCTTGGCCTGGCAACCTCGATCGTGCGGTTGCTCCAAGATTCAAGAAACCTTCCGTGCCATCTCCTTCAAAATGTACCGCGCAAATACGCGATTGCCGCCGCGGAGCTTTGTGTAACTGACCCCTGCTTGCTTATCACTGAAGCGGGCAACAACGCAAGAGCGCTTCCCCCAGCTATGTTCATTTAGCTCAAGTTCGTCGCTTGGGGACGGAAACGAACTTTTTTGCCGGTGGTTCGAGGCGTTTCTCGTTGAACGGACGCGAGCGCTTCGTCACCAAGACGATGTAGCGCCCGCATGGTCAAGAACTCGACCGCCGTCAAGTCAGGTGATACCAAGGGATTGGAGCCAGACAGCAGGGTTAAAACTCGGCCCGGTCTGTCGGCGTCGGGAGCGGATTCAAGGCTGGACCATGTATGAAGGCAGAAGATTATGCGGAAGCGATTCAAATCAGAATGGTGGTCGGTGGAACTTCCCGACTGCTGGGAGGTGAAGGAGGATGAGGTCTGTGTATCGCTTCATTACACCAAGGGCGACGAGGTTGTTCAGGTCAGTGCCGCCCGGAAGGAAACAGGAGCGATTTCGAAGAAGGAGGTACTCGAGTTCTCCGATGAAAGCAGGCAAGAGGCCGAAAGGGAATTGAGCATCCGGACGAAGTTCTTCGATGGCTACATGACCGAGCGCCGCGACAAAGGGCACACGCTGCAGAGAATGGTGGCTCTATGAAGGCAATGTGTTGCTCTACGTGTCAGCCTTGTGCGGCACCAAGACCTGTCCTTCCTTCGAGCGCGATCTTAAGGTTCTCTTGAGTTCGTTTCGTCCTCGACGATGATACCTGCGGGCGCGGTACTTGAACCCGGATACGGGCCGGTTCTGGACGCGCGATCCGTTTGAGGGGTTCCTGGACGATCCGTTCAGCCTCAACGGCTATCTCTATGCCAACAGCGATCCGGTCAATACCTGGGATCCGAGCGGGTATGAGAGCATGGCGGAAGTGCAGCAAAGTTCGGGGATTAGCGCGCAGTTGCGGCTGACGCATCAGGCGCCCCGGTTCCGCAAAGCCGCGCAAGCGGCCTGTCGCGAGTGGCTTTCTGGTTATGTGAACGACGCGTTTTGAAGGTGCGCGGTGAAGTAACGTACTGCTTGCCCTCACTGGTGTCGTACATCGCGGTTACGGCTGGAGACGATGCTGACGTTGCAGTGGCTAGGGCGGCATCGACCGCCTCAATCTTCGAAACGGCTTGGTCTGCGTCCAAGGCCTTCACCTCAGTGCGCACGGCGTCCGCGAGCCGCAGAGGCTCCCCGTCGGTCCGAAGGACCACGTCATTAATGTAAAAATAGTGATGCCGGGGCAGATAGATTCTTCCATAAACTGGGGTCAACTGTTCGAAGTTGCGCAAGGAACTGACCACTCCCACGATGGTTCCCGTTCTGTGCGCGTCGAACCTGATCCGCTGTCCAGTCGGTTCCCCATCCGCGAAATAGTCTCTGGCTAGCTTTTCATCAATGACCACAACCTCATCGCTAGGCTTAGCGCTGATTCTCATGGCGGCAACCAGGATGCTTTGGAGGCGGTTACGAGCGAGAAGGCCTTGCAGGCGTTTGTGGCGGCCATGAAATCGTAAAAACCTTGGAGGGTAGCTTGCCGCTTATTGCGGCAGCGTTGGATCCAATAGACGGCGAGGCTGATGGTCGCGCGGCGGATCATCGCCAGATTCAAGACCGCAGTCGGTGTGCGGACTCGACTCCGGTCTTCTCCCGCCGTCACATCCAAGCGCAGGTGCAGTCCGTTTTCGATCCCCCAGTAACGACAGTCCGCAACAGACAATTGCGCTGCCGACAGGCCACGGAGGGGTCGGGAGGTGATCAACCAGGGTCAAAAGAGGCTTGCGGTTGTCTTTCATGCCCGACACGCTAAAACAGTGCAACGGACTTGTTCACTCTTGATTTCTATTCTCCCAGTTGCCAACAGCTTAGTGGCCTCAGGAATCCGCCCTAACACACTGGCGCAACTCAGCTCTTTGTCACCGGCAGGCGCAGGATGGTTTTGAGCCGTTCCGGAGGAACACGGCGCGGATCGGACAGGTAAATCTCGTGATGCCGGCCATGAAACTTCAGTCCGTTCTTCTCCGCAAAGGCCCTCATCACCGCGATCGTTTCCGGCTCCCGGTCGTAGGGCCCGACATGAAGCATTTGCACGCAGAGACCTTCGCTGAGGGATTCCAGTGCGACCTCCTGAACACTCTGGTTCTTGCCCCGCTTCAGCAACACCGCCATAGCTTGGCCAAGTTCTTCCTCCTGGATGAAGGTCGGCGTGCGGATCAACAGCTTCCAGCGCCACTGGTCCTTGGGAATGTTCGTGAAGTCGCCCTCGGCATCCCCGCACCACCATTGGCCCTCCAGTTTGCAGACGGCGTAATCCTGCTGGCCGGCGAATTTGCGGGTCATTTTGACCGTGTAAGCCACGCCGCAGAGCGCGCCGATCTTGTCGGTGAAGGCCGCTCCGCCCGGTTCTCCCTGGCCAGTGACAGCCAGGTAGGCGGCCTCTTTGACATTGACCAGGGCGGGCTTTCTGGACGCCGCGTATTCTTGTTTGTGCAGTTTATAGAGATCGATTTTTTCGTTCGTTTTCATGGTCGGATTCGTGTTTTTGCGCCCGCGCCGGTGGGCTGCAACGGCGCGTAAATGTCGGTCAGCGGGTTTTTCGACTCGGTGCTTTGCGGGTCATTCAAGTAAATCTCAAAGCAAGGCGAAGAACGCAACTCGCGACCACTGCGCGGCAGCCATTGGCCGAGCAGTTTTGCGTAGGTGCCACCCAGCTTACGGTAAGAGCCTTTGACGATGCGATGAAAGTGATACGGCGAAAAACAGGCCGCGCCCGCCAGTTCTTCCAAACCGAGCGCGCCGTCCAAATGCCGTTGAATATGCACCAGCACGCGCAACAGGCGCTCTTTGTAATCGCGCAGCGTCGCTTCGGCTGCTTTTTGCTCGAGTGCCATTGACGGGATGTTTTGCCAAAAAGACGGCTGGCGCGCTTGATCATTTTTGCTCTTTGGAGGGCGGACCAAGCCGCCGCGCGTTCTACCCAAAGGCGAATTAGAACCTGCGGGCCACGGCTGCTTTAAAATCCGAATCGCGAAATCCGAATGAACCCAGTCCGGGCGGTTAGCGTAATTTGTCCTAGCCAAAGACAATATGATGCCGGCTTGACGACTGTTGACAGAACTCCGGCGGGCAGACGAATATCAGGGCGTGTTTATTTCATCCACAAAACGAAGGAATCATACCATGAACTCTGAAGACTTGCCTGGCCAAAACCTCCCCTCACGCCGTGACTTTCTCAAGACCTCCGGAAAAGCCGTCGCCGGCGCGGCCCTTACCGGCGCCATCGCGGCGCGGAGCTATGCGGCGGAAAACAACACCATCAAAATCGCCCTGGTTGGCTGCGGGGGACGCGGAAGCGGCGCCGCGTTAAATGCCTTGTCCACCAGCGGCCCAACCAAACTGTGGGCCATGGCAGACGTTTTCCAACATCGTCTGGAGGGCAGCCTCAAGAATCTTTCGCAGAAGTTTACCAGCCAGGTGTTCGTTCCCCCGGAGCGACAGTTCCTCGGGCTGGACGGATTCAAGAAAGCCATTGATGCGCTCGACAAGGGTGACGTGGTCATCCTGGCCACACCGCCGGGGTTTCGCCCGCTCCACTTCGAGTATGCGGTCCAGAAGGGCGTGAACGTGTTCATGGAAAAATCGTTTGCCGTCGATGCGCCCGGCATCCGGCGTGTGTTGAAGGCGGGCGAGCAGGCCAAAGCAAAAAACCTCAAGGTCGCCGGCGGCTTGATGAGCCGCCATTACAAGCCGCTGGAAGAGGCCGTCCGCCAGATTCATGAAGGGGCCATCGGCGAGGTCATTACCGCCTGGGCTTACCGCATGCACGGTCCCGTTGGCCTTGGAGCGAAGCAGCCCGGCATGACGGAACTCGCCCACCAGATCGCGAACTACAGTTGCTTCACCTGGCTCAACGGCAGCTTTATCGTCGATTGGCTGATCCACAACATCGACGTCTGCTGCTGGGTCAAAAACGCCTGGCCCGTTTCCGTGCAGGGCATGGGCGGACGCCAGGTTCGCCCAGACTCCGATCAACTCTTCGATCACTACGCCGCGGAATACAACTTCGCCGACGGCACGCGGCTGTTTGCCCAGGGCCGCCATATCAACAAATGCTACGACTTCTTTGGCGACATCATTCACGGCGCCAAAGGCTCCGCCGTGCTCGGCGAAGGGCAGCCCAAGCCCCGCCTCTTCAAAGGCCAC
>CAYIIH010000292.1:0-11323 GCA_964363225.1 uncultured Verrucomicrobiota bacterium | reverse complement strand
CCCGACCTCTTCAAGGGCTAAAAAGTAGTCAGCGGGTTTTTCAGCAGAATCAGGTCCAACGACATGACCCCCAGCATCATCACCGGCACATAGACCAGAAAACCAATCACCGCCAGCAGCGTCAAGTCCAGCCAGAGAAAACCCGGCGGCGTGAACAGGATGCCGGCGAAAGCGAGGACAAGCGGGAACATGCACACGGCGCTCACCATGCCGCGGCGTCCGTCGAAACGGTCCGAGACCCAGCCCATGATCAACATCCCGGCCGCGCCGGCAAACTCGATGAGCAACGTGCTGAATCCACCTTCGAGGATGGACGCGCCTTTCTTCTCCTTCAAATAGGTGGGTCCCCAATCGAGCATGCTGTAGCGCGCGATATAGACAAAGAAGTTGGTGATCGCGATCAACCAGAGCGCTTTGTTGTTGAGAATGTACCGAACCAGGATTTCCCGAAACCTGAGATTGTTTTCATCATGAACTTCTTCCTCCGGCGGGTATTCATTTCGATATTCCTCGACGGGAGGCAACCCGACCGACGGCGGCGTGTCGCGCATCCGCCAGAAAAGATAAAAGGCCCCCAGCGTGGCGATGAGGCCCGGCACATAAAAGGCGGATGGCCAGCCGTAATGATGCGCGCACCAGGCCGCCACGATGCCGACCGCGCCGCCACCGACGTTGTGCGACATGTTCCAAACGCCGAAGATCCGGCCGCGCTCCTGGCACGTGTACCAGTGGCCCAACCCGCGAGCGCAGGGACCGTAGCCCATGCCCTGGATCAGCCCGTTCATCGTCCATAGAAACAGATGCATCCCATAGTTGTGACTCGCGCCGAAGACAAAGTTCACCGAGGCCGACAGGAGCAAGCCGACCGCAATGAACTTGCGTGGATTGCTGCAGTCCGCCAGGTAGCCCATCAGCAGCTTGCCGATCCCGTAGGCCATCGCGGTCGCCGCCAGGATATCTCCCACCATCGACTTGTCGTACTGCAGTTCCGCGGCCATCTCCTTGGCCACCACGGCCAGGTTGTTGCGCACGACATAAAACATCGCGTAGCCCAGGAACGCCGACTCGAAGATTTGCCAGCGGTACCGCGGATAAAGCCGTTCCACCTCATCCGCCGGCAGACGGGGAATGGGTCGTGCAGGCCTGAACCAGTCTAATAAAGCTTTAACCATGTCAGGCCGCCGGTTGGAGAATCTGGTCCGTATTCGCAGTGGCCACGGGCGGCCAATCGGAAAGCCGGGCGTAGCGCTGGAGTTCCTCCGTCTGACGCGCCGCGTTCCAGCCCAGGATTTCCGACATCCACACCGCCGTTCGCCGTCCCAATTCGCCGGCGTGCGGATGATAGAAATGCCAACTGCTCCGGCGCATCATCACGTCATCCAAATGAACCGCCCACTCGCTCGCGCAATAGTGCTCCACCACCGCGCGCCGAAACTCCGGCGGCGTGATCTGGCTCACGCCACGAACCGCCTCCAGAGGCAGCAGCGGCTGATCGGCTGTGCGACAAGGCCCAATGTTGCCACCCAGGAACCGGGCCACCCGATCCATCGTTTGCTCCGCCATGAGACGGTAGGTGGTCAATTTCCCTCCGGCTGCATCCCACCAGCCAGGATGTGGGTTTTCGATGCGGTGGGATCGGGAAATATCGGAAGGCCGGCCATTCGGGTCTGACAGCAGAGGCCGCAGTCCGGCCCAACTGCTCACCACGTCCTGCTCGGTCAGCGCAACGTTGGGGAAAAAGCGGTGGATGGCACGCAGCAGGTAGCGCGCGTCTTCAGGTTGAGTGTGGACGGCTTCCGGGGCCGCGTCATAGTCCGTATCGGTCGTCCCCACAATCACCCGCTCGCCCCACGGAATCACAAAAAGAATGCGCGCGCCTTCGGTGATCACCACCGCCCTGCTGACGGGAAGACGGTCCCGATGAAAAACGAGATGGATCCCCTTGGTCAGGCGCAGGCGCACCCCGCTCGGCGGGATGGCCTCGGACCAGGGGCCCGTGGCATTCACCACACTTCTGGCCTGGATTTTGAAAGAGCGGCCGGTGCGTTGGTCGGTAACATGGCACAAAAAACTGCCGGGGAGACGCTCGGCCCGATCGAACTTTACGTAATTGGCCGGAATGGCGCCCGCCATCTCGGCGGAGCGCAGCGTGTCCAGAACAAGCCGGGCGTCGTTGGTGAGACTGTCCGAATACGTGACCGCGCCCGCCAACCCTTCCTCGCGCAAGCCGGGCAGAAGGGCGAGAACCTGGTTGCGATCCAATGCGCCCGATCCTCCGCCTCCCCGCGGGTGGGAAAGGAAATCGTAGAACTTCACTCCGATGCGGAGCTGCCAAAACGGCCAGTCCGTCCCTCGAAAAGCCGGGAAGAGGAATGGCAGCGGTTGCGCCAGGTGCGGAGCGATCCGATGCAGGATGTCTTTTTCAACACTGGCTTGCCGCACCAGGCCAAGTCGCCCCTGCGCCAGATAACGGATGCCTCCGTGCAGCAAGCGGCTCGAGCGGCTGCTCGTGCCAAAGGCAAAGTCGTAGCGGTCAATCAGCCCGGTGCGCAATCCGCGCAAGGCCGCGTCCCGGGCCACGCCGGAACCGACAATGCCGCCGCCGATGACCAGCACGTCCAACCGCTCGCGGGCAAGCGACTGGATGGCGCGCACGCGCTGCTCGGAATTCGACCCGTTCACGCCGGCACCTCCTTCCCTCTCGCGGCGAGCAGGCGGGCGGCGAGTTCATCCAGTCTGGACACGATCAGGTCCGGCGGCGGAACGAAAGCGGCGGCTTCCGTGGCCGTGGCTTCACCGGTCAGGACGAGCACACCCAGCACCCGGGCACGATGCGCCATGGTGATGTCGGTGTAAAGCCGGTCGCCCACCATCGCCAGTTGATGGGGCTTGAGCGAATGTTTGTGGAGAATGCCGCGAATCATGGCCGGGTCGGGTTTGCCCAGCACGGCGGCGGGAGCGACGCCCGTGGCCCTTTCCAGAGCCGCGCAAATCGAGCCGCAATCGACCAGCACCGTCGGCTGGTCGGTCGGACAAACCCGGTCCGGATTGGTCGCAAAATACGGTTTGCCCCGCTTGATCCACCAGGCGGCGCGACAGAGACGGGAGAATTTGAGCGCCGTATCGAAGCCGACAATAACGGCATCCGGCTCCTGCGCAGGGTCCTCGGGCAACAATGCAAAATCAGCGGCCGCGAACTCCCGGCACATGCTGGCGGTGCCGAGGACGAAGAGCCGCCGCACTTGCGGCCACTTTTCGTGGAGGTACTCGATGGTGGCATGGGCGGACGTGTAGATTTGCTCGGGTCTGGCGGCGACGCCCAGCTTCCGGAGGTGCGCAAGATAATCGGCCCTGTTCTTGGAGGGATTGTTGGTCAGGAACGTGTAACCGATGCCCAGATCGCTGAGCAGAGCCAGGAACGGCCTCGTGTGCGGGAAGAGCGTCTGCCCATTGTAGATCGTCCCGTCCATGTCCAGCACGAAATGCCGGATGTCACGAAAGCGTTTGTTCATGCGGTTGACTGAATGCACAGGACAGCAAAGGTTGGTGGGGGTGTCGGAGCGCTTGGCGGCCATCACCACTTCCGGGTCGCCCGCTCCTGCAACCAGACGATGTCCTGGTTGTTAGGGGAAGGACGACCATAAGGAATGATTTGGCCGGGCACCACCGGCGGCTTGGTGCGCGGGTCCTGCCAGCGTTTGATCTCCGCATGACCGTCGGCAAAAGAGAGTCCCCCGGCGCCGCCGTGATAACTGGCTGGAATGTCCACAATCTGCAAACTCGCAGGCTGGTTCGGATAACCCGTCATGTCCACGACGAACATGCCGTCGTTGATGCTGTCCTCGCGTTCATCGAGAAACGCGAACGTCTTGGAAGGGCCGGGATCGGCCATATCCAGGAGCCGGCGATAGATGCGCCACTGGGGTCCCGACCACCCCATCGCCAGTCCTTCCCCGCGGCCACCGACCCAATTGAGCATCGACATGGTCCGCACGCGCGGCAGGCGTTGGCCGCGGTAAGAGACAACGCTCCGGTCGGACGGGCACTTGAAGAGGGCTGCGCTTTTGCCGCAGTAAGGCCAGAGGATGCTGGTCTTGAGGTTGACGGTGGCATCCCAGTTTTCCCGCCGGCTTCCATCGAAATCCAGCCAGCCGCCGACCCATTCGTAAGGACCGTGCTTGACGAACGGCAGGGTATCATTGTTCTCCTCGACGTACATCCGCCAAGCCACCATCAGTTGGCGATGATTGTTCAGGCATTGAATGCCCTGAGCTTTCGTTTTGGATTTCGAAAGCGCGGGCAACAGCATGCCGGCGAGGATGGCAATGATGGCGATGACGACGAGCAGTTCGATCAGCGTGAACCCGGCAGGATGGTGTTCAGGATGGTTCTTCATAACTTGCACTCGCCTGGAAACTCAGTTGCCTCGCACGCGATAAAACGCGCTTTGGCCAGAGAGGACGTCCGTCGCCTCGGACGCACTGGTGGGCGCACCGACGTTTTCCCAATCGCCCGTGGTCAGGCTCGTGCGCCGCTGGAGCTGGTAGGTTCCCTGGCCGCCGGTCCATGTCACCGTCACGGTCGGGGGTTCGACCTTGACGCTGGTGATTTGGAGGATCGCACCCGGCACCGTCTGGCCCGAGGCAAGATAGCCGATTTCATCGACGCTCAGCGCGCGCCTCCAAACCGCAATATCATCTACGGCCCCGTGGAGAATCGAGATTGGCTGCACGCCATTGCGGCCCAACGCAGCCACTTGGCCGGGGCGAACGGCGGCCGTCAATCCGGAAGGGGGACTCGACCCATCGTTGCCCGCGTGAAGGTCGGCCAATTCGCCGTTAAGATAAATGCGCGCCTCGCCCGCGTTTGTTCTGGCCTGGCCATCATACACGCCCACGACATGCAACCACTCGTTGGTCTTCAACAGGCTTTCGGGAATGCCGGGGCGGGCGGCGTTGCCGCCGGTCGCCGTCACTTTGAACCGCAGTTCTTTGTTGCCCCGGTCCAGGTAAAGAACGTAGTCATCCTCGACGGCATCGTAAATGGCGCCAAATGATTCGGACAGTTGCGAAGGCAACAGCTCGGATTTGACCCAAAGCGAAACCGTCACCTGATTGGTATTGATATCGAGGTTCGAGTTCTTCGGCATGGTCCCAAACACATTCGCGCCATCGAGCAGCAGCGCGCCGCCCAATCGCGCGTCGGCGCCACTCAGCCAAGCAGTCTCCGGAGTTGGCGCAGTGAGAATCCCGTTATTGTCGCCGGCTGAATCTTCGAGCGTTGTTGCCGATGGGTTCGCCAGCCCATCATCGAGCCTCCAATAGGCCGTCAAGCCCTGCGGCAGCGAGCCGGCCAACTGGACATCCAAGATGTAAGGTGCCATGCGGAACGTCCATTGCACGCTGACTTCGCCCCCCTGCGCCGGGTCGGTCCACCGCAGGCGGACCGTGTTTTGGGAACGCGCCGCCAGAACGGGCAGAGCAATCCGAATGAAGGTTTTTCCATCCTGAGACGTGATCGTGGGCGAGAGCGGTTGGCCATTCAAGGTCAGGCCAATCAATCCCGTGTTCGGAGGCTCGGTGCCTTGCTTTAGGGCCACCTCCAGCGTGGCGCCGGGCAGCACGTTCATCGCGCCCGAAGCGGGTGTTTGCGATGCGAGGGTGGTCGGCACCGTCACCGGCGTGGAAAGAGGAACGGCGTGGCCGGAGGAGAGATAGCCGATCTCGTCCACGCTCAGCGCACGGCTCCAAATCGCGACATCATCAACGGCCCCGTGGAGAATCGAGATCGGCTGCACGCCATTGCGCCCCAAAGAAGCCACTTGTCCGGGGCGAACGGCAGCCGTCAATCCGGAAGGGGGACTCGACCCGTCGTTGCCCGCGTGGAGGTCGGCCAATTCGCCGTTGAGATAAATGCGCGCCTCGCCCGCATTCGTTCTGGCCTGGCCATCATACCGGCCGACGATATGCATCCACTCGTTGGTTTTTAAAAACTTCTCCGGGATGCCCGGGCGGGCGGCGTTGCCGCCGGTGGCCGTCACTTTGAACCGCAGTTCTTTGTTGCCCCGGTCCAGATAGACAACGTAGTCATCCTCGACAGCATCTAAAATGGCGCCAAATGATTCAGACAGTTGCGAAGGCAAGAGGCTGATTTTAACCCAAACCGACACCGTCACTTGATTGGTATTGATATTGAGACTGCCGGTGGTGGGAATGCTGCCAAAGACCTCCGGATCCTCCAAAAGAAGGGCGCCGCCGAATCGTGCGTCGGGGCCGCTCAGCCAAACGGCCTCGGGGCTGGGAGCGTTCAGGGTCGCATCATTGTCCAGGGCAGTATCCAGCAGTGTCGTCGCACTGGTGTTTGTCAGGCCTTCGTCGAGCTTCCAATAGGCGGTCAGACCTTGTGGGAACGAACTGGCCAATTGTGCGTCCAGATTATACGGCGCCATGCGGAAGGTCCATTCCGTCGTGACTTCACCCCCTTGCGCCGGGTCAGTCCACCGCAGGCGGACGGTGTTGGTGGAACGCGCCGCGAGCGCAGGCAACGGAGACCGAACGCTGACTTTTCCGTCCTGAGACGTGATGGCGGGCGAGAGCGTCTGTCCGTTCAGCGTCAAGCCAATCGTTCCCGTATTCAGCGGCTCCGTGCCTTGCTTCAAGACGACCTCCAGCATGGCGCCGGGAGCCGCGTTCATCGCACCCGGAGCGGGTGATCGCGACGCGATGGTCGTCGGCACGGTCAACGGCGTGGAGATGGGAACGGGATGGCCGGAGGAAAGATAGCCGATTTCATCCACGCTCAGCGCACGGCTCCAAACTGCGACATCATCGATGGTGGAGGGAAGAAAATAGACTGCTTGCGTGCCGTTGCGTCCCAACGCGGCGGCTTGTCCCACTTTAACCGCGCCCGTTAAGCCGGACCCCACGCTCGCGTCGCCACCGATGTGTGTGTCGGCCAATTCGCCATTGAGATAAATGCGCGCCTCGCCGGCACCACTCGAGGCCTGGCCATCATAAACGGTAATGACATGCAGCCACTCGCCGGTCTTCAATTGGTTTTGGGGAATGCCGGGGCGCGCGGCCTGACCGTTGGCATCGGTCACTTTGAAGCGCAATTCTCCGGCGGTTTTGTCCAGGTAGATGGCGTAAGAGTCCTCCACCGAATCGTAAATCCCCCCAAATGACTCAGCTATATCTGAGGGCAATTGTTCGAGTTTGACCCAAAGCGACAGCGTGACTCGATTGGTATTGATGTCGAGAGTGTCGCTGGCGGGAATGCTCCCAAAAATATCCTGTCCGTTCACCCACAGAGCACCGCCAAATCTTGCCTGGGTGCTATCCATCCAGGCGGCCTCCGGGCTGGGGGCGGTGAGCGTGCCGTGATTGTCCCTGGCTGTATCGAGCAGCGTCGTTGCAGCGGTGTTGGTCAGGCCCTCGTCGAGCTTCCAATAGGCGGTCAATCCCTGCGGGAACGAGCTGGCCAACGGCGCGTCCAGGTTGTAAGCCGCCATGCGAAACGTCCATTCGGCGCTGACTTCGCCTCCTTGAGCCGGGTCATTCCATCGCAGGCGGACGGTGTTGGTGGAACGCGCCGCGAGCGCAGGCAGTGCAACCCACACGGTGGTGTTTTCGTTATCGATCGTGATCGCCGGGGAGAGCGGTTGGCCATTCAGGGACAGAGTAATCGAGCCGGTATCGAACGGTTCAGAGCCTTTTGCGAGCACTACTTCAAGCGCTGTTCCTGGAGCAACATTGACTGCGCCAGGAGTTGGATGCCGCGACGCAATCAGCACCGGCACAGCCACTTCCGCTGGGATTCCATCCGTCTTCGGCGCGCCCAATCCGGCGAGGTAAGCCGAAGATAAGGCCACGTCGTGGACCTGGATGCTGCTGACGAATCCAGGCTGGACGCTGCTGCCATCGGCATTGTTGTCCGTAAATAACAACGCCGTTTCGCCGAAAAAACCGCCCACTGGACCGAGCGCCCATCGTCCGTCCACACCTGCTCCCAACACTTGTTGTCCGACGAACTGCCCGTCAATGTATTTGCGCAGTTGCGGTCCGCCCGGGGCGGCAAGATCGACGGCAAGTGCAATACGCTGCCAGGTATTGATTTGCACGACGCCCTGATAGGCGCCGGAAATGCCGATGCCACCGGCGGGATTGATGAACAGGTCGGCATCGTTGGCGTTGCTCGGATCATCGATCTGAATCAGCGCGCGCCAGCCGTTCGCTGATGCCGCTGGGAAAAGCAAGTCGAAGATCAAGGTATATTGATTGACGAACTCGCCGCCACCGTTGGGCTGCATATTGGGGCGCATCAGGTAGCCAATTTGAGGAAGCGAACGCGGAAAGCCCATCACATGCACGGGCTGTCCACCGATGTCCGGGAGGCCCAGCGTGGCGGTTGTGCCGAACACCGTCTGCTGTTCGGTTGGTCCCCCTGGCCCGTCAAAATACTGGAGGTCAAGGCCGGTGGTGGCGGTGAGATTGCCGGTTTTAAAATCCCATTGGCCAGTGATGGTGGCGTTGGAGGTCAGCGTTGCCGCGAAGGTCAGAAGGAATGCGAGGGAGAGTTTGTTGAGGAGCTTTGATTGCATAATCAGCGTCAATGTTTTGATTCTTTTTGGCCAGCCGACCTTAGCCCGCGTGCGGGTTCGGATCCAACCGACGATTCGATGACAGCGGTTAAGTTCACACCATGGTTGTTACAGAATAGAGTCATCACGCGAAGCACAATGGCGCGTTGAGCGACTACACAGTGCGTTAACGCACTAAGTAGAGCTTGGAGGCGTGCCTGTCAACCGATTTCTTGAAAAAACTTGAAAAAGAATTCAGCCAACCCATTGGAGTTGCTATTCAACGGACGGCTTTGGCAGCGAAACGGTACATGTCGCCGCGATAAATCGAGTCCTCCATTTCCACGATCAACTCTTTCCCTGCAAAGGAAACCCCCTCGACACGGAAAGCCGGAGTGGGTTTCAAGAGGTCAAATGCTTCAAGTTGTTCTCTTTCAATAACTACCGCACTGAGCATCTGGTTGATTTCCGTGAGGTGAATGCCGTACTCTTTCTCGAAGGTGGCGTACAGGGACTGCTCCAAATTCTTCTTCTGTATGTCCGGGCAGATCTGCAGGGAGATGTAGCGGGTTTCCTTCATCATCGGGATTTGGTCCGCGAACCGAATGCGCTCGATCTCGCAATAGGGTCCTTTCAACGTGTATTCCCGACCGTTAATGGTTTGGGCATGGTTGCCGCTGCGAATGTGAAAGCCAACCAGCTTGGTGGACGGCTTCCTCCCTGCTTCGAGCATGTTTTTCGTGAACCCGAAAATCCGGTTGATCGTCCGCACGACCACCGGACGGTTCTTGACGAATGTTCCTTGCCCGCGAATCCGTTCCACCCATCCGGCCCGTTCCAATTCCAGGAGCGCTTTGCGCGCCGTGGTATTGCTTACCGCGTATTTCTTGATGATCTCGTTTTCCGAAAGCACGGCACTGCCGGAAGGCAACTCTCCCTTCTGGATTTGGCCAACAATATCGCGGCTGATCTGAAAGTATTTCGGCAGGCTGAATCTTTCGTGTAACATCTAATAGGGGTCAGTTCCTAGTTTCTTACACTGCCACATTCTCCGTGCTGGAACCTGCATGAGCTGCCGGTCTTGAAACGAATTTCCGATGAGCCTGCTGCTTCACCGCTGAGTTGAGAGATGTCGGTGCCGGGACTCCATCCGGCGCCAGGAGCGCCGAGACGTTCAAGATCACGCCGGAAAAGGTGACGCTGCGGCACAAGCCCTTGGCGTCCGGCATTGGCCGCTGGCAAACGCATTTGACTGGCCCGGCCTTCATGACGTGCGGCAGCGCCCCGCAACAACGCAGGAACTCTGTCGCAGTGAGCCTCTCGCCATTCTCCAGCGGTTCGGGGAGACCGTTGCTCGGCACAACACGTTTGGGCGCATGCATGCTCGCCATCATGGCTGAAGGCTATCGGGTCCGACATGGGCTGTCAAACAAAGGCCCGAGGCATGTCGTGTAGTTTTCAAAAGGAGACAAATTCGGGTTGTGTAGTTGGCAAAAGGAGACAAGGTCATTTAGGCAGATTTGAGAAGAGAATTACTGGTTTGGCTTTTTGAATGGGTTTGTCGGCCAGGACCGAGTGGTGGCCGGAAGAGTGATGGCAGAGGATGAGTTTGGCACCGGGACGAGCATCGACCGTCAGGAGTTGGGAGCCGATGGGCACCCGACCGTCGGAGGTGACTTTGATGGGCGTACGCACGCTCCAGACGAAGGGCCACCAGGGACAGCACGGAACCAAGCGGAGGGCGGAGCGATTTTCCTTTTGAGCCAGCCTCCAGGCCTGCTCGGGTTTCATCTGCAGCTCGCGGTGGATTTCGTGTTGGTTGCGATGGAGACGAAGGTTTTGGATATGGGGGTTGGCTTGGTCAATGTCGGAGATCTGTTCACTGGCGAAGTAAGCGGGCAGGCGTTCCTGCCAGAAGAAGTGACTGCGTTCGACTTTGCCTTTGGCCTGAGGGGTTGGGGCGTAACGAAAGCTGATGCCGTAGAAGTGCAGAGCCTGACCCAGTTGGGTCAGAGCGTGGGGGTCATGGGTGAAGAACAGGCTGTGATAATCGACATAGATTTCCAAGGGCATGCCGTATTGGGTGAAGGCCGTGGGGAGGAAATCCAAGTAGGCCAGAAGCAGTTCCTGCTCATAGATTTTGGAGCCGGTGAAGACGCGGCTGCAGTCATCCAGCATGTTGAGCATGGGAAAGAGGATGGGCGAGTTGGGAAACCAGGGGTGGGGCGTGGCGTCCAGTTGCCAGAGTTCACCGATCCGGCTGCGCTGCCAACGTTTGACCGGCGCGGTGGGGCGGTGATTGGGCTTGGGATGGGCGAGGTTGTTTTCCAGGGCCCATCGGCGAACCTGAGCCCGGTCGATTTTGTAGCGGCAACAGCGGAAGACTTCGCTGGCCGCAAAGCTGTAAGAAGCCGGGGGTTTGTTGCCGAGGCGCTTCTGTAGCAGTGCGTGAACCTCGGGTGGCCAGGCCGTAGCGTGATCGCCTCCCGAGATGCTGGGGGTCCAGAGAAGCTCTTGGTGGTGAGCACAGGCACCGAGGTAGCCGGCATACAGCTTGTAGAAACGAGCTCGTGAGAGACCCAGCCGCTCGGCAGCGCTTTGAGCCTTGATTTCCTCGGCCCGGAACGCAGCCAGCACGTGACGAATCAACGGTGCGGCGAGGCGATGGGCCAGTTGAAGCTTTTCAGTTTTCTGGGTATCCTATTGACTCCACCTCACACTACAGGTTGTTATTGGGAGTTCAAA
>CAYIIH010000291.1:0-11407 GCA_964363225.1 uncultured Verrucomicrobiota bacterium | reverse complement strand
CGTTGCTTAAGGATTTACCCTCGCTTGGGCGCACAAACTTTTTCTTGAATCCGCCGTAGCTGAACGACGAATGACGCCAATTGCATTTGACAAACGGCGGGGCAGTTGCCTGTTGACCGATGCGGACGCAAAGTCGGTGGAACGTTCTTCGTTCTCTTGGCTCATGGGCAATTGGGCCAATAAACAAATCGTTTGTGGAGGCTGGTTATCTCGACGGCCTTCAGCCGCCCCTGCGCTCGATCGCTGCCGAGCGTCGCTGCCAGCGGCCGAGAGGGAGCAAAACGGCACTATTTGCGATAGGCCAGGGCGTCGGACGCATTCCCGTCAATGTAGATGTTGCCTGACCAGACTCTTTTCCCTCCTGCCGGCACGGGGCCTTGAGTCAGGTGGATGCGCTTCGGTAGCTGTCCGATGGGAAGCCGTTTGAATTCGGCGGTGTTCATCGGAGGATCGGTTTCATCGGCCGCCAGAGCCGTGAGTTCATACCCTTTTGCCTCCTTGAACTGGATTGCGGACTCCTGGTCCGCCAACGGCTGGCTTCCATCAATGGTTTCGCTCATACAGGCTCCTTTATTTGGTGGTCTTGAATGCCTTCGCAAACCTGGCCAGTTCGGCCTGGTCGTCGGGCTTCAAGGCGTCGATCGCATCCCGCAACAGATCGAAATCGGTCTTGCCTGGCGCGCGCTCGATCTTCAACTCGTCAACTACCCGCTTCGCTTCCTGCTCGTCTTTCTTGTCGAAGAGTTGACCCAGACGATCCGTCAGTTTTTCTACGGTGATGATCGTTTCGATGCTTGCTTTGGCAAGTGTGTCAATGCGTTTCTTCTCGGCCTTTTGGAAGTCCCCTTTAGCGTCGGCGGCTGTCTTGCCGGTTTCGACTGCCAACGCCTGAATCCCCGCCTCCAGAGTGCCGGCATAGAAGTAATCGACCAAGTCGGCCCAAGCTTCCTCGAAGGTGTAGTGCATGGCGTCCCCAGCGGCCATCTTTCCCGTGATCAACAATAGTTTCTTGCTTCGCTCGGCCTGCATCGAGGAGATGATGGTTTCCGTGGTCTTTTCACGGAACCAATTCTTGTCCACCGAAAGACGGCCACCCTTGAGCGCCGTGAGGATTCCTGCCAAAACGGTTTTGGCGTGTTCGCCGCCGGTAATCGTAGTCGCGCCAGCCAAGCCGAGTTCCACCCAATCCGCTCCTGTGGCAAAGGTCGCCCGGCTGCTGAAAAGGCTTAACTCAAACTGGCGGTAGTTGATTTCGATCTCCACCCGGATGCGCTGAATCATCGCGTCCCTGAGGCGGGTGGCCCGGTTGGTGTCGCCTTTCTCGAAAGCCGACCGGTATTTGGCCAGATCACCGCCGAACGTATTCGTGGAATACATCGTGAGCGCGTTGTCATAGTCCACAGCCTTTGGAATCCTCGGGCTGGTGGAAGCGCATCCGACCAGCCCGATGACGGTAGTTGCTAAAGCCAGACAAGTAACGAATCCGCGGACCATCGTGGGCGGAAGCCAGTGAGGATGCTTCATAGGTCGGTGGTGAGGTGGTGCCGGGGCGCTGTGATCAGACCGTAAACGGCTTCTGCGCCACGAAGGCCGCGTTCGCCGCGCCGACGACGTAGTAGTTCGGGGTCTGGCTGGCGGGCATTTGCGCAGCAATCTTGTCCCGGAACAGCTTGTGGCCGCCGGTGAACTTGCCGTTCCTCCAAACCTTGCGCAGCTTCTCCGTGAAGAGGCCGTTGCGGGCGCCGTCCAGGGAAAGCTGGTTGTCCTGGCAACCGGAGATCAGCACCACCGTCGAGCGGACCCGCGCCTTTTCGCCGGCGGGATATTTCTTCTGGATGCCGTCGTAGAGCGCCTTGTTGAGGCGATACGTCCGCAGGGCTACGTCCGGGGGCATGAGGCGGTTTCGGACGGCGACAGTCACGCCAGCGTTGGCGCGGTTGAATATCGGCATGGCGCGCGCCACGGTGCCGCTGTGGCAACTGTCCGACAGCATCACGATCCGCACGCCGGCGGCGAATTTGCCCCAGAGTACGTAGAGTTCGTCGTCCACCAACTCGCGGTCATAGAGCACCCAGGTTTCGTCCTGGCGGTCGGCCTCGTCGTGGTTGGTGTCCGGCACCTGGCCGCCGTGGCCGGAATAGCTGAGGAAGAACAGGTCGCCGCTTTTGAGCGTGGCCGTGGCCTGCTGGATGGCGCCGATGACCGCCGCCGAGGTGGCCTGGCTGGTCAGCAACATTTGCGGAGTGAAGCCTTGCGCGGTGGCAATGGCTTTCATGTCCTTGGCATCCGCCTCGCAGGCGGTCAACTGGCCGTCCCACCCGCCATAGTGGGCGGGATCGACGCGGTTCAGTCCGAGGTGAAGAGAGATTCCTTTGTTGGGCATAACGGTTTCAGGGTTGATGGTTCAGGAGGGAATGGTTTGGAGAGCGGAAGCGGCGAGGTTCGGTGCCCCCCAGGCAGACAGGACTCACCCACCGCGGCTCCACCGCTTCCCGCACTGCGTTGCATCCAGCCTGTTTCATCCCACATTTCCAGTTGTCTTCAACGGGCATTCACCTCACCACTTCTACCTTTTTGATGCACAACTTATAACCTCCATCATCTTCCCGTTCAACAAAAAAACAACGAGGCCAAAACGCTTTCGGCCGCGGCCCGGGGATTGTCGGCCGCATAAATGGGACGTCCGATGACCAGCCAATTGGCGCCGGCAGCGCAGGCTTCAGCGGCGCTGAGGGTCCGCTTTTGGTCATCAGTGGCCGCGCTCTCCAGGCGGATGCCAGGGGTTACCAGTTGGAAGGCGGACGGGACGATCTGCCGCAATGCCGCGACTTCGAGCGGCGAACAAACGAGGCCGCGCAACCCGGCTTTGACGGCCAGGTTCGCCAGGCGCTCCACTTGCCGCGCCACATTGGCTTCCAGTCCGATCGCACTGAGATCGTCGCCGTCCATGCTGGTGAGCACCGTCACTCCCAGGATCAGTGGTGCGGCCTTGCCCAACAGCCGCGCCGTTTCCTGGGCGGCCCCCTCGGCCGCCTCCAGCATGGCGGGACCGCCGCTGGTGTGAACCGTCAGCATTTGGACATCCAGCCGCACGGCGGCAGCCACGGCTTTGGCCACCGTGTTGGGAATATCGTGAAATTTCAGATCGAGAAAAACCGCCGCGCCTGTCTCACGAATGCGGCGCACCACTTCCGGCCCGGCCGCGGTGAACAATTCACTGCCAATTTTGAAGGCGCCCACGACCGGTGCCAGTTGCCTGACCAGGCGCCAGGCCGCTTCCATTTCGGAAACATCCAGCGCCACAATGATTGGGTTTTGCATGAGCATGATTAAGGCAACAACTCGACTCCCCGATAAAAGCGCTGGCCGAAGGTTCCAGCTTCCGTGTCGGTGAAATCAAAGGCGCCATCCGCCGCGGGACGGTTGGTGAATACCGGCAGCCAATCCAGAAAGTTCGTGGATGCTTGCAGAACGTAAATCCTGCCTAGTTCACCGGCCAAGCGCAGAACAAACTGTCCTGGGGCGGAAACCGCAAGAGCGGACAAGCTCACGCCCTGTTCCACGCGCAAGGTCACTGGGCGGGTGTCGCTCCCGTTGCCGCTGGTGACATTGACAACATCGACGCGCCCGGTGTAGTTGTTGACGGGCAGATCATTGGCGCTGGGATTGATCGAAACCATGAGAGTAGCGCTCTCGCCGGGCCGCAGCGAACCGCCGGCGGCAGAAAGGCTGATCCAGTCCTGGTCTTGGCCCGCCGTCCAACTCAGGGTGGCATCGCCGCTGTTGATCAGAGTATAAATGCGGCTGGCCGGAGCAAAGGGCCCCCCCACGAAACCGCTGCCGCTCAATCCCAGACCGGGCGTCATTTCCAAAATACTGAGAGTGCCATCGACTCCCAGGTTGACACTGCGCGTGGTGTTGCCATTGCCATTGTTCAGATTCACGAAAGAGAGCGTCTCGAGATAACTGCCAGGTTTTAGCAGTTCAGCGCTATTGTTGATCGTCACCGTGACGTTCGTGCTTTGGCCGGAAGCCAGCGCTCCGTTCGTGGCCGAGAGGGTGATCCAGCTCTGCGAATTGGCAATCGACCAGTTCAAACCGAAGCTGCCTGTGTTCTTGAGGGTGTAAGTCTGGTTACCGGGAGCAAAGGGTCCTCCTTGTTTTCCGGACACACCGAGGCTGGTCTCCGGAGTGATGATCATCCCGCCGCTGGAACTGGGCACCCACAACAAAGCCTGGCGATTCGTCAGCAGGCCCGGAACACCGTTGTAGGCATATTTGGCCGCCACACGGCCCGTCTCATTTTCCAATCCGACTGTGGCCCGCCGCGCTGCCCCACGGCTGTGGTCGGGGAAAACTTCCAGGTACTGAAAAAGGATGTTGCCGGTGCTCTCGTGCAGAACGGCCTGAAAAGTCAGCAGCGTCGTGGGCGAGGTATTTCGCGGCACATCCACCCAGGAAACGACGACACGCCGATCAGGCGCTTCGCCCGTGGCGCCAATAACCACACTTCCGCCCCCGGCCGGATTCAGATTGTCCCAATACGGAAAAATGACTGCGTTGGGCAGGGCGGCGTTGGGCAGGTCCGTGTTCGACCCCGATTCCAGCCCTGCGCTGGCAAAGCCCAGCACCCCGTTGGCCCCCACGTAAATCTGGCTGTAGCTCTGTCCGTAATAAACGAATGGGAACGGCAGACTCTGCGCCGGGCTGAGGCCGTTGTCCGCCAGGGTCAACGGCGGCATCGCGACGGGATCGATCCAATTGAAGTTCGTCTCGGCGAGCAGGTAATTGGCGATCACGCTGATGACGCGGCTTTTGCTGGCGGCAAAACCGTTGGTGCCGGCGGTTGTGAGCGTGACGATGAAATTGCCTTCCTCCTTGAAAACATGCACCGGATTCAATTCCGAGCTGATAGGGGTGTTATCACCAAAATTCCAGGTTTGAGTCACGATGGTGCCGAAGGAAGTGTTGCTAAAACGAACCGTCAACGGCAACGAACCCGTCATGGGCGTGGCCGTGAAATCAGCAATCAGACTGGGACCGAGGGCTTTATCAAGGTTGAGCCGTCCGCCGGTGACACATTTGCCGGCCAAACTGGGCAGAGGATCGGTGGCCGCCAGCAGCCGGGTGATCAATTGCCTGTAGGTTTCATTGGTGAAACGCGCGCTCAGGAGGGCCAAGGCCCCCGCGACATGCGGCGCAGCCATGGAAGTGCCGCTCAGAAAAGTATAAGTTCTATCCGAAGTGTGCCAGGCCGAGTAAATGGTGGTGCCCGGCGCGCCCAGATCGACCGACTTGAGACCGTAATCGGCATACGTGGCGTCCAGCACATCGGCGCGCGTGGTCGCCGTCACGGCGACGATGTTATCCAGGGTGTAACTCGAGGGATAATTGGGCGTGACATCGTTGTCGTTTTTTTCGTTGCCGGCCGCCGCGACCACAATGATCCCGGCACTGCGCGCACTGTTCAGGGCCGATTGCAGGGCAAACGATGAATCAGGCCCGCCCCAACTGGCATTGATGATCTTGGCGCCGTGGCACCGGGCGTAATCGATGCATTGCACGGCATCCGAGATTTCGCCGTCACCGTTGCTGTCCAGAAATTTGCCGGCCATGACTTGCACCTGCCAAGCCACGCCGGCGATGCCTTTGCCGTTGTTGCCCACCGCGCCGAGAGTGCCGGCCACGTGCGTGCCATGGCCATTGTCGTCATTGGGCTCGCCCGAATCGGTAATGGCATTGATGCCATGCACGTCATCGATAAACCCGTTCTGGTCATCGTCGATGCCGTTGCCGGGTATCTCGCCGGGGTTGGTCCACATATTGCCGGCCAAATCCTCGTGCGTGTAGCGCACGCCGCTGTCGATGACGGCTACGACGATGTTGCTGGCGGAATGCAGAGTCTCCCAGCCTTCCGGCGCGTCGATATCGGCATCCGCCACGCCGGCGCTCTGCCCAGAGTTGTGCAAAGCCCAGAGCAGGCCGCTCGCATAATGCGGATCGTTGGGCGCCACCGACGCTCGCACGATATAATCCGGCTCGGCAAACTCCACCAAACCACTTTGCTGATACTGCGCCAGGGCTTCCCGGATGTTCGCTCCGGGCGGCAATTGAATCACCTGCATGTCTCCCGCCTCGGCAAAACGCCGCAAAACGCGGTGTCCACGGGCCGCGCGCCATCGGTCCAAGCCAGCCAGGCCCTGACCGGGCTTCGGCTTGATAATGACGCGATCAGGGCGGTGCCGGGTAGCTCTTGGCAGTTGCCGGGCCGGCGGTGGAACTGTCGCCGAACTGGCCAAGATTGTCGTGCCTAGAAACAAGCAGACCAACCCAAGCAAAAGGCTCCCCCGGAGGCGATGGAAACAGCCTCCGCCCTTGGCCTGAGCCGCCGTGGCCAGCCAAGCAGTCTGCCGGCAAGATTTCCGCTGTGTTTTCAAAGGTTGGCAACCTTAGCACAAAGCGAGTTCCACGCCAATTCCAGACTGCTGCGGTGGACTGCTACAGCCACCGGCGGCAATTTGGAAAAGGCAACTCAACCGCAGATAACCGCAGATGAACGCAGATGACAACAGGTTGGATAGCTGTTGAGTCTCACCCATGGGGTGAAGCGATTCTCAGCCTTTCTATCTGCGTCCATCTGCGGTTTGTTTTTTGACCTCCAGGGAGGCCGGCTTTCATTTCGGTCCTGGATTTCGAGGTGCAGCCGGAGCCGTGTTCTTCCGCCCGCTCGACTTAGCCGCTTATGCAGTTCGAGCGCAGCCGATTGAACCGCAGAGACGCGATGGACGCTGAGAGGAATGCAGAAGCGCCAGATCAGATTCGGCCACTGAAGGGTGAATGGTTTCCGTCCGACTCGAATCCCAGTCTTCTCTGCGTCCATCGCGTCTCTGCGGTTTCTTTCCGGCTACCTGAACTCTACCGTTTGGGCACGCCCTGCCAGACCCAGTCGCCCTTTTCGTCCTGCCACTCGGGTTTGCCGTTCTTGTCCAATGACGCCTGGCCTTGGTCATCTTTCGAGTTCCAGCCGATCGAATAGAGCACGTATCTGCCATCGTCTGTTCGGCGGTAGCGCAGCGGCTGGCCGTCGAAGAGGTCGTGCGGCAGTTTGGCGGCGAATTCGGGCACGAGAGCATCAAGCTTGTCCGGGTATTCCCCTTTGGCGGCTCGGCACCGTTCCAAGGCGCAGGCCAGATATGCCTGATCCAGCAAGGTCTGGCATTTTGCAGTCGTCAGATGCGCTTTGACGAAGTTAGGAATCCCGATTCCCGCCAGAAAGTAAAAAGGGTAGAAATGGCTTTCGTTCAACTCCTTCGAGACCCATTTGCCGCCAAACTCGATGGCGCGTGCATCCAGACGCCGTCTGCCGACATCCACACCCTCCAACGGGATCTGGCTCCAGCGGGCGTAGTGTGCGTAGTTCTGGTCAAACCAGCCTCCTGGAATGGCGGCCGCGATCAGCTTCTCCGGCCATCCACGAGACCGGTCGTTCCCGCTGGAAAGCCCAAAGAGAACTCCTCGATCTTCCCGAGCGAGGGCCTGCATCCACTGGAGCAACGCTGCCCGCTCACCTCCCCGCAGCGAACGGGCGACGTTCGACAGCACATCCGCTCCCTCGCAAAAGTGTTGCACGTGCTCCAGGTGCGATGCCGGCCACATTCCCGCCGCCAAAGTCTCCTCCACGGTCTTGGCGCAAATCCCGGCCAGGGTGACCTTCAGCATGGCTACCATCAAGAACGCCGGTTCGTTGGCCTGCGCGACTTCAGTCAACCGCCTCATGGTCCGCAGGTCGGTCAAGGCGGCATCCGCTCCGCCCACCAGC
Source organism: uncultured Verrucomicrobiota bacterium (assembly GCA_964363225.1). Lineage (GTDB taxonomy): Bacteria > Verrucomicrobiota > Verrucomicrobiia > Limisphaerales > CAYIIH01 > CAYIIH01. The sequence goes on along the minus strand of CAYIIH010000291.1, from coordinate 3,588 downwards.
AGATGGACCATGCACAGGTTCGCATAAGCCTGCACGGCCACGCGGAACGAGACGAAGCTGGGGATGGGCATCTCCATGAGCCGGCGCGGATCACCGCTCAAGCGTGACTGGGGCCGCGGCAGAGCCTCCTCCAACTGCGCGAACTCGCCGCGGTCGCGCGCATACCAATCCAGGATGTCCTGCAGGGAGGATGGCCCGGTGGCTTTCGTCAACGCCAGCACACGGGCTGTCCGCCACTCCGCCGGGTCGGGCGAAAACAGATGGTCCTTCGCCAGTTCATCCAACGCGTGGAGAGCCGTGCTGTTGGTGAACGTCCGGGTCATCCGCCATGCTCGCGTCTTCAATTCCATCCGAAGCCACTGGTTGGTGCTCGGACGGAACCGCAGACCGGCCGCCCGCGCCAATTCGGAGAAGACCTCCGCCAGAGGCTGGTTGGTGAATGCGAGGATGGGAATGATCTCCCGGCTGCCTTGATCCCCCACCAAGCCGGCGATGGTGGACATGGGGTCCGATCGGTGGGGCAGCTTCTGGAGATCGGCCAGGGAAAAAGGGCTGTTTCCCATCACACGCCCATCGCTCGGCGGATGGGAGATGGGAAAGACCTCCGTTCCCTTCACGAAGTGCTGTTTCATGTACGGGTGCGCCATCACGTTTTCCTCGTCCGGCACGGACGGCTTGAGGAAGGAGGCGTAATCCAGCGATTCACCTTTGGCAGCCAACTCCGCCTTCACCCGCGCCCATTCGCGCCGTCCGCGCCAGTTTTCCACCACGTGAAAGAGGACCAAGAGCGCGATGAACAACGCCACGCCCCGGAGGGCGTCCAGCCACGGGTTGACGGGAAAGCGGCGCCGCTCGCCGGCCTGGGACGTGTCCCGCCCTCGGAAGAAGAACAGCCCGGATAATGTGAGAATGGCGCTCAGCACGGAGCAGCCGAACAAGCTGGCGATCAGCTTGGGATCCAGGGCCACGAACCCAAGCGCGAAGGCGAACACAACCAACGCCAGCGGCAAACAGACGTAGGTAAACAGGCGGAGACGCTTTCGGACCACCCACGCCAACAGCGCCGCCACCCCGATGCTGAGGAGCAGGCCGACAACAGCGATGATCATGTCGAAAACCCCGCCGCGGAAAATCAACTCGAACAACAAGAGGCCCATGCACCCCAGGCCCCACGCCAACAGCAGGAGCCAAAGGGCAAAACCGACCAGCTTGAACACCGGCCACCGCCGCGCCTCGTCCGCCAACTGCCGCTCCAGCGCCTTGTCCACCGTGCTCCGGAAGCGCGACGTCTCGTGCATCCCCACCGCTTCCCAAACCACGCGGAAGGCCATCCAGAGCAGGACCAAGGCGCACATCACCCCGACCAGTTCGAGCGGGAAAATCGGTTGCAGGGAGGTCAGTCGGACCCAGAAACGGATCTGCAACAGCAAGTACCCCATGCCGATGGCGGTGCCGACGGCGCCCGCGCCACCGTGAGCAAGCAGGTGAAGAGCCGCCGGCGACGCGCCGCTCTCGGCCCGCCGGCGATAGACTTGACGAAAAGTCTTGCCGGCGAAATAGAGCAGGAAGCAAACGCCGGGAAACAGCTTCAAGAACAGGAGCGCGGGCGATTCGCCCGCGGGTTGGAGCGCGTCCTGGCCCGACGGCGTCACCGCCGTCAAACGCGATGTCCGCCACGGCGACTGCATCTGAGGCAGTGGCGCATCCTCGCCCGCCTGTGATCGCAAGACGAGCGCGCGCTGCCTCCTCTCCCACATGCCTCGGGCGTCGGCCTCGGTTTCGGCCGCGATCTGCAATCGCCCGGCCAGGACGCGCGATTTCTCCCAGAATCCGTAGGCAACGCACCCGAGCAAAAGCACCAGCAGCCCACACCCAGCCGCCAGCACCCACGGGTTCTGCTGTGACCAACTCCACGTTTTGCGCAAACTGCCGGCCGGCCGGGCCAGGATTGGCTCAAAGTTGAGAAAACGCTCCAACTCCTCCGCCAACGCCTGCGCCGAATGGTACCGCCGCTCCGGACGCTTCTCCAGGCATTTGAGGCAGATCGTTTCCAGGTCCGCCGGCACGTTCGGGTTCCAACGCCGCGGCGGCGCCGGATCGGCCTCGATCACCTGCCTCAACACGTCTGCCACCGTCTCGCCCATGAACGGCACGCGCCCCGTGATCGCTTCGTACAGGATCGCTCCCAGCGCATACACGTCGCTGGCCGGCCCTACCTCGCCCCCGCGTCCCGCCGCTTGCTCCGGCGGCATGTAATTCGGACTCCCCACCACGTCCCCGGTGCGCGTCAATTCCGCCCCGCCCTCGATGGGCCGCGCCAGCCCGAAGTCCAGGATGTGCGGCTGGCCGTCCGCGCTGATGAGGACGTTGTTCGGCTTCAAGTCCCGGTGCAGCGTGCCCCTCTGGTGCGCGTAATGGACGGCTTCGGCCAGTGTCTTCAGCAAGGTGGCGGCGCGCGCGGGCGGCAGCTTGCCTTCCCGCAACACCGCCGCCAGCGGCCGGCCCTCGATCAAATCCATCGAGAAATAACTGCGCCCCTCGTGTTCCCCCACTTCATGGATGGCCACAATGTTCGGGTGCCGCAACTGCGCCGCCGCCTCGGCCTCGCGCTGGAAGCGCTGCCGCTGGGCCGTCCCGGCGAACTGGCCGGCCAGAATCATCTTCACCGCCACGGTGCGATTGAGGCTCACCTGCCGCGCGCGATAGACCACGCCCATGCCGCCGCGCGCAATCTCCTCCTGCAATTCGTAATCGCCAAAGTAGCGTAGCGTGGCGGCGAGCGCGGTTTGAGCAGTGGACGCGGCGTCCGTGCCGGGCGGGACGGCCGTTTTATCGTTGCCCGGCTCGGAGCCAAAGGCGACCAGCGCCAGGCAGTCGGGGCACAGGCCATTGAGCACCGCGCCGGTGAGCGCCGCGCCGCATTTCGGACATTGGGCGGTAGAGGAGTTGTTCATAACGAGTTTTCAGTTTTCACCCCTTCTACGGAATGGCGCGGCAGTTATTACCAACTATTTTCGCGGTCACGTTTCGCCGCGCAATGCCGCCAGAAGATGGCGCAATTCCTCTTCCACGTCTCCGGGCACCGCCAACGTCGCCGCCGCTTCCTCGCGCACCCAATCGCGGAAGCGCCGGCGAAGACGGTGCACCGCCACCGCCACGGCGTTGGCCGAAAGGCCCGCTCGCGCCGCCGCCTCGCTGTAATCGCCTCCCTCGGTAGCGCCGGTAAGGAACTGCTGCAACACCTCGAACTCTCGTCCGCGACCCGCCGCCGTCTGCTCCTCCCGCAACCGTTCCAACGCGCGCTCCATGATTGTCAGCGCCCACTGCTTCTCGAAAAGGCGGTCCGGGGTTTCCTCGTGCGCCGGTTCCAGCGCATAACGGCGGCCCGCGCCGCTCAGGTCCAGCGCCCAGCCTGCCTGGCCTCCCCCGCGCCGTTGCGCGCGCGCCTTGTCGCGTTCGTCCGCCACGTAATGGTTCAAGCACGCGAGCAGGAACGAGCGGAAACGCCCGCGCTCCGGATTGGCCCGTCCCAGGACACCGCGCTCCAGCAGGTGCGCGAAGAAACCTTGCGTGAAATCCTCCGCATCC
>CAYIIH010000290.1:0-11447 GCA_964363225.1 uncultured Verrucomicrobiota bacterium | reverse complement strand
CTCAAATCTCACCGCCCGCTGGCGTCGGCAATGTCAAAATGAGAATTGCTGCTTCGTAGGGCTGCATTGGGACGGATAAGGCGTGACAAGCCCGACTTGGCAGCACCCAAAGACACGGTAATGTCTCTTCTCTCATGCCGTTGCGGTGCCCTTGGCGTACTTGATCTCACGGATTTCGATCTTGCCCGCTTTCACATCAACAAACGGTTTGCCATTCTTGACGCCAACAGTTCCATAACCCGTGCCGGTCGAAAAGAAGCTTCGGAAGTCGCCCGAGACAGTTGGTTCGAGATAAAAGACTTTCTCTACCGCGTCGTAGCGTGCGCCGGTCAAACCTTGCAGCAAGCCATACGAAGACATGGCGCGCGCATACCAATGACCGCATTCATACTCGTTGAACGGGTTGCGCACTCTGCCATCGTAGCGGTCGCGGCAGAGGCGGACAATCTCGAGGCCCTCCTGGACCAAGCCCAGCAGCATCAAGTGCGACGCCACTTGATATTCGATGCCGGTCCAGACTTCGTTGGAATAGACGAAGGGTAACGACAATTCACCGCCGCGCGGCCAAGTGCAGAGCAACAACCCGCCCTCGGCTCCGCAGGCGTAAGAAGGGCGCTGTGGATTGGCGTGGCTGGACAAGTCCCTCTTTAGGTTGTACTTATGGATGGACCTGAGGTGGCTGGCGACCTTCTGTCGGTTCAGCACCTGGCCAACGCCGCACACCGCCGCCATCCAGGAACCCAAAACACCGTCCGACAGACAGCCGCCTCCGTACTGGTATTTTGGCCCTTCCTTCTGAAACAAGGCAACGGCTTCGGTCGAGTAATCGCCCACCATGCTTTTGGTTTCGAGAGGGTTCTTGGCGCGCAGATTCTTCCACTCGATCTTTTGAATGAAATACTCGCCGTTATAAAGTTCTTCTTCGGTCTGCCGGGTCCCTTTGTCCATCAAGGTTGAGTAAAGCGCGACATCGTCGCCCAACGCCTTGCCCATGATCACGGCTGCCTGGAGCGCGCCCAGATAGAAACTGATGCACATGCCGTCCGGACCCCAGAACTCGATGTCGTAGGTATTGTGGTGCGGTTCTTCGATAACTCCTTTATGCCCAGGGTCCCAAGTCTCGATGCAATAGTTCAGGCTCGTGGCAATCCTCGGCCAAAGCCGCCGCAGCCATTCAGTATCGCCGCTGATCCGCCAGTCTCGAAACGCCTTCATGATGCCGCCAAGCTGGCCATCCGCCGCCGCATGAAAATCATGAACGATAGGGCGAATGGGCAATCCGCTCCGAAAAGCCTGATGCCCCTTCTGGTCTTGAGACGGGCCGAACTCTGTCTCCCTGAGCGACCGTTCCAGGTCGGGAAAAAGGTGAGGGACGGCCTGCGCGTAATTCCACACGTGCGTGCAGGAACCGTGGCAACAACCCGAATTGTCGCTGCAACCTTCCCAGGACCAAAGCTTTCCATCGCTCTGCCGCAATACCGTCGGAGACTTCAGGATGGTCAAGTTGGCCGCTACGGCCTCGATCACTTCGGATGGCAAGGTGCTGTCGTAGAAGCATTCGCTAAAACGCTCTGACTTCTTCCGTAGCGCGTCATACTGGTCACGCCAGTATTGAGTGACCTCGCCAATGTCCGAAAAGCGACCGGCGTACCACGGTTTGTGTGTCGGCTGTGGCGACTTTTTTTGTTCGGCAGCGTTGCCGTCCGCTTCTTTGCCCAAGCGCATGTTGGTTTGGCCCACATGCCAAGCCAATCTGAGAGCGATTGTCTTGGAGGCGCCCGGCACGAGTTGAAAAGGAACGAACAACGTTGCGCCGGGCGAAGGCCCGCCCTCCTGCAGAGGTGGCCGGTCAAAACAGGCGCCTTCTTGGATTTCCTTCCAGGCCATGGTGAGCGCATCCCACCATCCGCCCCGGAACCATGCGTGGTTCACCTTTGTGGCTGGATCAGAGGCGGTTGCGGAAAAAGCGCCTTCTTCCCAAGGCTTGTCCTTGGCACCGGCCCCCCAGAGCACGAATCCACCGGGTATTGGCCGCACGGCCTTGTCATTTCGCTCGATGGCCATGAAGTTCTTGGCGTTAAAAGAGAAAACGGCCTCCACGGCGCTCTTGGTCTTGTTGGCAAAGCGATACTCCAGAGCCGCCACGGGAAGGCTGGCGTTATCGGCGTCGCCCGGTTCAAAAGGACTCCAACCCGTCACCTCAACCTCGAGTGGAATCTGGCTGTCGGCCAAGGTGACAGTCGCAAACGGAAAGCGTGTGCGGAAGGACGCGCTGTCAAAGCGAGGCAATCCAAAGGACGTGCCCGCCGCGCCATTCCCTGTTCCGGGCGCGCCGAAAATCTTCCAGCCGGGCACAGGCCCTTCCAAGACCTTGGCCACCTGTGATTTGCCTTTGATTGAAATGGCGGCGAAGACGCACGGTTCGTTAAACACTTCGGGCTTGTTGCGCAGCGAGAAATGAGAGAGCGCGCCGGTGCCTTCAAGGCAAATCATGCCGGCGCCGAGTCCGCCCATCGGAAAGGCGACGCGATTCAGCCGTTCGCCGCTGTATTCGCGGTTGTATTTTGACTTATTGGTTCTGCTCGACCGCTTGGGCTTGGTAGAGGTTTGCATTTCGGCCCCGGCCCCGGTGCTGATGGCTCCCATCGTGGCTGCCGAAAGCTGGAGGAACCGCCGCCGCGGAATCATCGAATCGTTCAATTGGTCAGAGTTCATGGTTTGTTCTTTCGTTCATTCTCGAAATCATTATGAGAAAGCTAATGGTCATGACGACGTAGGCGATGCGGACTTTATCCTCGAATTCCGGGCGGGATTCAAGAAAACGTTGGCATGGGAGCACATATAACCTGCGGTGGGCGGATCCCTGCTGGCAGGCAATCAACAAACTACACCGCGTGGCCGCGAGGACTCTGAACAGGTCGGAGCGCTGGTTTTCAACCGGCTTTGAGGATGCTGCCCACCAAAAGCCGATTAAAAATCGGCGCTCCTTCTGGTCGCGGCATCGCTTTGCAGTGTATTATCCGGGCCAGCCGCTGCGAATGGAAAGGCGTTTCGTTTCAATCGCTTGCCGGAACCAGGGAAGACCGTCCTGGCATGAGATGTAGGCGTGCGGCCAATGCCGGGTCGTGGACATAAATCCGCTCAAAAGGAAACATCAGATTGATTCTCTGAAGGAAGACTTCACTCGGCGGGTTCATTCGGGCCAGATTCTCGGCTTGCTCGATCGCTTGCGTTCTGAACAGGTATGCGCCGAAGGCCTGGTTTGGCCCCGTGATCGTCCATAGGGTTTCGTGCAACGAAACGTAATATTGATTGCGATCTGCCGGCATGTTGGTTTCTTTATTCACTTATGCAGGGTTCGCTCTCCGGTCGAGCGCGAGAAGGGTGGCTTGGGATGGACCACCCTGGACAACTCATCTCGGATGAAGCGGACCCAGGATAAAGTGCGGATTCTGGAGCAGCATCGGCAATGCCGAAGCAAATCTGGGAATCAGATGGGTAGTGCGGTGCCTCCGGCCCGCTGAACCAGCAGCGTCGGCAATGCCGAGGCAAATTCAGGAATCACAACCGTTTGGCAGGAGAGTTTATGTGCGGAAGATATACACTGACAAAACAGGAAAGGCGCCTTCAGGAATACTTTGGCCTGACGGAGCGGCTGCCCTTTGAGCCTCGCTACAACATTGCGCCGACCCAGGAAGCGCCGGTCATCCTGATGGAAAATGCGCCGCAACGGCGCCTGATGCGCTGGGGGCTTATTCCTTTTTGGGCCAAGGATGAGACGATCGGCCCCAAGCTTATCAACGCACGATCCGAGACGCTCCTGGAAAAGCCGAGCTTCTGCAAGGCCTTTGAGCGACGCCGTTGCCTGGTGATCGCCGATGGTTTTTTTGAATGGACGAAGACGAAGGGCGGCAAGAGTCCGGTTCGCATTGTGTTGAAGGACCCGGAGCCTTTTGCCCTGGCCGGTTTATGGGAAAAGTGGCGCAGCCCAATGGGCCATGAGGTGGAGAGCTTCACGATCATTACGACCGCGGCCAATGATCTCATTGCCAAGGTTCATGATCGAATGCCGGCCATTCTCCCGGAAGCGAATTACGAGCAGTGGCTGGACCTGCAATCAACGAATCTTAAGGGACTGCAGACTCTACTCCATCCATACGCGGCGGACGAGATGGAGCTTTATCCGGTCAACCCCGCCGTGAACAATCCGCGCCAAGACAGCCCGGAGTGCGTCGAGCCGCTGGCCACGCCGGACCTCCTTGGTTGAAGGCGCCTAACTTGTCCAGATCAGCCTCTGTAAGTGCATCTCGCGGTGCAGGTTTCGGCCACCGCGACTTCGGTCAGCAGCGGCAGGCGCGGTTTCAACCGTTCCCAAATCCATCGCGCTATGTTCTCGCTGGTCGGGTTCTCCAAACCGGGAATCTCGTTCAGGTAATGGTGGTCCAGTTGTTCCCAGAGCGGCTTGAAAGCGTCGTTCATGTCGGTGTAATCCATCAGCCAGCCGAGTTGGGGGTCGCATTCGCCGGCCACCACGATTTCCGCCTGGAAACTATGGCCATGCAATCGCCGGCACTTGTGCGACTCCGGCAGATGCGGCAGCAAATGTGCCGCTTCAAACTGAAAGGTCTTGCGCAATTCAACTCTCATAATTCCCAATCCGTCCACGTGACCAGGTCACCCAATGACGGGCGCCCATCGTGCCGCCAGGTCAAAGGCGGGTTTTGCATCTGGCCCAGCGGACAAACGCGCGTCACACCCCAGCGGGCCAGTTGATTGGCCAGGTTTTGAGCGCGGTCTTCGGACGCAGCCAATCCGACCGTCGAAACCTGCCCGCGCACGGCATCGGCGCTTCGCAGGACCTGTTCGAGGCCGGAAATGCTTTTCACATAAATGAACCGGTTCAGGCAGGACATCTGAAAGAGCGGATCATTTTCATAAACCACCGTCCACGCCGTGGACCCGGCGCTGGACCATAATCGTGTCTCCGAGCTGTGTGCGGCGCGGATTTCGTAAAAGGACCGGCGCAGGGCAATCCCGGCCGCTTCTTCCACGGTCACCGGCCCTCGCGGGAGAGTTTGTTCTGTCGCCTCGAGTTCGGCGGCCAGCATCTCAGCGAACTGTTCCGGCGCCATTTCGCCGTTGTTCTCCACATAAATCACATGCGGCGACAAGCAGCCCATTTGATTCCAGGCCACCACGTCGCCCGCCGCCCGATTAATGATCTTCCGGGCTTGGAATCCCGCCAAGACCTCGCTGGCCACGTAGCCAAAGCTGACCCGGTGTCCGTAGCCGATAAAGCGCACCTGGGCGGGCAGTTGTTGGCGGATGGCGGCCAAAGTCTCATTCGTTCCGGTGGCGGTGACACAATCGGCCTCGGCAAACAGGGCTGATTCCACAGATTGCAGGCCGCCTTTCCACTCGGCAATCTCCAGGCAGGCTCCCAGCTTTGGCTCGGCCTCGTAGAGGGAATGGGCGAACAGCCTCGGGATCAAGGCACCGCCCGTGGCACACTTTACGAACTGTGCCGAACGCGTCAGCAGCCCCAGCACAATGCTCATCAAAGTCGGATTCGGCAACGTGCCGCTCGCGATATGGACGAACAATTCCGGGCCGCGCACGAATGAAGCACGGCCGGCCTTTAATTCGGCTTCGGTGGCCGTCAACTCCTCCAAACGGCGCAAGTGGCCGAGTTCCTGCAGAATCAATGCCTGCAAATTCTCGACGGTGAACCGGGCAAAGAAAGCATCAAGACCGGCCGCGAGCGTCGCCGCCTGAAATCCCGTGCTGGCCGGGGCCAATTGCAGCAGGCTCTTCCGCAACGGGTAATCCGGCTGCAACCAATTCTGGGCCACTTCGCTTAAGACACAAATCAGATGATGAATGGAGCGGTTCTGGAGATAGTGTTCCCGGTTCCGCTTGAGCGCCCGGCAGGCCTCCGTCACCAGCGAGGCGCTCAACGTCGCTTCGCGCGGCAGGTCAGCGAGGAAATAGTTGGGCAAGTTCATGGAAAGGAAGATCGTTGGGCATAGTTACGGTCTTAGGCGTTCCTCAGGGAGCAACCCCGTGCTTCCGCCCCCGTGGCCCGGCCCAGCAATTCAAATCCTTGGCCGCGGCGGATGCCCAAATCTTCGGTTTGGATGGCCATCACAGATCGAACATTCGCCAAATCGAACACCTGGATCAAGCCCATCTCACCCTCCGGCACCTCGCGATTGGTTTCCGGGGAAATGATGCGCGCCCGCGCCCAAGGAGGAAAATAAAACACGCGCAAATGGCTGGACAGGTCACTCGCCGCAGCCGGCTCGTGCGGAGCACACAGCCCGTCCGCGCGCGCTGCGGTTGACGAGTGAGCAGCGCCAATGCTCGATTCTTTTGGTTCCACGGCCCCATCGTAAGCCTGGGAACTGAGTTCGCTCATGCCGTATTCCGAAAGGATATGGTTTTCAGGAATGCCCAGGTATTGCGTGATCAAAGCGTGAAGCTCGGGCTTGGGCAGCGAGCGGGAGCGCCCTTTGTACCCGCCGGTCTCCAGGACGCGCGAACCTGCCGGCAGAGGGCAGGCCAGGTTGTTTTTCGCCAGGGCATCCAGCAAATGCACGAACGAAAAAGCGGTTCCGAGCAAACCGATGGGCTGATTAGCGTGCCAGGATTCTCTCAAGGCCGACAGCGTTTGTGCGGCACTTAGGGTCCATCCGCCACTCGGATCGAGTTGTCCGGTAAAAGAAGACTGCGGCGAGCCACAGCGTCGTCGAACCGCGTCAAACATATACGCCAAGGACGAGTGAGGCGCCAGGGCAGGGGAGGGAGCCAGAATCAGCAGCCGCAACTTCACTGATACCGGTGGTGGTTCGCTCCCGGATTTGAGCGGCAGGTCAGCCAGAAAACGGGCTGCGAACCAGGGCCACAGAGACGCCTCATAAAGCGCCAGCGATTCGGCGTTGTGAAAATGGCGGCTGGGTCGCTGTTCCGTTGTGCCGCTCGAGTGAAAGACCGCGGTGCGTTCCTCCAAAGCCAGGCTGGTCAGGTCCAGTTCCTTGAAGGCCGCCGTTGGCACCGCCGGAATTGACCTCCAGCACGAAACGTCAGGCGGCGACACCTTGCGGCTTCGGCAAATCCGCAGAAACGCCGGGTTATGAGTGAATTGCAGGGCAAAGAGTTCGAGCGCAAGCTGATCAAATCGGCTGTCCTCCTCGTTGCCGGATGAATTGGCGCCGGGCAGGCCGCCGTGCGCAGTCCGGTCAATGAATTGACGCAGGCGCGTCGCGTACTCTGAAAACTTCGTGTCGTTCGTCATGCGGTTTTGTTCGATGCGCTGGCTCCACGCCGGCTGGTTTTCCGCCACAGCCGCAAGGAATAAGTAAACGCCAAACGGCCTGAGAGCAAGTCTGCGTTGCTGCTACCCGGAGATTCTTTTGGCCAAGGCTCTCTTCGCAATTCGTGCCGCATAAACCGTCACGGCGATGGTGGCCAGCAGGCCCACTCCATACCGCAACCAATCAGCCAGCGTGCGGGCCTCGGCGCTCGCCCCTTCTTTCGCCAGCGAACCGAGATACGCGTACATCAGCGTCCCAGGCATCATGCCAATCCAGGAAGCCAGCACATAATCGCGCAGCGAGACGCGCGTTAATCCGAAGGCGTAGTTCAGGATAACAAACGGGAAGATCGGGGACAGCCGCGTCAGCCCGACAATTTTCCAGCCATCGTCCGCCACCGCTTTGTCAATGGCGGCGAACTTGGCGTTGCCGGTCATCTTCCTGAAAATCCTGTCCCGCGCCAGGTACCGACCCGCCAGAAAGGCACACGTCGCACCCAGCGTCGAGCCGACCGAGACATAAACAAAGGCTTGCACCACACCGAAGACCGCTCCTGCTCCCAGAGTCAGAATGGAGCCGGGAACCAGGAGGACACAGGATAGAACATAGATGAAAATGAAAAGGATAGGCGCCCACGGTCCCAAACGGGCGATCCAATCGACAGCTTTTTGGAGCAGCGCTTGCACATCGATAAACTGAGCCGCACCCAACAGCGCCAGCAGCAAGGCCAGGCAGAAGAGCCACTTCCACGGTGAATGGGCAGTTCCTTCTTTCAGGTTTGTCATGGCCTCAACGGGCGTTCTCATGGCCGGGTTCCTCAACGTGGCAGAGCCGCGGCCAAAAGCTGGTCGGGCGGGACTCCGTCGAGCCGTGACTTCTAGGCGGACGCGATTCCACGGCTCGACGGAGTCTCGCCCGGCCGTGAAGAAGACAATTTGCGCAGCTTGCGATAATTTTCATCGATAGCCATACACGGGACGAGGCGTTATGGGAAACAATTTCATGTTTCAGGAATGTTGCTTTACCTGGTTGCGCGAGGCTGGCATAAGGAAATAAACAATAGCCGCATGCAAATCGCTTTGAAATCCCTTGTCTCAATCAGTCTTGCTTTTGCCACGATCTGTTTTGCCCAGCCGACGCCTTCACTCGGAAGTGAGACCGTTGATCTGCCCGGAGCGCGTCCCGACGGCTCGGTGCGGCTCCCGAATCAATGGTCACTCCGGCCCGTGGGCCGGCAGGTCTTGTTGGGTGACTTCCCGGTCAACATCGCTCTGCACCCGCAGAACCGCTTTGCGGCCGTCCTGCATTGCGGCTATGGCCAGCACGAAATCATTGTGGTGGACCTTCGCTCCGGCAAAGTGGCGTCGCGGATCACGCTCGAAGAAGCCTTTTACGGGATTACCTTTTCGCGCGATGGCCGCACGCTCTTTTGCAGCGGTGCCGCGACGGAAACGGTCAATGCTTTCCGCTTCGAGAACGGCTTCCTGGCCAACCCTCAGGCCATTCCCCTCCGCGATGCGACGGAGCGCGGGATTCCCGCGGGATTGGCGGTCAGCAGCGACAGCCGGAAACTATATGTGGCCGAGCTGTTAGGGCACCGGGTGAGTGAAGTGGATATGGCCTCGCGCTCGAATCGCTTTGAAATTTTGCTGAGCGCGCCCGCGCCCTCTGCGGTTCCAAGCGGGGCCAAGCCAGCCGACGATGCCGATACTGCCGCCATCACCAAGCGCGCCGAAGCGCTGCTCGATCCCACGCAAGCAGAAGATGCTTTCCCTTACGCGTGCGTGCTGGATGAAAAGCGGGACCGCCTCTATGTCAGCCTTTGGGCGCAAGCTGCCGTCGCCGTGATTGACTTGAAGTCGAAGCGCGTCGTTGCACGCTGGGCGGCTGAAGAACATCCCAATGAGATGTTGCTCAGCCAGTCTGGAAAGCACTTGTTTGTGGCGAACGCCAACCGCAACACCGTGACGGTGTTTGAGACCGAAACAGGCCGGGCCGTGGAAACATTGATCGCGGCGCTTTACCCCAATTCATTGCCCGGCTCAACGCCAAACAGCCTGGCCCTGTCACCGGATGAAAAACTGCTCTTCGTCGCCAATGCCAACATCAACGCGCTGGCCGTGTTCGATGTTGGCGAGCCGGGCAAAAGCCGTTCGCTTGGCTTCATTCCTGTGGGGTGGTATCCCACTTCCGTGCGGGTCACCGGGGACGGCAAAAAGTTGTTGGTGGCGAACGGCAAGGGAATTATTTCCAAACCCAATCGGCACGGGCCGCAGCCGGGGCGGGAGGCGCCGTCCACCGTGCGCGAGTATATCGGCGGACTTTTCCAGGGCACGCTCAGCATCATTGAACTGCCGGGCCGGGAGAGATTCGAGGAGCAACTCAAGAAATATACCGAGCTGACTTATCGCTGCAGCCCGTTGCTCGCTGACGGAAAAGCGCCGTTGCGCCATGAGCCAGGCCACCCGATTCCGCTCCAGCCAGGCGACCCAACGCCGATCAAGTATTGCATTTATATCATCAAGGAAAACCGCACTTACGATCAGGTTCTGGGCGATCTTCCACAAGGCAATGGCGATGCGGCTCTTTGTTTGTTTGGCGAAGAGGTGACGCCCAATCACCACAAACTGGCGCGGGAATTCGTCCTGTTGGACAACTTTTACGTCGAGAGCGAAGTCAGCGCCGATGGCCACGAATGGTCCATGGGTGCTTACGCCAGCGATTTCGTGGAAAAAATGTGGCCGCTCAGTTACGGACACGGCCAAAGCAAGAAATACACGTATCCCAGCGAGGGCCGGTTTAAGATTGCCGAGCCGGCCGGCGGCTATCTGTGGGACCGGGCGCGGGAAGCGGGCGTCAGTTATCGGAGCTACGGCGAATTTGTGAATAATGCCCCGACGTCTGCGGAGCCTTGCACTTCGCGGGTGGCTGCGTTGGAGGGGCATTTCGATCCCTGGTTCCGGAGCTTCGACATGGATTATCCGGACGTGAAACGCGCCGAGCGGTTCATGGCCGAATTGAAACGATTCGAGAGCGAAGGCGAAATGCCCCGTCTGCAAATCGTGCGTTTGCCCAACGATCACACCTCCGGCACCGCGGCCGGCAAACTGACGCCCACAGCTCAAGTAGCCGATAACGACCTGGCTTTCGGCCGCGTGGTCGAGGCAGTCAGCCGCTCGAAATTCTGGCCGCAGACGGCCATTTTCGTGGTGGAAGACGATGCGCAGAACGGGCCGGATCATATCGACGCGCACCGCACGATCGCGTTTGCCATCAGCCCCTACATCAAGCGCGGGACCGTGGACTCAACGCTTTACTCGACCAGCAGCATGTTGCGCACGATGGAATTGATTCTAGGTTTGAAGCCGATGTCGCAGTTCGATGCCGCCGCCATGCCGATGTTTAACTCGTTTCAGGCCAAACCGGACCTCAAACCATACCAAACCGTGCCGGTCACCGTTGATTTGGAGGAACGGAATCTGGCCTCGGCCTATGGCAGCGAGCTTTCGGCCAAGATGGATTTCTCGAAAGAAGACGCTGCCGATGATTTGCTGCTGAATGAAGTCGTGTGGCGGTCCGTGCGCGGCGCCGACCATCCGATGCCTCCGCCGACCCGAGCGGCCTTTGTTTTCATTCATTCCGGCGATGAAGATGAGGATTGACTGATAAAGACCGTCGCAGCCGCGGCCAAAAGCCAGTAGGGCGAGGCTCCGCGCCGACAACGGTGCATCTCAGTTTCTTGCAGGTCGTGGGAGCGTGGAACCGAGCGAGGGACGAGCCAATCCAGCCTGCAAGGCTGGCGTCCACCAGCCCGGGGCCAGCGAGCCTCGCGAGCGCCGCCCTGGGTTCACGCGCGGTGGAAACGCGCTCTGACAGAGCGGTTTGCGCAGGGTCTTTGAACCTAGAGTGGCGCTATGTTTGTCCTGGGTTGGTCCACCACCGGCCCTTCGGGCCGACCAATCCGGCTACGAAAACCACCGACAGCCTTAGAATAATCCCTTGCGCGGGTGAAAAGGGGCTTGTAGATTCCGTCCCTTTGGTGGCACCCGTAGCTCAATTGGATAGAGCATCTGACTACGGATCAGAAGGTTGAACGTTCAACTCGTTCCGGGTGCACCACGGCGACAACGGTTT
>CAYIIH010000289.1:0-11566 GCA_964363225.1 uncultured Verrucomicrobiota bacterium | reverse complement strand
TGGTGTGCTTGAGCCAGCCGCCGCTGGTTTCGGCGGCAGACTGGGCCGCGCCGGGCGTCGTCACCCCAGGGCTTGGCTGGCCGAAAGCCAGGGAGGCAAACAAGGTGATCGAGGCGGACGCCCGGAGCAAAATCTCCAGGGGTCTGTTCATTCGGATAAACAGAGGCCTAGGTTGCAGGACGACGTTTTGTGCGGCGGCACGGGGGATACATTTTGGTGTTTTCATGACTTGAATTCGTTTGGTCTGCGGCGGTGATTGGTGACAACGGGGCGCACACATTGTTCTGAGATTTTGGAACTATTTGCAGGCTATCTGCCAGGCACCCGCCCGTTGGCGCTGCGTTTCAGATGAAGTACTGCGGCTTCGCCAAACGGCGGCGTGAACGTCTGAGTGCCGCTGCCACCGCTGACGGAACCAGCGCTGCGGAACTCACCCGTGCATGGATTGAACCAGCGAACGTCCAGAGCGACATCTTTGGCGGCGGAAAGATCGAGTGTGACCGCGCCGGCAGTCGGCGCATAGACGACATACTCAACGCCCGGCCGGGCGAGACAAATCCTGGTTGAGGCCAGTTGGCTGTTCGGGGCCATTTCCCAGAAGGTGACGCCGGATTGGTTGAAGAAGCGCGCGGCGTGGCCAATCCGAACGTAGGCTTCGTCGCGGAGCCTGGCTTGCCTGGCCATCGCGCCTCTGGTGTCCCAGCCGAAGCTGGCATCGTTCTGCGCCACCCAGCCGGCACCGCTCAACGCCCGTTCCCAGACGGCCACGCCCAGCGCTTCCAGCGTGACCTCATTCTTGAACTCCGCCTGGTGGAGGCCAACCGACGGCGCAAACGACGGCACCGGCTCGCTCTCGAAAATCACCCGCGTCGGCTTCGTCCGAAACTCGTCCTCGAACAAGTCAAAATGCCCCGTCCAGGGCGTCTTGTGCAAGCTGAGGATGTCCGCGTCTGGGTTATTCCTTGGGGCGTAGTCTTTGGACCGGACGTGATCGGTGTTCGTCATCAGCGGGGCCGCGGTTCGCTTGTGGAAGAAGCGCAAGAAGTGCTCTTCATGCCGGCGGCGCTGCTCCTTGTCATACCACTCGCCCTCGTTGAACATCTCGAAGATCAGATTGGGACAATCCTTCAACTCGGAGCAGAGCTTGTCCGCAAAACGCTCCTGGAAATACTGGTTCTTCTGCTGCCAGGTCCACGGAGGATCGTAAGTCGCCGGCATTTCTTGGTCATAGTCCGCCAGCTCGACCAACTGGCGCGGGTCGGCGAGGGGACCGTTGCCCAGCTTCTGGTTGAGCGGATGGTGCGCAAACCTCGTCTTGGGCCAGCCGTCCTGCACGGTGATGACGACCAGGATGTTCTTGCTCCCGGCATAATGGACGAACTCGCGCAGGCGGTCGAAGTAGGCTTGGTTGAAGGTCGTCAGATCGAAGTCTCGCTGGTCGGGCGACCCCTTCCAGGGCCAGAGTTCCGGGGCGTCATAGCCGACCCGGCGGTCCTCGCGCTGTGCCTGGGCACTTGTGGCGAAATAGCTCCAGAGCAGCACGACATTGATGCCGCGCTTGGCCAGGGCGTCGAGGTAGCCGCGCTGATCGAAATTCGTTCCGCCCTCCATCCACCCTTGCGTGACCGAGTCGCCCAACGGCAGAATCGGCTGGCCGCGCCATTGCAGGTAATGTCCGGCTTGGGGGCCATCACGCAGAATGCCGAGGCCCGAATGGGTCTTGGGCGGCGGCGGGCCGGAACCTCCCTGCTGCTCCTTCGCCGGCAACGGACGAATCTTGAGGTTGCGGAACTCGACGCAGTTTGAGTGGTCTTGCAGGCAGATCGGCCCCTTCTTGAACGTGCCGAATTTCGGCCGGCTCTTGTGTTTGCTGTTCGCGACGCGCTGCTTCCAGTCGTCACTCCACAGTTCGTATTGCGCGATCTTTTCGCCGTTCAGCCAGTGCTCGACATGCGCGCCATCCACCAGGATGCGCATCTGATTCCATTGCCCCGGCGGCTTCGTCACGTCTTTCGAGGGGGCGTAGAGATCGTAGCACGCCCCCGCGAGCTGCCGCCGGTCGTTCTTCGGATAGGCTGGATTGTCGAGGATCTGCACTTCCGGCGCATAGTGCCACGCCGTCACCGGCTCCTCGGAGACGTGGTAGAGAACGCCGCTGTTGCCCTTGGGAACGAGTTTCCATTCGAGCTGCAGATCGAAGTTCTCGAACTCCTCCAGCGTGACGATGTCATCGCCGCCGCCGGCGCCTTTGCCGCCCGCGCCGCCGCTGACCCGGACCAGCACGCCCTCGCGGGCCTTCCAGCCCGGCGGCAGGGTCGTCATCTGGTAGCCCCGCCAGCCCTCGGTGGTCTGGCCGTCGAAGAGCAGCTTCCAGCCGGCTTGCTTCTCCGCGTCCGTAAGGGTGTTCGGCGACAGGGATTGATCTGCGGCGTTCACCGGCACGCTCCAGGCCAGCAGCACGGTGGCCAGCACGAAGAGTGATGGTTTCGTTTTCATGGTTTGTTCTTGCGTTGCGTTCTTCTTGCGGAACAGGGAATCCTTTGTTTGATGCATGGCTGCTGCCTCCACACTACGCACCGGCTTTCGCCCCCCAGGGTTCGATTTGCCGAAGTTTCTTGGCTCCCAACGCGCGGTAACAGTCCGGCAAATCAAACTGCGGGAGCACGCCCGGCAACAGGCAGGACAGCGGCCAGTGATAATCTTCGGATTCGGCCAGGTCGGCATAGGAAGTCAGGGCGTTCTTCAACGTCACCTGCACCACTTCCGGCGCCAGGAGGGCGGCGAAGGTGGCGGGGATGGCACCCCAGCCTTTCGCGGCCAGGTGGACTTCCTCATGCCCGACGCTCTTCAGCCAGTCAATCACGCGCAGCACGTCGTGCGTCCGTTGGCCGACGTAGGGATAGTCCAGCATGAGGGCATGGCTGGCGTAGAGGAAATCGCTTCCGTAAGGCGCCAGGAACTGATTCTGACCGCAAGTATTGGGTTGAGACTCGCCCAGACCGCGGACATCGCAGGTGTAAAAGGAACACCCCGGCTCCGCCTGGAGCAATTCGCGGACGAGCGGTTCGTCGCGCAGTTCCGCGTCGCTCGATTGGTGGGCGATGTAGAGCACCGCCCGGTTGTTTTGCCGCGGCGGTCGCGACAGATGCGGCTCGTCCGCCAGCCGGTGAACGAGGGCTTGAATCCCCGGCTCGGTCTCGATGGCGTAGGTGGTCGCATGCGTCTGGGGATACCTGCGGCCGCGCATCGGCCGCAGAATCCGGTATTCGGGCCAGCCCGCGCGCTCCGGAAGTCTCAGCACCGTGACGACGGCCTGGTTCAGTTCCTCCCCCGCTCGCGCGGAACGCTGCTGGCCCAGGGCTCTTGAGTTCACCTGAGTGAAGGAGAACACGGTGCGCGATTTCAGGCCGGCCACCTGCCCCTGCGGCGCACACCAGAGGGTCTCATCCTTTTCCAGGACCAGCGCTGGCTCGGTCTGGGCATCCGAGATGCCGGTGACGCGGTTGAACCAGCGATACATGGCTTCGCGGTTTTCCTGCGAGTAGCCGTGCGGCGTCGGCCCGGTGTACAGGGCGATGTTCTCTTCCGCGCCCAAGAGCCTGTAAAGCAGCTTCAATCGGGCGTAAGCTTCCTCCGCTCCCCGAATGTCGAAGTAATCCCGCTCCTTGGTGAGCAGGATGACTGGCTTCGGCGCGAGCGCCGCGATGAAATCCTCATGGTCCAAGCCCAGTGCCAGCGCGCGGGGCGGACATTGCTCGGTGTCGGCCGGCAGTTCGTTTTCCAAATTGCGGCGGAAGGTGGTCACGAAGCAACTGGGCGCGGCCATGGTCCAACGCGATTCCAGCCCGCACAGCCAGGTGGTCATGGTGCCGCCGCCGGAGTTGCCCGTGACGCCGACGTGCTTCGGGTCCACTTCCTCGCGCGTCAGCAGATAGTCGAGCGCGCGGATGCCGTCCCAGGCGCGCCAGGCGCCAAAGAACTCGCCCACCAGGAATTGCTGGTTCCCCGCGTGCAGATGCTCATGCACCCCCACGCCGATGCGCGACTTGAGTTGCGCATCCGGATACTGAAGCCGCTCGCCCTGCCCGATGGGGTCGAAGATGAAGACCACGTACCCCAGGCGCGCCAGACCTTGCGAAAACGATTGGTAGGCCTCGTTGGCCTTGCCGTTGTCCGAATGGCCACAGGTTCCAACCACGCCGGGCAGCGGAAACTTGCGGCCCTTGGGAAGGTAGAGGTTCCCAGTGACGAGCAGACCCGGCCGGCTTTCAAAAATGACCTTCTCGATTCTGTAGCTGTCGCGCTCCACCACGCCGGTGACGCGCGGATGGAGCGGCGTCTTTTCGGGAAAGGGACCAAAACAGGCGCGTATCTTTTCCCGCACGGACGGCACATACGCCTCCGCATCGGCCTTGTTTTTCAACGCTGCCTTGACCTTGCGATTGGCCGTTTCAAGGCGCCGCAGCCGCTCGACGAAATACTCCTGAACCATCCGGGGGAACCGGTTGAGGGGTTCGAGCGTCGTCTTCGTTGGGTCCGGCTCGTCCGCCCTCGCTGGTGAAGCCCACACGAGGTCGGCCCCCGTCAACCCGACAAGGCCCAGGCCGGCCGTGCGCAACAGTTCGCGGCGGCTGAAGCCGTGTTTCTTCGATGGTCGGTGGCTATTTTTCATGAGATTTTCCAAGAGAATACAGAATCGTCACCACGCCACCTCCGGCTTGGCCGCTTCGCCCTCCATCTTTGCGGGCAAACGCCACACCTGGGTGCCTTCCTTGTCGGTGAAATAGAGGCTGGATGCGGATGGCTGCCGCGCATGACCGTCGGCCCACAACGCGTAAAACTCCGGTTGCGCGTGGAGCGGACGGCGCGCGTAGCTGTGGTTGAATTTGCTGTCGCGCGTGAGTTGCTTGAGCTTCGTCCACGTCGCCCCCTGGTCGCGGCTCAACCACATCACCATCTCGCCGCCGGGATTGTATGACTGCGGGCCGGGTTCAGTGGGGGCAATCACGCGCCACGCGCCGTCCGGATCGAGGTAGAGCGAGCCGTGGTCGTAATTGTTGCCGGAAGTGGTGAACGGCCGGCGCACCCAGTCGTTGCCGGTCCAGCGCAGCGTCTGCCATTGGCGCGGTCCGTTCGCCGGTCCCGGCTCAAAACCTTTGCTGGTCAGGAACAGGATGACCGGATGGCCTTGCGCGTCGAAGTTCAGGTCCTTCAAATAAACGAGCAGCCCGTCCGCGCGCGAATCGTAAACAAGGGCGGGATTGGCGGCCTGGTTGAAAGGGGTGGCGACCGGCCGGCCATCTGCCGTCCGCCAGGTCTGGCCGGCGTCGGCGGTTTCGAGGTAGTAGAGGTTCGCGCGGGCGTTGAGGCCGAGCGGCGCGGGATGAAAGTCGAACACCGTGGCGACGGACCCGCCGCGCGGCCAGCTAATCTGGTAATCCCCTTGCGCGATGCCCGCCAGCCCGCGCGCCGGCAACCACTCACGTCCGTCGCGACTCGTCATCCACCCGAGGCTGCGCGCGGCTTTGAGGCCCAGAGCCGTGCCGTCATAGCGCGTGTGCAGGAACAGAAACCCGTGCCCCGGCAGGTGCCACGCCTGCGGGTAGGAGAAGTTGCCGGTGAACACGCGCTCGAACGCTTCGATGGAATACGGCCTGGCGCTGCGATGGATGAACGAGGGACGCGCCGCGCCGTGCGAAGGGGAAAAGACCCAGAGATGTCCAGTGTCGTCGATGGCGAGCGTGGGATTGTCGTGCGCATCATCGGTTTGTTTGTTCAGCAGGATGCGCGGGCGTGGCACGGTGCCGGTCGCATGGTCGAAGTACGAGACGAGATGCAGGAGTTCCTGCTTGTCCGAGGCCGTGCGCGCCGTGGTGCCGCCATAAACGAAGAAAGTCTTGTTGACCTCCTTGCGGTAGATGGCGAGGGGCGCATGTTGCTGCGGATACGTCGCCACGCCGCCGCTGTATTTGTAGCGATACTCGTCCTGGGTGGGCTGATTGAAGTACCAGATCCCCCGGTACCCGTCGTCCTTGGGAAGTGGTTCAGCCGCGGCGCAAACGGTCGCTAAAAGCGCCGCAAGCACGCAGGTCGTGGGAAAGTGCATTCTTCTCACCATAATCAATTCGTTCTCCGCACAATTCGCATGGCCCAGTCACCCGGGGCCGGTGGAATGAGTGTTTGACGCCCGCCGTGCAGCCGCGATTCGTTTTGAAACTGGCCGTTGCTGCCGTTGGCCGGGTTCCACCACGCGGCGATGAACTCATTTCCTTCCGGCAGCTCCGCCGTAATTCCTCCGCCCTCCGGCATATAGAACGCATACGCCTCACCCGCTTTGGCCAGGCAAAAAGCCTGGCCGGATGTCACCACCTCGTTCGCCGGTTGCATTTCCCAGAACGGCAGCGATTCAATAAAAGCGCGCGCGCCGCCTAATTCGGTCCAGACAGTTTCCCAGGCAGACATCGGGCGGTCGTAAGGCGGGCGTACATGCGCCTCCCACACGCCGCCAGCGATGTACGCGCTCCACCACGCGCGGCGGTCTTCCTCCGGGCGGCCTTCGTCGAAGCCGACCATCAGCACGCGTTGCGGGCGGGACTGGCAGCGCTGAATCCAGTCCAAGCTGAGCCGGTTGTGATCCAGCGGGTTTGTCCCCTTGGTCTGGATGGAAGTGAAGTCCACTTGGGGCGCGTTAACGTAGGCGTCCGTCGGCGCGTTGACATTGTGGATGCCGCAAGGGTGATGGAACGGATCGAGATCCTTCAACACCTGCATGAAGGCAAGCGCCTCCGGCAGTTTGTAGTTCTCGTCTCCGGGTCATCGCAGCCGGCCTTCAGCCAATACGGGCCATCGCGGAATTTCAGATAACGAATCCGGTTCTGTGCGGTGCCGACAGCTTCCAACCGGCCCCAGTGGTAAAAGCCCGGCGCGTCCGGCGAGGGGGCGGTGACGGCGAAGGTGCCGCGGACGCCGCTCAACAGCGCGTTCGTGCTGGTGGTGGCGAACGTCCACTGACCCGTTTCGTCGGCGGAGAAGCGCACCTTCCAGACGTTGCCGTCGAGTCCACCCTGGCCATCGCCGTCGTAGAAGCCCGGCATCTTGAAGATGCGTCCGCTCGGCGCGGTGAAGGTGGCATCCACGAACACGCTGAACGGATTGGTCTCGCCACGGCCTTGGGAGAGCGGGCCGTGCAAGATGATTTCGATGCGCTGCCATTTCGGGAATGGGCCGAGGGAACGAGCCTTTGTAGCAGCCGACGTCAGGAGGCTCACTTCCATTTCGGATTTCGGATTTCGGATTTCGGATTTTGTCGTGAGCCTTAAGTCGGCGGCTACGGGGGATTCAGACGTTTGGACCAGCGGATTTGGCCCCGCGACGGCCCGCTCGATGAGGTGCGGAATGCCATTAGTCGTCGGCCCCGTATCCATTCCTGCGCCGGCGAAGACCACCCCGTTGTTCCGGTTCCACAAAACATAGGTTCCGCCCGCGCCGGCGCCCCACGCCCAGGCTGTGTCGGCGCCCGGATAGAAGTCGCCGTCCGTGTTCACCCAAGTCAGAAAGCCATAGGGAACCTCGGGAGATTCCTTCCGATCCAGGTTCACCTTGCCGTCATCCGGGCCACTGTAATTGACACGCACGCCGTCAGTCTGTTTCCGTTCGAGTTGCTCGACAAACCACTGAGGGATCACCTCGACGCCATTCCATTGCCCGCGCGCGAGCACCAGCAAACCGAGCCGGCCCATGTCTTCGAGATCAAGGTGAAGCCGGATGCCATCCTGCTGCGGCACCGCCGCCCAACCCGTCAGGCCGATGGCATCGAAGTAGGCCGCCCGAATCACGTCGGCGTAGTGGTCCTGAAAATCTTTCTTGCCATAGACGCGCGCCAGGGCGTTGCAGAGCACGCGCGGGTTCTTGTCCGAGTAAGTCCACATCTCGCCCGGCTTGAAGGCCGGGTAGTCGCCGTAGGGATAATCGAAGCCGGCGGTCTGCGTGATGACATGCCACCAGGTCGCTTCCGCGTGCAGGCCGGTCAGCTCTTTGTTCCAGACGCTGATCTTTTGGCTGTAGGACGGAATCTTTCCCTGCTGGATGGCGGCGCCCACTGTGAGCGCGTGCCAGGTCTTGCGCAGCGAAGCCACATCCTGCTTCTGGTTGAAGTTCCCTTCGACATGCACGAGATAACCGTCGCGCCAGAGCGCCCAACGGCCTTTGCTCGCGTGAGACTTGAGCGCGCTGATGATTTCCTCGTTCAGCCCGACCTCGGCCGGTTGACGCCGGGCTTGGTTGGTCATCGCTTCGCCGGGCGGCGGGAAGAACATCCCGCCTTTTGCCGGGGCGTTGGTTGCAATGACGCACGCTTCCGCCAACAGCTTGAACGCCGTGTTCTCCGCGTCGCGGGAACGGATTTTGGCGTCGTTCCAGGCCATGACCAGGTCAAGGCTCGGCATCACCACCATCACCCGCGGGCCGCCATGACCGAACGCGCCGTAAGTGTTCGAGGGCGCATCCGGCCAATGGCGTTTGCCGTCGCGGTCCACGCGGTTGAGCCACCACATAAAGCTATAGCTGCCCAGGTGGTCACACTGGTTCTTGCCGCCGCCGCCGCTGCGCTGGCCGGGAATCATCGCCGCGGCCTGGCCGGCGGTGCGCGGAATCGAATTCGGCAACGGACTGCTGACGGCCCGGACGGCGTTCGAGGCGCTGATGAGCTGCTGCCCGTTCCAGTTTCCCTGCCGCAGATACAACAGGCCGAAGCGGCAGAAATCGCGCACGGAGATGGCGAGCCGTCCCGGCCGGTTGCCCGTGCCGAACGCCATCCACGTCGGGGTGTCTTCACACTGAAGCGGCCCGGCCAGCAGCGGCCGCAGCACCTGCTCGTCCAGCGCCGCGTAGGTGCTGCCGTAGGCCGTCAAGAACAGCGTATCGAAGAACAACGCATAGTTGAAATCGTTGTAGTCGAAAGCCGTGCCCGGCAACTCCCGAACCCCGTAGCACGACACCTGGTTGGCCACGTGCCGCCAGGTAATCTTGCGGTCTTTGTGCCCGAGTTCCGTGTTGAGATCGTCGAGCCGGGGCTCGAACCGCCGCAGCTCATCGTCGAGCGAGGCGATCTTCCCCTGCTCGATGGCCTTGAGGAGGAAATGAGCCAGCACCGGCTTGCAGGCGGAGGCGACGTCGGCGCGCTGGCTCACATCGCCCCAGGAATAAACCAGGCAGCCATGCCGCACCACGCAGCCGCGCCCGCCGACGAACTCCCGGAAGGCGTCCAGCTTGGCGGCGTTTAGGCCGACCGACTCGGGCGGGCGCGTTTCCCAAGTGGCAGCGGGGAATACATCCGCCGCCACGCACAGGTTCATTCCACAGGCGAGCGCAGCGAGGAGCATGAGCATGAGGCCAGCCACAGTGGCCATGCGCGTCGTTCGATGAGAACTCACAAGTTCAAGTCTTCGCCAGTTGCGCGCTGTGCGTTTAGAGTTCTTTGATGCGGATGTTGCGGAACTCGACCCGGCGGCCGTGCCCCAGGAACCCGAGGTGGCCCTTGGCTCGCGCTCGGCCGGTGTTCCTATCCAAGTATTTCTTGTACTCCAGATTGTCGAGGTTCACCTCCACGATCACGACGCCGTTGAGCGTGATCTTGGCGCGCCGACCGTGGAACATGATCTCCTGGCTGTTCCACTGGCCGGCCGGCTTCAGGTGGCCACGTTTCGCCGGTGCCAGCAGGTAGATCGAGCCGTGATACTGGTGCGGTTCCAGCTTTTTGTATTGCTCGGCATCGTCGTCGAGGATTTGAATTTCCATGCCCACGACGGAGATGCGACCCTGCAAGGGAGAGCGCGCACGGCGACGCCGTTGTTCGCGCCGGGCTCCAGCTTGAACTCAAAACGGAGGATGAAATCGGCATATTCCTTTTTGGTGAAGAGGTTCTTGTCGGTGCTCTCTTTTTCGCCGGGGCCGTGCTGCTGGCCCACCAGCTTTCCCTCCTCGACCGCATAGACGTCGGTGGCCCCCTGCCAACCGTCAAGGTTCTTGCCGTTAAACAGGGGAACGAAGCCGTCGGCGTCCTGTGCGTGAAGCCGTTCGACGTTGAGCGAAGCGATGAGCGCGAGGGCGGCGCAGGCCGCAGAGAGGTTAGAAGCTTTGCGTGTTTTCATTTTTCAATTTGTCTTTGTCGCAGCCGCCGCGCCCAGTTTCAACCGACTTCTTCGGGACCGTTCCATGGTTTTTCCCTTACATTCCTGCTGGTCGATCCAGTAGTCCCATCCCCACGGCATTCCGGCCCCCGCACGGCCACCGACCACGGCCCCCCACAGCCCATTGTGGACGATCACCCCGCTCGGGTCCTCCTTGACCCAACCGCCACGGTGCCCCACGCCGTACTCGGTCAGCAAGTAAGGCTTGCGATAGCGGGCCGTCATCATACGCGCGCCCCAAACGGCGGTGCGGCCCATGTCGCGTCGCGAATAGATGTTCGACGACACGACCTCCATCTCCGGCAGGCCGTCCACCTCTTGGTAGCCGTCCATGTTGCCGAAGTTCGAGTGGATGATGTGGCCGTAGGGATCAATCGACCGCAGGTATTGCGCCATGCGCCGATGCCAGGCTGCCGCCGGCTCGGGGCGGAAGTCGTTGCACGCGCTGACCTCGTTCCAGAACTGCCACGAGAACACGGCCGGGGAGTAGGCCCACCGGGCGACGATGTACCGCAGCCGCTTGCGGAAAAAGGCGTCGGCATGTGGGTTGACGAAGAAGTCAGCCGGGGTGGTCACGGGTCCCCCGTTGGCCGCATTGTAGCTGAACTGCGCCCACCAAGCGTCTCGCCGCAGGTACTGTTGCGTCTCCAAGCAACACATCAAGCGGATGCCCAGGCGCTCGGCCAGGTTGACGAGATAGTCGATGCGCCAGGCCTCATCCAGTTTATAGCGGCCCGGCCCGTGGCCGGGAGGCGCGGAAGCATGGCTCTCCAAGTCAGTGCCGCCGGCGCACTACCACGAGCGCACGAAATTGCCGCCCACCGCGGCCAAGCGGCCATAGAGCCGGTCAGCGGCGAAGGTGCGCTCGCGGTCGAGTGTGGCAATGTTCTCGCCCACAGCGAAGAAGGAAGTGCCGTCTTCGTACTGGAAGTAGTAGGGCCGAGCCTCCTCGGCGCTCAGGCTCACGTTCACTATCTCCGGCGTGCCCTCAGAAGTCTGCGACGGCAAGGCACGGGCCAAGGCAAGAAAGCCGCAAGCCGCAATCAATTGGAACCGGCCACGGCGACTTGAGTCGGTCCGTGCCGCGTCCCGCCCGACCACGACAGCCTCACGGCGAACCGAGCGGACGCCACTCTGGCAGCACGGTGCCGGACTCGATAGCCCCGGCCCCGACCCCGGCGCACGGATGACCAATACGGCTGAAACAAACGGTTGCATAGCTATTTGATACGGGTGCGTTCGACCAGGTCATGCACCTTCCGAACAATGGTTTCTTCGACGGTCCTTTCTTTGCCCTCCGCAGCTAGAATCCTCGAAGTCCCAAACTCGTCGTAGCCTGGTCAAGTTTTGGTTCCGTCTCTCCATTCTTCGAGGATTCT
>CAYIIH010000288.1:0-11585 GCA_964363225.1 uncultured Verrucomicrobiota bacterium | reverse complement strand
CGCTGTTCGCTGGCAGTATTCCGCGAATCGCAATCGGCAAAACATCTTTCTTCATATCCACAGTCTAGGTGCCAGGCGCGAAAAAACAAGTCCAGGAGTTGGCCGGACTTTGGCCCAAGGCGCGGCTGTGAGCGTGTTCTAAATCAAAAAGCTCACGGCAGGCCGATGGTGCCAGGGCGGGACCGGACCGGCAGACTTGTGCAGGACCGCAGTGTCAGCGAATTTTGGCCGTTGCCACGCCGCTCAGGCTCGGTCATAGATGCAGGGAGTGAACTTTCGGACTAAAATCATTTCGCTGGACCGGCTGATTGTGTGGCGAACGGAAATGCGCGCCGCCGGCAAAGCCGTCGTGGCCACCAATGGGTGCTTTGATCTGCTGCACTCGGGACACGTCATTTACCTGGAAGCCGCGCGCAACCAGGGCGATGCGCTCCTGGTGGGAGTCAATGGCGACGGAGCCGTGCGGGAACTCAAGGGGCCTGGCCGCCCGTTTAATCCTGAGGCGGACCGCGCCACCGTGGTGGCCGCTTTGGCCTCGGTGGATGCCGTTTGCATCTTCCCGGAAACGCGAGCGACCCGGTTTCTCTCGCTGGCGCAACCGGATGTTTATGTGAAAGGGGGCGATTATAGCCTGGATACTCTGGATCAGGAGGAGCGGCGCGTCGTGGAGAGCGCCGGCGGACGCATTGTGATCATTCCTTTTGTGACGGGCAAATCCACCACCGGACTGATCGAGAAAATCACGCACTGATCTTCTACCTTCGCGGCAGAGTGCGCTGGAGCGTGCCGGAATGGTCCTTTTTGCGAGTCTCACGAGGCTCTGTCTTGGGTTCGTATCCAAGGCTTGCCATGACGGTGCAGTTGGATTGGAGGAGCGCCCGCGCCCCGAGCGCTGCCATCCGGCGCCCTCGTCGGTGGGCCGTGAGGCGTCGGCAGGCACTGAGCCGTCTCTATGCAATATGGGTAGCCGGAAAGAAACCGCAGAGTCGCGATGGACGCAGAGAAGATAGAGTTTCGGGTCGGTTGGAAACCATTCACCCTCCAGTGACCGAATCTGATTTGGCTCTTCTTCATTCCTCTCCGCGTCCATCGCGTCTCTGCGGTTCATTGGCCGCACTCGCTGCATGGTTACGGCTGCGGGGTGACACCTTCTCGACGCGCCCGAGTGGCAGACGAGGGCGCCCGCGCTCCGGCTGCATGGAATGTGTGTTTGGTCCGCCGACAGCCTAAAGGCTCAGCACCGGCCGCGGCTGGTCAGACACGGTCTCACACATAAAGGGCCGCCTGCAAATCCCGCACCAGAATGCTCATGTGGGGATACCGCTTCTCCATGTCGCGCTCCAGGCATTTGATGATGGTTCTTTCCAAAGCCGCCGGTATATCCGCGTTTAGTTCGCGCGGCGTGCTGAAACCGAGGGTCCGGTCCAATTGCCTCTCCAATATCTCCTTGGGAGTGTCACCGGCGAATGGCTTCTGGTTGGTCAGGACTTCGTAGGCGGCCACGCCGTAGGCAAAAATGTCCGCGCGATGATCGATCGGCTGGCGCAACAGTTGTTCCGGCGCCATGTAAGCGGGCGTGCCCGGATTCTTCCACATCTTTTTCGGCTTTTCCGGCCGGGGTTGGGCCAGGTCGAAATCGACCAGGCGCAAGCCGGCGTTATGCGTGACGAGGATATTCTCCGGTTTGAAATCCAAATGCATGAAGCCGCTGTCGTGAACATGTTCCAAGGCCAGGGCCATGTCGATCAGGATGTTGCCGATATTCTCCGCCAGCAACGGATCGCCGCGCGCAAATAACTGCTTCAAATTCGATCCTTCCACGTATTCCATGACGAGATAGAGCGTGCCGCTGATCTTGCCGTGCTCCACGTAACCGATGACATATTCGTGATTGTGAATCTGGGAGAGAATCTCGCAGCCTCGCACAAAGCGTCGTTTGGCCAGGAAATGCAGCCCGGAGCCCTCATGCAGCCGGCGGACCGCCACGGCTTCCCCTTTCGGATTCGTTGCCAGCCAGATGTCGGCCATGCCCCCGCGATTGATGAGCTCGTGCAGATAGTATGGGCCAAACTGCCCTCCCCGGGCCGGTTCACTGGACTCGAATTCATCAAGGTCATCTGCTGCCATGCCGCCTTTTCTTACCGTCTAATCGCGTTCTTGGCAAATGCCGTCTTGAGGCCGTTTTGAGGCCGTGCTCCCGTCCCCTCGATTGGGCGAGCACATTCCGCTTGGCATTGGCAGGGCATCGCTTTTAATTCGGGTATGTGTCCGCTGCCTGCGCTCGCGGCTTATTTTGCGGTTGTTTTTATCGGTGGCGCTCTGCTCGCCCCCTGGCTTTATCAGTTGGTGCAGTGGCTGGCGGCTGCTTTCCCCGGTCTGCAGGCCTTGGCCAACAACCCTTTCCACCGTTACTTGAACCGCTCGCTGATGGTGCTCGGTCTCCTGGGCTTGTGGCCATTTCTGAGGAGTATCGGCCTGCGCTCCTGGAAGGATGTCGGGCTGGAGAGCCTGGCGGGAAACTGGCGTAAGGTTGCCTTCGGCTTTCTGCTCGGCTTTGGATCACTGGCCTGTGTCGCCGGCTGCGCGGTCCTGGGTGGAGCCCGCCAACTCAACCTGGACCATTCCGGGCTGGAACTGTGGCGGCATCTGCGCAACGCGACTTTGGCCGCCGCGTTCGTGGCGCTGCTCGAGGAACTGTTCTTTCGTGGCGTGCTTCTGGGGGCCTTGCGCAAGACCTGCCATCGGGCGACCGCCGTGATCCTCAGCAGCGCCGTCTATGCGCTGCTGCATTTTTTCCAGCGGCCGGAAGCGCCCGAAGCCATTGAGTGGTCCTCCGGCTTGATGGTGCTGGCCGGCATGCTGCGCGGCTTCGGAGAGCTGGAGCACTTGGTGCCTGGTTTCTTCACCCTGACTCTGGCCGGGATCATTCTGGCCGTCGCTTACCTGCGCACCGGGACGCTGTTTTTTTCCATTGGCTTGCATGCCGGATGGATTTTTTGGCTGAAATCATACGGCTTTATCACGCAAGAACATACGGGTGCAAAGGTCTGGTTTTGGGGCAGCGGCAAGCTCACCGATGGCTGGCTGGCCCTGATCATTCTTCTGTTGGTCTGTTTCGCAGTGGCACGCTTTCCTTTGAACAATAAGGTGGGCGGCCTGTCACAGAAGCAGAAAGCGTAAGAAAATGGCTCGGGCGTTTGTGGCGAATTTGTGGCAAAACTGGCCGGATGCGGCCTTAGGGTTTTTTTATCCTAATGCCTGCCAGATTTGCGGTTCCGAACGGGCCACAGCGCAGGAAGGATACGTGTGCGCACGCTGCTGGTCCCGGCCGGGCGCCATCCGGTTTATCACCGCTCCGTTCTGCCAGCGGTGCGGATTGCCGTACGAAGGCGCGATCACGGCCGCGTTTGAATGCAGCAACTGCCGGCAAATGAACCTTCATTTCGAATCAGCCAGAGCCGCGGTGGTCGCCGGCGACTTTCTGCTGGAAATCATCCATCGCTACAAGTACCAGCGGGCGATCTGGTTCGAGCCGTTTTTGGCGGACCTGCTGTTGCGCGCGGCCCTGCCCCATCTGCCAGCGGCTACCTGGGACCTGATTGTGCCCATTCCATTGCACCCCTTAAAAAGGCGGGAGCGCGAATTCAACCAAGCCGAACGGCTGGCCACACAGTTGAGCGCGGCCACATCCATCCCGGTCCAGCCTCGCCTCCTGAAACGGATTGAAGCGACGCGAACCCAGACGATGCTGACGCGCGCGCAACGCTCGGCGAACGTGCGCCGCGCGTTTGCGTTCTGTGGAAAGAAACCTCTCGAGGGCCAGCGCATTGTGCTGCTCGATGATGTTTTGACGACGGGCGCCACTTCCAGCGCCTGTGCTAAGGTCTTGCTGGAGAACGGGGCAGGCCGGGTGTGCGTTTGGACGGTTGCCCGCGGCCTCCTGACGTAGTATGATCGGCCCCCTGAAAATTGTGAAAAAACTGCTTCTGCGCGGCAACCTGGTCCGTGCGACCGGTCCGGCAAAGTTGGTCAAGGGAAAACAAACCGCTTCACGCCTGTCTTTGTGTCCTCGGCTGTTGCCAGGCGTCAAACCCATGGGGTTTTCTTGATTATGGCCACGACATCTTTCACCAAAAAATCGCTGGGTCTGGAATCGCCGGAGTTGGCCGTGACACCGCCGTCCGCCACATCGGCTGCTGCTTTTCCGAAAAAGCCGAAGATGGCTGCCTCGAAGTCCAGAAAGCGGGAAATCCCGGAGGGCCTTTGGACAAAATGTCCCAAATGCTCCATGATGCTCTATGACAAGGAACTCGATGAGAATCTGAAAGTCTGCCAGCGCTGCAATCAGCATTTCCCCATCGGCGCCCGCGAGCGGATTCATTCCCTGGTCGAAACCTGTTCCTTCCAGGAAATGGACGCCGACATGATCAGCGCCGACGTGCTGCAATTCCCCTCGTATCCGAGCAAGCTCGAGGACTACCGGAAAGCAACCGGCCTCAAAGAGGCGGTCATCACCGGGATCGGCAAGATCGATTCGCACCGGGTCGCCTTGGGGGTCATGGACTTCAGTTTTCTGGGCGGGTCGATGGGCTCCGTCGTGGGCGAGAAACTGACGCGTCTGATCGAAGCGGGCACCGACAAAGGCCTGCCGGTGATCATCATTTCCACCAGCGGCGGCGCGCGCATGTACGAGGGCATGTTCAGCTTGATGCAGATGGCCAAAACTTCCGGCGCGCTCGCCTACCACGCCAAGAACAGGCTGCCTTATCTCAGCGTTCTGACCAATCCCACCTACGCCGGCGTCATGGCCAGCTTTGCCAGCCTAGGCGACCTGATCATTGCCGAGCCGGGGGCCATGATTGGATTTGCCGGACCGCGCGTGATCAAAGATACGACCCAGTCCGAGCTTCCACCCGGCTTTCAAACGGCCGAGTTCCTCGTCGAACACGGCTTGATCGATGCCATTATCCCGCGCAAGGAAATGAAAGAACGCCTCTCTTTTTATCTCAGTTACATGACGGAAACGCAGCGGAAAATCGCAGCGCTTGGATAAAAGGGCATCCTGGTTTCTCAAGGATTTCTTCTGAACCTCACCCCGCCGGAAGCTCTTTGCGCCAGCTCGAAACGGCGGCCAATCCTGTCTCTCTCCTTGTGGGCAGGCGGACTTTTCCAATGAATCCTTGATTTTCATGAAGCGTGTCTGCGTCTTTTGCGGCTCCAACAGCGGTTCCAGGGCTGCTTATCTGAAGGCAGCGCAAGCCCTGGGCCAAGCCCTGGCACGGCGAGGCTTGGGACTCGTTTACGGCGGCGGGCGCGTCGGATTGATGGGGGCTTTGGCCGACGCGGTTCTGGTCAAAGGCGGCGAGGTCATCGGCGTTATTCCGGCAGCCATGGTGGTCAAGGAATTGGCGCACCGCGGTCTGGCGGACTTGCGGGTGGTCGGCTCAATGCACGAGCGGAAAGCTTTGATGGCCGATCTGGCCGAGGCCTTTGTGGCCCTGCCGGGAGGGTATGGCACTGTGGAGGAATTCTGCGAAGTGCTCACTTGGTCCCAACTCGGTTTGCACCGCAAACCGTGCGGACTTCTGAATGTCGCAGGTTTCTACGATCCTTTGTTGGCGCTGTTTGATCATGCGGCAACTGAGCAGTTCGTCCGGCCCGCGCATCGGTCGATGGTGCTGGTCGAACAAGACCCCGACCGCCTGCTGGACTTGCTGGCGAACTATCGACCTCCCGATCTGGAAAAATGGATCGGCCGGCGGCAGGCCTGACCGGAAAATAGCTTTGACGGCAACCACTTCCACATCGTTCTCAGCACGGACGGACGCGGTAGAGCCTGCAACGCGGCAAAGCCCCAACCCGAGGCGCGCCGACATTCTTGTCAGTCTTGGCATTGGCGCGCGATTCGGGCCGACAAGAATGTCGGCGCTCCTGGCCCGTATTGATGGCAACCAAATTCCCTTCCTCGTCCACCAAAGACCCGCCGCTGTCTCCGTTCCGCACTTTCACGGTGTGATGAACGATCACGAACTCGGAGTCGGGCGGGTCCAGGAGCACATCGTCCCGGACCTTTCCCGCCGCCATGTGCGAACTGAGTCCGCCTTGCGCCAGCAGAGTGCCTTTGCCGAGCTTCCGATTGGGATGACTCGGAGGAGAAAAGAGTGGCGTTTTTCGCTTGCCTACTGTCGCGTCAGTGCCTTCCATGCCTTTTTGGAATCATGAAAACCACCACTTGCCTGGACGTTGTCATCATCGGCGGCGGCATGATCACGCACGATTTGATTTTGCCGTCCGTGTATCATTTGCAGCGCCTCGGGCGCCTCGGCCAGATCACGGTTTGTGCCCTCAACAGCGCTCCCTTGCGGGCGCTGAAGGAGAGCGCGGACTTGAAACAGGCCTTTCCGGGACAAACCTTTGAGGCATCGCCGGTGTTGAGCGAAAAACCGGATCGCCTGTTCCCGGAGCTTTACAAAGAAGCGCTGGCCCGGTTGGGGCCCCGCCAGGCCGTCATCGTGGCCGTGCCGGACCCGTTCCATTACGAAGTGGTCATGGCAGCGTTGCGGCACAACCAGCACGTGCTATGCGTCAAGCCGCTGGTGTTGAAATACGAACACGCGCATGAGATCGAACAGTTGGCCCGCGACAAGGGGCTGTTCGTCGGCGTCGAGTACCACAAGCGCTTTGACCGCCGTTCACTCATGGCCAAACGGCACTATGCCCTGGGGCATTTCGGCGAATTCGCCCTCGGCGAGGCCAAGCTGATCGAGCCCTACTACTATCGACACTCCAATTTCCAGAACTGGTTCACCTGCGACCAGACCGACCCGTTCGTCTATGTCGGCTGCCATTACGTGGACCTGGTGTACTTCATCACCGGACTCAAGCCCGTGGCGCTCTCGGTCTCCGGCGTCAAGGGCCGGTTCCCGAACGGGAACGAAGGCTATCTCTGGTCCAATGGCCGGGTTCGTTATGAAAATGGCGCGTTGTTGTCCGTCACCGACGGCTTGGGCTATCCTGACGATGCCGCCGGCAGCAACGATCAGGGGCTGCTCATGTATTGTGAGGGCAAGAACTCCGGCGGCATGATTGAACACAAAGATAACGACCGCGGCGTCCGTTACTGTTACTTGGAAGGCCTCGGCTGCGGCGGTTCCAAGTACAACTACGTCAGCCCGGATTTTTACCGGCTCGTGCCGTGGGAAGGACCGGGCTTCAAACCGGTGGGCTATGGCCATGAATCGATTGCCGCCCATCTGGAAGCCATGGAACGTATCGAGACAGCATCCGCCCCACTGCCGGAGAAACGCGCCCTCGCCCGGCGCCGCAAGCTGATCGGTGACATCGATCGGCAGGGCCTCCTGGCGACGCCCGCCAACAGTTATATCAACGAACTCGTGGTGGAAGCCGCGCGTCTCTCCATCGTCAACGAAGGCGCCTGGGTGGACATCTGCTACGAACCGAGTCCCCACGTAGTACTGCGCCGCGGGTAAAATGTCGCCGCTAGCCTGCCCTGAACGACGGAGACAAGGTGCGCTTTTTTCCGTTCGTCAGAGGGATGGGCAATTTGCGCGTAACAGATGCCGCTGCGAGACGCGGGCGGGGCAGTACGGACCGGAGGAATTGCCCCTGCAACGAAACTGTTGAACAGAATCCGTCATCCATGCAGTATCGGGTTGAGCTATGACACCTCCACGGAGCAGTTCCGCCATCCGTGACAACCACTATTGTGGCAGCGTTGGCGATTTCCTTAAACCCCACATCCGCGACGGCTCGCGAATGTCGGTGGTTTCGGCCTACTTCACCATCTACGCCTACGCCGCGCTCAAGGACTGGCTCGACCGCATCGGGCACATGGATTTTCTGTTCGGCGAACCTTCCTTCGTGAAGTCGCTCGACCCGGCCAAGACCGAAACGAAGGCGTTCATCATCGCGCCCGAGGGCCTCAAGCTAGCGAACACCCTCCAGCAAAAGCGCGTGGCCAGGGAATGCGCGGACTGGATTCGCCAGAAGGTGGCCATCAAGACCGTCTGTCAGACCGGCTTCCTTCATGGCAAGCTCTACCACGTCGCCAACGATGGCCAGGACGCCGTCGCCATCCTGGGCAGTTCCAATTTCACGCCGCGCGGACTCGGATTGCAGGACACAGGCAGCAACATCGAATTGAACCTCATCGCCAGCGACCCCGCCGACCGCGACCAACTGAAGGTATGGTTCGACCGGCTCTGGGCCGACCCCAACCTGGTCAAGGATGTCAAAGCCGAGATCCTCCAATACCTGGCCCAGGTGTATCAGAACCACCCGCCGGAGTTCATCTACTACAAGACGCTGTTCCACATTTTCGAGAAGTTCCTGGGTGACGCGCGCAAGACGGACGCCGACCTGGGCGCGACCACGCTGTTCGACACAGAGATTTGGAAGGCCCTCTTCGATTTCCAGAAGGACGGCGTGAAGGGCATGATCAACAAAACCCTGGCCCACAACGGCTGCATCCTGGCCGACAGCGTCGGCTTGGGAAAAACCTACGAGGCCCTGGCGGTCATCAAGTTCTTCGAGCTTCGCAACGAGCGCGTGCTCGTGCTGTGCCCGAAAAAGCTGCGCGATAACTGGACGGTCTATCGCCTGAACGACCAGTTAAATCCCTTCGGCGCAGACCGGTACCGCTACGATGTCCTCTCCCACACCGACCTGAGCCGCGAGGGCGGCTACTCCGGCGACATCAATCTGGAAACGCTGAACTGGGGCAACTACGACCTGGTCGTCATTGATGAGTCGCACAATTTTCGCAACAACACGCCAGGGCGGCGTGACGAGCAGGGCAACGTCATCCGGCGCAGCCGCTACCAGCGCCTCATGGATGACATCATCCGCTCCGGCGTCCGCACGAAGGTCCTGTTGCTCTCCGCTACGCCCGTCAACAACACCCTGAAAGACTTGGGCAACCAGATTGCCTTCGTCTCGGCGAACAACGACGAAGCCTTCCGCGAGGCTGTCGGCATCGCCAGCGTCAAGGAGACGCTGCGCCAAGCCCAGGCTCATTTCACCAACTGGGCCAAACAACCCCCGGCCAAGCGCAAGACCTCCGACCTGCTGCTGCGGCTTGGCTCGGACTTTTTCAAA
The DNA here is from genome assembly GCA_964363225.1 of uncultured Verrucomicrobiota bacterium. Classification (GTDB taxonomy): domain Bacteria; phylum Verrucomicrobiota; class Verrucomicrobiia; order Limisphaerales; family CAYIIH01; genus CAYIIH01. The sequence continues at coordinate 2,468 of CAYIIH010000288.1, read as the reverse complement.
CTGCTGGACGAACTCACCATCGCCCGCGCGCGGAAGCACGTGCAGAAGTATTACGCCCACGAGATGGAGCGGCTGGGCGGTTTCCCCAAGCGGCTCAAACCCGTCTCCATCTATCCGGAGATTGACTCCCAGCGCCGTTTTCTCTCCTACGACAAGCTCAACGAGGAGTTGGAAGGCTACAAGCTCTCCCTGTTCAACCCGTCCAAATACGTCAAAGACGAGTTCAAGCCGATCTACCAGACGCCAACTCGCGACCCGTTTACCCAGGCCGACCGTGAAACATTCCTCATCGGCATGATGAAGGTCGGGTTCCTGAAGCGGCTCGAAAGCTCCGTGCAGTCCTTTGAAATCACCATGGACCGCACCATCGGCAAGCTGGACGCCCTCGAGCAGAAGATTGTCCGGTTCCAGGCCCTCAAGAAGGGCACCGGCGAGGTGACGGGTGACGAACTGACGCTCGGGTTTGATGATGACGAAGAACTGCACGACGCCCTGGAGGTCGGCACCAAGTTCAAATACAAACTGGAGCACCTGCACCTGGAGAAGTGGCTGAAGGACCTCCGCAAAGACAAGGACCAGCTCACCATCCTCCACGCCTCAGCGGAGGCGGTCACCCCCGACCGTGACCAAAAGTTGGCGGATTTGAAGACGCTGATCGCCGAAAAGGCCCGCCGCCCCACCAAGAACAAGTTGGGCAAACTCAATCGGAAGGTTCTCGTTTTCACCGCGTTCGCTGACACCGCTGATTATCTCTACGAACACCTCCACGAGTGGGCCCTCAAGGAACTCGGCATCCAGTCGGCCCTGGTGCTCGGCACGGGTGAGAACAAGACCACCTTCCAACCGTCGGGCTTCCAGCGGCATACCGACTACAACCACATCCTGACCAACTTCTCCCCCATCTCCAAGCGCCGCGCGAAAATCACGTCCATGCCCCAGGAGGGCGAGGTTGACCTGCTCCTCGCCACGGACTGCATCAGCGAAGGCCAGAACCTCCAGGATTGCGATTTTCTGGTGAACTACGACATCCACTGGAATCCGGTTCGCATCATCCAGCGGTTTGGCCGGGTGGACCGTATCGGCAGCATCAATCCCACCGTGCAACTGGTCAACTTCTGGCCGACGCCGAATCTCGACCAATACATCAGCCTCAAGCACCGCGTGGAAGCCCGCATGGCGCTGGTGGACATCGCCGCCACGCTGGAGGACAACCTCCTTGAGCGCGAGGAACTGCAGGACCTCATCGCGGACGATTTGCGCTACCGCGACCGCCAGTTGCTCCGGCTCAAAGACGAGGTGCTCGACCTGGAAGACCTGGCCGAAAGCATCTCGCTCACGGACTTCACGCTCGATGACTTCCGCATTGACCTCCTGAAGTATCTGGAAACAAACCGGAGCATTCTCGACGCCGCCCCGTTTGGCCTCTACACCGTGGTTCCGCCCCATGACCAAATCCAAACCATCGCCCCCGGCGTCATCTGGTGCCTGAAACAAGGCCGGAGCGCGGCGGGCATCCCCGCCGCCGGTTCCCCCGGTGCCCAGGGCGCAGAAAGCCAAAGTGAGGGGAAATCCGCTACGCAGGTCAACCCGCTTCAGCCCCACTTCCTCGTTTACGTCCTCGACGATGGCAATGTGCGTCTTGCCTTCGCTCAGCCGAAGCAGATCCTCGGCATTTACCGGGACCTCTGCGCCGGCAAGACGACGCCCTATGACGACCTATGCACCCTGTTCGACCAGCAAACTGCCGACGGCAGCAACACCGCCCTTTATGACAGCCTTCTCAAAAAGGCGGTGGCGTCCATCGTCACCACGTTCCGCAAGCGCGTCGCCACGGGGCTCCAGACCGGACGCAGCTTCAAAATTCCCGATCAGAAAGACCAGGCCCATGACACCACCAACTTCGAGTTGGTCACCTGGCTGGTCATCAAGAAGCAATGAGCGCACAACACCAGTCTCCTGCTATTCCTGGCAAAAGCATTCCTCTGCTCATCCGTTCGATTCGGGACCAGCGAGTCATCTTGGATGCCGATCTGGCCGGAGTTTACGGCGTCGAAACCCGCGCTCTGAATCAGGCCATCAAACGCAACCAGGAGCGATTCCCGGCAGATTTCATCTTCGATTTGACCCGCGAGGAGATTCTGAGGATATCACAATCTGTGACATCCTCGCGGAGACTCAAGTTCTCCAAGCAAGTCCGCGCCTTCACCGAGCACGGCGCAATCATGGCCGCCACGGTCTTGAGCAGCCCTCGGGCCGTTGCCATGAGCCTTTATGTCATCCGCGCGTTCATCAAAATGCGCGAGGAACAGGCTGCCAACGGCGCCATCCTCAAACGCCTTGCCGAAAGTGTGGTGAAGCTCGGGAACCTCTTCCGGCGAGAACATCGTCCACTGGCCGTCACAGAGAACGCGCTTCATGAAAAGGTCCGGAATCCAGTTGGCCGTGTTCATGTCGTGCGTGCGGCGGCG